>JBILVV010000068.1:0-15538 GCA_044370255.1 Pirellula sp.
GGACGATATCATCGTCGAATTCGACGGCGCCAAGGCGGAATCCTGGGAGTCGGTCACCGAGAAAGCAACCTCCAAGAACGCCGGTGATAAGGTCAAGGTCAAGCTCGTCCGTGCTGGTGAAACCAAGGAACTTGAAATCGTCATGGAGGAGCGACCTGCAGGTGGTGGCGGTGGAGGCGGTGGGCGAGGAACTGCAAGTGCGCAGCAATCCCCCACCTACATCGGCATCACCGGTCAAAACGCACCAGGAGGTGGAGCTTCGATCACCGAGGTCACGGAGAATGGCCCTGCAGCGAAAGCAGGGGTCATGAAAGGAGACATTGTCAAAGAGATTCAGGGCAAGGAAGTGTCGGACTATCGAGCCGCACTCGCGATGTTGCGGGATATGAAAGCTGGCGACAAACTGCGATTGAAGGTGGCTCGGGCAACCGAGATAAAAGAGATCGAAGTCGTCGTCGAAAATCGGCCGCTACCTCCTCGGCCCTACACCGCGTCGCTTGGCGGACAGGCTCAGAATATTCAAGATCAACAGGGTGCCAAAGGCTACGAATACGGCGGCATCTACAAATCGACCGACGGTGGTGAGAGCTGGACGCGAATCAACAGCTTGCACTCGCGTCCCATGTATTTCAGCGTGATTCGCGTCGATCCGAGCGACGATCAAAAGATCTATTTGCTCGGTGTATCGCAGTACAAGTCTAGCGATGGGGGCGTGACGTTCGACGCGAATCTCGGTCGCAACGTTCATGCTGACGGACATGCGTTGTGGATCAATCCTCGCGATGGGCGACACATGGTCATCGGTGTCGATGGTGGAGTCTACACCACCTACGATCGCGGGAATCGCTGGGACCATCTCAACACTTTGGCCTTGGGTCAGTTCTACCACGTCGCGATTGCGCCCAAGTATCCGTACTACGTTTATGGTGGTCTGCAAGATAACGGCACCTGGGGGGGACCCTCCCTGTCCCTTAGCGGCAGTGGGCCGGTCAATGAGGATTGGCTCAGTGTCGGCGGTGGCGATGGATTCATGTGCCGCGTCGACCCCAATGATCCGGATCTGGTCTACTGGACCAGCCAAGACGGAAACATGGGGCGACGACACATGAAGACGGGCGAGCGAGCATCGATTCGAGCCCAGGCACCAGAAGGCGAGCCAGCGTATCGCTTCAACTGGAATACCCCCTTTATACTTTCGAACGCCAACTCTCGTATCTTCTACGCCGCAGGCAACTACGTATTTCGATCGCTCGATCGAGGCAGCAATCTCGAGAAGATTTCTCCCGAGATCACCTTGACCAAACGAGGTTCAGCAACGGCTCTCTCCGAGTCGCCACGCAATGCCAATGTGCTCTATGTTGGCACCGACGACGGAGCATTGTGGGTGACTCGCGATGGTGGCAAGGAGTGGACCGAGATAGGTCGCAATCTGAACTTGTCCGCTCCGCGTTGGGTTTCGACGATCGAAGCTTCGCGCTTTGCGGATGGGCGAGTCTATGTCTGTCTCGATGGCCATCGATCCAACGACGATGATCCGTATGTCTATGTGTCCGAAGACTTCGGCAAGACATGGAAGTCGATTCGATCGAATCTGCCGTGGGGATCGACTCGATGCTTGCGTGAAAGTCCGTTCAATGAGAACGTTCTTCTGGTGGGAACTGAATTCGCAGTCTACGCGAGCGCCAATCGAGGAGAGTACTGGAACAAACTCAACTCGAATTTGCCGACGGTAGCTGTATTTGATTTCGCATTCCATCCCAACAATGGGGAGGTGGTTGCGGCAACCCATGGCCGAAGTCTGTGGATTGCAGATATCACGCCACTGCACCAACTCGCAGCAGCACAATTGACCGAGTCTCCGTTCTTGTACAAGCCGACGACTGCCATTCGATGGAAGCGAGAAGCGACCCGAGGCACAACCAATCGTCGGTATATCGGCGAGAACCCGGCTGCAGGAGCGAGCTTGTTCTACTCTCTACCCAAGAAAGCCGAACAGGTCACCGTGAAGATTCAAGATGTTAACGGAACGGTGTTAAGAGAACTGCGAGGCAATGTCGATGCAGGATTGCACCGAGTAGGATGGGACTTGATCGCAACGGCACCACCGCCCACTCGCGGTGGCGGACAGGGACAGGGGACGGGAGACCGGAGTGGCCCTCGTGCGGGTGGCCGAAGTGATCGACCAGCGGGTGATCGGCCAGCTCGTGAGGGTTCCGGAGGCGAAGGATCGGCGGGAGAGACTGGACAAGCATCTTCGAGCGAAAGCGGTTCTGGTTCCTCGGAGTCGAGCGGTGAAGGAAGCGGTGGCGAAGCGGCCGCGCGTCGGCCACGCGGAGGCGGCGGTAGTGGCGGAGCTGGTGCTGGCCCTGGAGCTGGTGGCGGCTTTGGCCGAGCCCGCGCGGTCTCCTCGGGTACTTACCGCGTTACCCTCACCGCCGACGGCAAAGAGTATTCGCAGGAATTGCGTGTCATCTCCGATCCCAATCTGACGATTCAAAGCGAATTGACGGGTGGTGAAGATGCCTACGATGTTTGGACCGGAGAATCGGAAGTCGAGGAAGAGGAAGATAATGAGGAAGCAGTCGGTGCCGGTTCGATCATCGATTCCGATGGTTGAGCGACCGTTCGGTTAATGTTGGAAAAAACTGTGACTCGACGAGTTCGGGGTTGAGAGAGTCTAATGGAGAGGTCTTGTCGACAGAACCGAGTCCTCTTTATGAGCCATGTCTCCTCCGGGAGATAGCGCTAATCGTATGACCTTTGAACCCCCAATCGAATCTTCTGTGGAGTCCTCTCCTACCAACGCGACGCCGCAGCACCATTATCTGCTCGATTGGAGCGAGGCGCAGTTGATCGATTGGTTGCTCGAGCGCGGATGGCCTAAGTTTCGAGCTCGTCAGATCCTGACATGGATCTATCAAAAGCGAGCTGACTCGTTTGATGCGATGACCGATTTGCCGAAGGGACTGCGAGCCCAATTGGCATCGGCCTTCGAAATCTTTCGTTCGGTGACTGCGGCCCATCAAAAATCAGTGGATGGAACCGAGAAGCTTCTGTTGCAGTTGGCCGATGGTGGACGGATCGAATGCGTGCTGTTGCGAGACGGTCCGCGACGATCGATATGCGTTTCGAGTCAAGTCGGCTGCGCGATGGGCTGCGTCTTCTGCGCGAGCGGTCTCGATGGGGTGGAACGCAACCTGTCGCGAGGGGAGATACTCGAGCAGATGCTCAAACTGCAGCGGTTGCTCGAACCGGATGATCGACTCAGCCACATCGTGATGATGGGCATGGGAGAGCCGCTGGCGAACTTACCCCGTGTTCTCGAAGCGCTGGGGGTTGCGAAGGATAGCCAATATGGTTTAGGAATCAGTCCTCGCCGTATCACGATAAGCACCGTTGGACTTCCCCCTGCAATCGACAAGCTCGCGGAGTCTGATTCTCCCTATCAGCTTGCGATCAGTTTGCATGCACCCAACGATGAGCTTCGCAATCGGCTCGTTCCGGTCAATAAGAGCATTGGCATCGAGTCGATCATGCAAGCAGCCGATCGGTACTTTCAACGCACAGGGAGGCGATTGACATTTGAATATGTTTTGCTTGGTAGCCTCAACGATTCGGTCGCTTGCGCGAAGGAATTGGTATCGCTCTTGCGAGGCCGGACCGCGATGCTGAATGTGATCCCTTACAATCCAGTCCCCGGGTTGCCCTATGAAACCCCTTCACCCGAAGCAATTCATCTCTTTCGCAAGACTCTGATCGATGGCGGAATCAACGTCATGTTCCGGCAACGCAAAGGAGATGAGATTCAAGCGGCATGTGGCCAATTGCGCCGATTGCGTGAACGGGAGCCTCAAGTGGTCGGTATCTCGCACACCTCGAGCGAGTGAACAGCAACCGACTCAATCCCTTCAGAATCGCCTACGAGCATCGCGATCTATTTCGCCTGCTTGAGTATTTGTTTCTCTGCCCAAGGTTTGAGTTTCTCGCGAAAGATTTTGGCATTGTGGCGGATATCGGTCGGCAGGGATTTCGGATAGACAAGAAAATTCTCGATGTCGACGTCGGGTAATGCATCGCGAATCAGAGCGAGCCATTCGGATCGATTGCTTTCCAAGTTTTTTTCCACGTCTTTGCGTTTCGCGGCCCAGGGTTCAATGATGATACAAGGGCGTTGATCAGGCGCGGTCCCGATCGGAACGAGCGCTGATCGAAAGACGTTTGGATGGGTATTGATGACCGCTTCAACGGGTTCGGTAAAAAGCGTTTGGTTTCGCGTGGTGACGCGATGACCTTTGCGACCGCAATACCAGAAGCGTCCTTGGGCGTCGAGATATCCGACATCCCCCATGCGATGCCAGATCAATTTTTCGCTGCTGGTGTTATCGGTTTGTGCGACTTTATGAATGGCGTTTTGATCGATTCGCGTTACATAGGTTTGTGTGATTGGCGGTCCTGAGACCATGAGTTCACCGATTTCACCTTGGGCAACTTCACGAGCTTGGTTCAGTGTCGGTATCGGCTCGTCGGTGATTGCGATGACTTTCCAATGGATGCCCGGGAATGGTTTCCCGACGCAAGTGCCCGCTCCCTTTTCCGTTTTGAAACGGGTTTCTTGAAGTACTTCTCGCGATTCGATTGAGGCTACGGGAAGAGCCTCCGTCGCACCGTAGGGGGTGTACATCATACCATCGGGATGCATGGCACCACGGATTTGCTCCAGCACGCGTGCTGGCACTGGGGCCCCTGCCGATAGGACCAGTCGCAACGACTCCATCCGTCTTCCGGAAGCTTTGCAGTACTCGCCGACACGCGTCCACAGGGCGGGCGAGCCGAAGGATTGATCGATCTGCCATTGCTCAATCGCATCGAGCAGTCGCTTCGGAATCACCGAGGCGGGACGTGTTGGATCCATATCCGGCAGGATGGTCGATGTCCCCATCACTGCGTTGAAGAGTCCGAACAATGGGAAGCCGCTGAGATCCTTGCGACCCGATGCAATGCCATAGTGGGTAGAGATCATATCGATCTGCGAATGAAAAGTTCGATGCGTGTAGAGGACTCCCTTGGGTGGACCGGTACTGCCGGTTGTGAAGATGATCGCGGCCGGGTCCGACATCTGGGCTTCAGGAGGAAGAAAATCACCGGCGCGGTAGGTCCGTTCCAAATCATGGAGAGTCGGGGATGGTAGGATTCCAAAGCGACGGCCGACAGTCACATTAAGATGCGCATGGGGAAACAGAGAACGCTTAGCTTTCACGATTGCTTGAGCTAAGGGAATCCCGACAAACCCGTCCGGTCGAGCTTCGGAGAGGCAGTTCAGGATATGTTTGCGACCCATCCCCGGGTCGATCAGGATCAACGTCGCCCCCGATTTTAAGAGTGCGAATACGAGGGTGATAAAGTCTTCGCCGAAACGAACCAGTAGCGCAATACGTTTGCCGGGTCCAATACCTATCCCTTGCAGTCCCGCAGCGATGGATGTCGAACGGCGATCCAGGTCCGCCATTGTGATGGTCGAGTAAGACCGATTGGTTCCTTGTCGATGCGATCCGGTGGCAGTAGCAATCGCGAGTTGCTCGGGAGCTCGCTCAGCATGCTGACTGAGTCGAAGTCCCACATTGGAGTTGCCGGATTCGGGATGGCCTTGGCCCGAGATGGAATATCGAGTCATAGAATCGCGACTGTCATTTGATGGTGATCTCGATCCGCCAAGGAGAGGACAGCGACGCATCGTCGGGTTGGATGACCGCAACCTGTTCAAACTTCGGAGGTCCGTAGCCTCTTTTGGGATTGTTCGAGAATCCGTAAGGCTCGGTAGGCATCCCAACGAGATTCTTATCTAGTTCCTCATTTTCGTTCCGGTCGTGGTGGGCCGAGATGGCCAACTGTCTGGGACCTGTGTCATCGCTTTCCCGATTCCATTCGAAACTCCAGCGGATCGACTTGCCATCGATTGGTATCGTGCCGCGAGCGACGGCACGGTCTGGGTTCTGAAATCCGGATGGAGAATCGTAGGCGGCCACGCGACACTTACCTTCTTGACTCTGAAACCCCGAAATCTCAACCTCGACGAGCACTAGGGAAGATGTTTCCGACTTGGCTTGCTCGTGCTGCAAGGACTCATGGTCATTTCCCGCTGCAGCCTTGGAGAGCTCTTTGTTCGAGGTTTCGACCCGGGTAGGACGGCTCCAGCCCCCACAACCAGCCATTGAGGAAAGCAAGCTGAGAAGTATCGCGAGTCTTGGGAAAAAGGGGCCCGTGGGGATGGATAGGCTATTCAAGAGCGAGACATGTCCGAGGTTGTTTGGGTACAGGCGAACTGTTCTTTGACTAAATTCAGGCAAGAATCAGTACACGACACTGTTGTGAATTGTTACCATAACATTTGTCAAGGCGAAGCCGCCCACCCCAAGAGAAATTTGAGGATGATGATGGGAAATCCAGGAGAAAATGAAGACCCAATGTTGGGCCTTCCAGGTTTTGAGGAGTTCACTGGTACCCCTGCAGATCCCAGCCCATCGGTTCCGACGCCAGTTGCTCCCGCCCCCAAGGCTTCCGGTCCACAGCCAACGAAACCTGTAACGGGCAAAGCGCAGGGTCTCAAGCAAGTAACCAACAAGAGCGGGGCTGCTTCGTCCCCGGTATCGAGACCGGCTTCGATCAAGCAGTCGGTAAATACAATCGCTCCACAGCAACCTTCGACCAATGATCCCCAAACATTTGAAACACATCGCAAGGGCAGCATATGGTCGCTCCTGCCCAGTTGGGGTATCAGTACTGCGGTTCATGTCGTTGCACTCTTGGGATTAGCGGCCTGGAACATCGAGCCAATTCAAAAAGAACTGAAAATGTTGCTCAATGTGAGCGACTTTGATTCGGAAACCAACGGCTTAGAAGAATTCTCCGTGGATAACTCAACTGCTGAACTGAGCAGCGAGTCGGAGAATGAAACTCCAAGCGAGGCTCCTGCGGTCGAATCGAGTGTTGTGCAAACGGAAGTGGCATTGGACGTGAGCAGCTTGGTCGCATCTGCTCCTGAGGTATCGATGCCATCCCTAAGTCAAGCGTTGGCTCCAAGTTCGGGGATCTCCGCACAGAGCAATGCAGCCATGCGTGCGGCGATGGGGGCACGTTCTGACAAAGAAGCCAAACGAGATATGCTTAAGAAATTCGGTGGCAATGACGACACCGAAAGGGCTGTTGCCATGGCACTAAAGTGGCTCGCAGCCCACCAGAATCCAGAGACAGGTGCATGGACTCTCACACACCCGCTCGTTTGCGGCGGCCAATGCGATCACCCTGGCAAGCGTGTTAATAGCTTGAATGCAGCGACCGGCATGGCCTTGATGTGCTTTCTCGGTGCTGGGCAAACCCACCTCGAAGGGGAATACAAAGCGACGGTTTTCAAGGGGCTAAGCTTCTTGATCCAGAGCATTCGGGTCGAAAAAGGGATCGGTGGTTGGTATCGGGGTGATGGACACTCCCAGGGGCTCGACGACATGTACTCGCATGGGATCGCAGCCATCGCGATGTGCGAAGCCTATGGTATGACACGCGATCCGGTTTTGCTCGAGCCAGCACAACTGAGTGTCAATTTCCTGACCTACGCGCAGAATCCTCTGACCGGCGGGTGGCATTATTCTCCGTATCCGATCGGTAAACTGCCAGGAGATACCTCCGTAGTAGGATGGCAAATGATGGCCATCAAAAGCGCCGCTATGGCCGGCTTGAACTACGACCTGGATACGGTTCGGCGATCAAATGTATTCTTGGATTCGGTGATGGTTCCGGGCGGTTTCGGTTATCACTACAGTTTCGACAGCAAAATGAAAGATCCCGCGGGTTACAGTCCGGCTATGACCGCATGCGGGGTGCTCTGCAGAATGTATTCGGGTTGGAGCAAGGAGGAACCGTCGATCAAAGCAGCAGTACAAAGATTCGCCACTGATGGCCCGTCGCCTAATAACAGCTACTACAACTACTACGCGACTCAAGTCATGAAGCAGTACGGAGGGCCGGAGTGGGAAAGCTGGAATACACGCATGCGCGACCTACTGCTCTCTAGCCAAGTTCAAGTTGGTCACGCGGCAGGGAGTTGGTATGTTGACGAGAGTATCAGCTCCGAGCAGGGAGGTCGAATGTACGTTACGTGCATGAAAACCATGATGCTCGAAGTTTATTATCGCTATCTGCCTATCTACGGCGAAAAAGCCGCAGAAGATCCCTTTGAACTGTAATGCTTGAATGGTGATTGCCGGCGTCTGCCACGTCAGGCATCACAGGCGGCTCTTGATCTCCTTGACCGCTTCCGCCGTCGGAGTTCCCTTGTAGAAATCATCCAGCGGATAACAGCCCGAGGGCAATCCGTTTCGTGGTGCAGTGGTGCAGTCCGAGAACGTTCGGCATATCAGTTTTCTCGCAGCGGTCTTGCTGTCGACCGCATCTCGCAAGACACGCGGATAAGACAACATCGTTCTTCCGAGTCCCACGCAATCGGTCCAACCGTTCCGCACGGTGTACTGGGCGACATGCGGCAGATATTCCTGCAAATACGAGTAACCTGAGCCTACGACCACAAGTTCCGGATGACGCTCCTTGATGACCCGTGTGACATGCAGATGCCTCGCAACACCAAGCAGCGGATCCTCGTGAGGTTGATAGCCGTCGGAGGGCGGGAACGCCGCGGGCCTAAGCAAGTGGGGCGAATAATACGGGCTTCCGGCCGAAACATTGACGAGCGTCACGCCGGATTGCTTAAACAAGTCGATGCACCGAAGCGGCTCATCGAGGTCCATCTCGTTAGGTTTCTCAGGATCGACCCCGAAACCCCAGCGATACGGGAGCAGGTGGGAATGTTGCATTGGGCGTCCTTGGCCGAGCCGACCATCAACAGCGGTCGAGGGATCCGGTTCAAAGGGAACGGTATCGAAGGCGCTCAGGCGTATTCCGATTCCCAACTCGGGACAAGCTGACCGGATACCTTCGATGATCTCGAGGACAATTCGTGCTCGATTCTCGAGTGAACCGCCGTATTCGTCTTCGCGCGTTCGAGCACTCAGAAATTCGTGCAATAGATACCCGTGACAGCACTTCACATCGACGAAATCAGCACCGATCTTTGCCGCGATTTGCGCAGCAGCAACGTAGTCGCTCACAAGCGTTCGTACTTCAACTGAGGAAAGAACTTGCTCATCCCTGGCACCGCCGAATCGCAGATCGAGAAGCGGATGGCGATGCGCAATGCGACCTTCCCAGTGATGATGATCATGTGGGCGGCAGTAGCGTCCGGAATGGGTCAATTGAAATCCGACCACCAAGTCATCATCTCGCCCGAAATGCTTTCGATGCTCCTCGCGAAGCGATTGAAGTAGCGTTCGAATCCCTGCTCGATTCTGTTCGATCAAGATCAATTGGTTGGGATTGGCGCGTCCGTCAGGACGGACCGCCATCGCTTCTCCACCCCAAACGAGTTTGGCACCCGATTCCCCGAATCGTCGCCAGCGCCGAATCATCGGTTCGGTAATGCCACCATCCGTCGTGCCATCCCAACCCTCCATCGGCTGAACGGCGATACGGTTTCCGATGGCTCGATTTCCCCATCGGATCGATCGCATCAAACTCGACTCGGCATGCAATTCGATGGCATCGTCGATCGGAATATCAGCACCGACCTGCTGCGTATGGCTTCGGAATTGCGAAACGCTTTTGAGGGATGCAATCTTGGTGAGTTGGTACATCGATGCGTTTATGTTGTTGCTTGCGGTTCTTGGGGACGGAATCCGTATCGAAAGGACCAAAATAGAATAAATACTCCCGCTACGATACCTAGAACACTCACCCACTGCGAGATGCTGAGCGGGGTTCCGAAGACTCCATGTTCATCGACCCGGATAATCTCCTCGAGGATGCGGACAATACCGTAGGCGACCCATCCGGCTCCGAACACGAGACCTGGTCGTTTTTCCCACTGGGAAATCGACAGCGCCCACAGACACAACAGGAATCCGCTGATGGATGCATAGATTTGCGATGGATGGACAGGCAGGCTACGTTTGGGAAACGATTCAGCGGGAACCGAGATTCGCCTTTCATCCACCATCAAACTCGCTTCGAGTTCGGGCGGCGCGGTTGGATCCACGGGAGAGGGCGGTGCTACAAAGATATTGATTTTTTTGAGTATCTGTCCTTTGCGCAATCCTCGTGACAATGCCCATCCTTCTTCGTCGAGCGATTCGATGAGGCGGGCGTCATCCTCTCCCTTTGTGGTTCGCATTCCCAGCAGTTGTCCATGTTCAAGTTGATCCATGTAGGCAGGCGATCCCGGCGGGAAAGTAACCGATGGCAAATGGGAATCGCACACACCGCCGTAGCAGCAACCGTTGAGTAGGCAGCCGATCCGTCCCAATGCCAAACCAATAAAGAACGCGGGGACCACAGCATCCAGAAGTGGCAAGGGACGCACTCGGTTTCGCCAAGTCCAAATCACCAATCCCGCCATCCCTCCAAGAACACTTCCGTAGACGACCAAGCCTCCCTCGGTGAATTGAAATGCCACACTGATCTTTTCGATCAAGGATTCTCCGAGTTCATTCCACTTCTGCACCACGTAGAAGAGCCTTGCTCCGGCGAGTCCACCGAGAATGACCCACAGCGCCAAACTGAGAAAAGCATCTCGGGAAACTCCGATACGCTCGATCCGTCGATTAGCGATAGCCACTGCGGAAATGACTCCAAGCATCAGCATCACGCCATAACCGCGCACTGGCACACCGATCGCAATCTGTTCGGGAGTACCTGCGAACAATTTGGTTTCGACCGAAGGGAGCAACCACCCGAGGACTACGGCGCCGATACCCCAATTGAGACCGTTTTCGCTGATGATATTCATCCATGTCGATTTTCGTCCGCTCAGCACGATGATCAAAACAGCATAAAGAACCAGCCCGATCATTGCCCAACTGATCCAGCCAAACAGAGGGAGCGGTCCGATTTGGTGGGGCAAGTAAAAGAGTGTCTGACGCATGTGCGGAATTCCTTCCGTGAAGCCGCTAGGCTCGTCGCACCAATGTTTGGTTATCGATCAACCGTGTCTTGCCAACGCGAACAGCGATCAAAGCGACCGCTGCATGTTTTATTGATTCTATCGACTGAAGGGTTTCCGTGTCCACGACAACGGCATAGTCAATGGAGTCAACCGGTGTGGAGACAAGAACTTCACGCATCGCAGACTCAAGTTCGAATACGTTCGTGCAACCAGCATCCACCATCTTTTGGGCCCGTTGCAATGCTCGGCTCAATCCCAACGCACGCTTTCGATCTGATGCGGACAAGTATCGGTTTCGAGAACTCATCGCCAGTCCGTCCGTTTCGCGAATCGTTTCGCATGCTTCGATACGAATCGGGACCGCTAAATCCCGAACCATCGTCGAGATGACCGCTACTTGCTGGTAATCCTTGCGCCCAAAATAGGCAACCTGTGCCGGGATCAGCATAAAGAGTTTCAATACAATCGTGGCGACACCGCGAAAGTGCCCTGGCCGAAAAGCTCCTTCGAGTCGTTGAGCTACTTCCGGGGGCTCGACGTAAGTCGAATACCCTTCCGGATAGATCGTTTCGACCGTAGGTGTGAATACGAAATCGCAACCAGCCGCATGAAGCATCTCCAAATCCGCCTCGAGGGTCCGCGGATACCTCTGAAAGTCCTCGTTCGGACCGAATTGCGAAGGATTGACGAAGATGGTGGCAACAGCGACATCGCATTCGGACTTGGCTCGCCGAACCAACGATAAATGTCCTTCATGAAGAGCCCCCATCGTGGGAACCACTCCGATCTTCTTTCCTTCTCGCCTGAGATGGTCGAGCGTGCTGTAAATGCTGTAGGAGTTCGCGATAACGTTCATGCGCTAGTTGAAGTAGGTGACCGCGTTCTGGAACAATTTCAATCCATCGCCATGTTCCGGCAGTTTCTCCATGCGAGTCCAGTTCGGATGGTTGGTCGGAAACAGAAACCGTTCGGGATGGGGCATCAGTCCAAACACTCGTCCTGATGCATCGCAGATTCCTGCTACGTTTGCTTGAGCTCCATTCGGGTTCCAAGGGAAACTCAATTCCCCATCTCCGGTCGCGCCGTGGGGATCGCAATACCGAAGTGCAATCTGATTGAATGCTTGCAGTTTTTGATGCGTCGCAGCATCGCGCATCAAGAAGCGACCTTCGGCATGCGCCATCGGAAGATAGATCTCCGAGATTCCTCGCAGAAAGACGCAGTGATCGGATTCCGGCTTGAGATGAACCCATCGGGATTCGAATCGCGCTTGACGATTCCACGTGAGCGTTGCTGGGGTTTCGTCCGCTTCGTCGTCAAAGAAGATCCCCAACCGCATCATGATTTGAAATCCATTGCAGATCCCCAGCACCAACCGATCCTCGCTTCGAAACTGCGCCAGTGTGTCGCTCAATCGAGTTTGCCATTGGACCGCAGCGATTCTCCCTGCAGCGATATCGTCCCCATAGCTGAAGCCACCGGGGAAGCAGAGAATTTGAAACTGCTCGGCGAGTCGCGGATGCTCGATGATTTGATTCACATGCAGCCGCTGTGTCTCGGCTCCTGCAAGCTCAAATGCGAATGCAGTTTCAATGTCGCAATTGGTACCCGGTGCACGAACAATCAAGACTCGCGGTTTGGCCATCGGCCTACATTCCTTCCTGAATCCAAGGGTGGGTTTCGAAGAACGGGTATCGTACCCGCAACCCGGGCAATTCAACAATCCATCCTGCCCGCGATCGTTCCGAGAACTTTCGACCGAATTACCACAAAAGCCCCAATCACGAGTGAACGAGGGCCGCACGAGGGAAGACGTCGCAAGCGACGCAAGTCCATCCTTCGCTCACGCTTCGGGTTAGGATCACATCGAAAAAGGCAACTTCGAGGAAACGAACCGACCAAAATGAGCGAAAAAACAGACTCAAGCTTGACCTTCGTTCAGGACCGATTGCAGCTCCCGCATCGCCGCCACATCCTTGTAATTCCCGGAGTGGATGAGGGTTGAGCGAAGGTTGTTGAGAATGCGTTCAAGCCATTGTCGCGGATGGCACACAGGAAACCAATCGACATCGTCTTGCCATGGTTGCTGCACCACTCGTTCAATCATCGCGACTCCCTCCACCGCAGAGAGAACGCGGCCTGCATGAAAAGGATCGACCAGCATCGTGTCGCTTCCGAGATGAACTCGCACCAGGAAGTGACCGGGACTGTTGACCCCCTCCACTTCCAGACCAATCAACCGCCCAACAGTGAAATAGACCAAGCTCAAGGTGATCGGAATTCCTCGCTTGGTTTGAAGAACGCGAGGGAGCAAGCTGTTGTCGATGGCGTAGTAGTCTTCCTCGTTTCCGGAAAAACCAAGCTCATCAAACATCACTTCGTGCAATCGAGCAACCAATGCCTGCGGTGTTGCATAGTGAACTCGCTTACGCACCGTCGAGGCTATGTCGATTACCGATTCGAGGGACGACCGGAGCGGTTCATTCGGCAGGAAATGAATCGCTATCGACGCGGCACCCGATAGCAAACCCGTCGGAGTCTCGATTGTTGCAACAGACTCCCGAAAGAATGCAAAGGCTTGCGGATTACAATACTTGGGTTCTCGAGGATGCATCGCTAGGCGGGTTGTGGGCAACCACTGGGACCGAAACAACTCGGCCCACACTTAATAGTACCAGCGTCAATTCGAGCTGGTCCGAACGGAGTCCATATTGTTGGCGCAGGACGCCACCATACAACTGCAATTGAGGGGCATGGACCCGAATTCGTTCCGCAAGCCAAGCTTCAAGAGCTTGGGAGCCATCGTATTGATCAATCTTGAAATCGAGGACTTCCCCACGAATGACGCGATCTCCATCATAGCCGAGCACGCAGCGATCGATTGAACCCCGCACAAGCTTGCCTTCGAATTGCTCCAAGAGTCGCCGTTCACGGGAAACCTCAAGCCTGAGCAGTTTCGGTTGGTGCCAGTCATCGTAGCGAGCTCGCGACAAAGCCCTGCGTACTTCCGTATTCTCGAGATACTTGCTGAAGCGTTCCGAACACTCTGCAATGCGAATCTGCGATAGTTCGTCTTGAGTCAAATCGGCGTTAGCAATCTCAGCCAATCGCTTCTTGCCGGGTACTCCGTCCTCGACCCATTCCCGGATCTCCTCCATCCAACGGTGTACCAACTTGCCGAGAATCGCTCCCTGTTTGTCGTCGGCTTGCCAGAGACTTCCCAGATTGCTCCCTTCGCTGCTTTCGATACCAATGTCCCGATCCTTGAGGGAGCTCGGGGCGACAATGTCGATCGGTTGAGTCTGGGCAGGTGCAGCCAGCGAAATGCGATAGTACCGGATAGTCGCTACGGATTCTTCCGAAGTGCTGATTGCGGTTTCCTCTTCTCCATCCAATTCATCCACCTTCGATATTGTCGCGATCGAGGTTTGATCCGCCATTTGATCCACCGAGCTTGCATCTTTGCTTGGCCGATACCATTGCGGGTTTCCGGATTGATAGATCAATGCATCGGGGACATTGCAATTAGCCTCGGTGCCATAGAGGCTATGCATTGCCGACCCCCAGTTCTGCCCGACATTTTTGAGTGGGACAGTGAACAGATAGAGTGCCTGACGCGCTCGTGTGAGCGCGACATAAAACAAACAAAGCGCTTCACCAAGCTGCTGGTAGGATGCTTCCTTAAAGGCGCACTGCCACGGAACATCGAGATACCTTTGTAGCTCTCTTCCCATGTAGCGCACGATCCCCGATGGAGGCGATGTCGGAGTGGCCCGCATGACAAGATACGGAGACGGATGGGATGCGATACTCTGGTGAAGCGAGGGCAAAAACACCGCATCGAACTCGAGACCCTTCGCTTGATGGATGGTCATGACTCGAACACGGCTCTCGGAAGGCAAGGATACGCGATGCGAGTCCAGGTATTCGATGAATGCCTGCAGATCATCACCGCGCGCACTGACGAAACGGTACGATTCCTCGACGAGCTGCTTGAGCCGTTCTTGATCCCGTGCGTTGCATGAGGGAGCAAGATGCTCGACCAGGTTGCTCACAGTTACCCCCAGTCCCATCAGGTCGATTTCCCGACGAATAAAGCGCGAGATCCCTTGCGAGGTTGCTCGTTGCTCTTCAGACCAATACGATCCTAACGGTGACTCGACAACATGAAAGTGAGCCAGCGTGTCGCCGGGGTGGTTCGCCAATTGAATGGCGCTCTGCACAACTAAGGCAGCCGCAGTATCGACCAGCGGGTTGCCACCTTCTTGGCTGGCTTCGATCCCGCGATCGCGCAGGAGCGTGATCAGTTCCCCTACTTCGTCGTTGGTTCGAGTCAAAATGCCGATCGTTGCCTCCGGGGCATCGCGGTAGACCTCGGCGACTTTCTGAGCAATCGTTTCCATAAGATCCCGCTTGAGATCCCAGGCTCCGGAGTCTTTGCTGACCGGCGCGTTGCGTATCTCTACATAACCGGCGAGATTCTCTTTGGCTGTT
>JBILVV010000411.1:0-4483 GCA_044370255.1 Pirellula sp.
CAGTACATCGAGCTTGGCTTTGGTGACCTCACCTAGACATCGTACGGCGAGGCCCGGTCCTGGGAAGGGATGACGCCACACCAAATGATCGGGGAGTCCCAACTCCAACCCAAGGCGTCGAACCTCGTCTTTGAACAAGTCTCGCAGCGGTTCGACCAATTCAAAGCCCAATTGCTCAGGAAGACCACCGACGTTGTGATGGAGCTTGATCGTGGCCGCAGGTCCATCGGGAGCCGCGCCGCTTTCGATCACGTCGGGGTAAAGAGTCCCTTGGGCCAGATACTTCGCACCGTTGATCTTGGAAGCCTCTTCCTTGAAGCAGTCGATGAACGCGTGGCCGATGCGTCGTCGTTTTTCTTGTGGATCGCGGATGCCAGCAAGGTCGGACAGGAACCGATCGCTGGCGTCGACGACTCGCAAGTCAGCTCTGAAGTGGTTCGTGAATTCTGAGATCACCGCCGACTGCTCATCTTTTCTCAGCAGGCCGTTGTCGATCAGGATGCAGGTCAATTGCGGTCCGATGGCTTTGTAGAGAAGAGCGGCGGTGACCGACGAGTCGACACCTCCCGACAAACCGCAAATCACTCGATCGCTACCGATCCGTTCTCGCATGCTTTGGATGGTTTGCTGTGCGAAATCGGATAGATGCCAACGCCCTTCGCAACCGGCGATGTTGTAAAGAAAATTGTGGATCAAAGTGCTCCCGAGCGAAGTATGCGAAACCTCGGGATGGAACTGCAGGCCGTAAATGGGGAGCGAGCGGTGCTTGACGGCAGCGATCGGGCACGTCGCGGTCGCTGCCAGTGGTTCGAAGCCATCGGGCAATTCATGCACTTGATCCCCGTGGCTCATCCACACATCAATCTCGTGCGGGAAACCAGCGAAGAGTTTTTCCATGTTGGTGATCTGCAGTCGAGCCCGACCGAACTCGCGGGCCGGACATGGTTTGACCGATCCACCCATCGCATGGGCAGTTAACTGCATACCGTAGCAGATGCCGAGAATGGGAACGCCGAGCGCAAAGATCTTCGGGTCGCATTTCGGGGCGTTGGTTTCGTAAACGCTTGAGGGGCCGCCCGATAGAATCAGCGCGGAGGGTTTGCGAGCCTGAACTGCTTCAATCGAGATATCGTGGCGAACGATTTCGCAGTAGACGTTTTGCTCACGCACGCGTCGGGCGATGAGTTGCGCGAACTGGGAGCCGAAATCGAGCACCAGGACCCGTTCGCTGTGTAGGCTGTCGGCTTGCGTGGCGGATGCCTGTTCGTGGGACAAGATATTCATGGATTTCCGTAGACGAGCCGATGAAAAACATGCCAGTATATCGCGTTGTCCCAATCCATCCAGTCTTGGGAGGAAACCCAAGGGAATCAGGGGAAATAAGTGGCTTTTGAGTGCCAAACGGTTGAAGGCTTGCGGTTTCCGGTGTTTCGATATCTTCTGGTTTCGATTGAATGTTTGCCAAATGTGTTGGCGATTTAATGAGACCTTCTTGATTCAGATACGCTCTGCGAGGCAAGGCGAGTGTCAGACACCCCAGAAAAAGCCACCTTGTGACGGACCGCAAAGTGGCTTTAGTGGAGGCGGTTTCTTGAACTCGCAACCATGTCAAAATGGTATGGTGTTTTGGTTTGGACGCCACTAAACAGCGGATCAGTAATCAACCACCGTGATTACGATTCGATAAATGATCCCAGCAAGATGCGGCATGGTACCTTGCAGGATGCACTGCGTTCATTTTCGAATTGTAGTTGCCGGTTGGCCAAGCACCCTCGAGAAAGGATCGTAAATTCAATGCAAACGCGTTGCCCAAAATGTTCCGCAAGCGTCGAGATCGAGGCAAGTAATGATGCTTCCAGCTTGAAATGCAGCCATTGTGCACAAACCTTTGACTTGCTCGATGAGACAACGGTTGTGTTTGCCGGCAATGCTAAGAAATCGATTGGACAATTTGATCTGATCCAGTCCGTTGGATCTGGCGCATTTGGCGAAGAAGCTAAGCGTGCGAGAAGCAGCAAAGATGATAGCCACGATAGCAGACGCTATTGGTTACGCGCATGCGGCCGGGGTGGTCCACCGTGATTTGAAACCCTCCAATATCCTTCTCGATAATAACAATAAACCCTACATCGTCGATTTTGGATTGGCGAAGCGAGAAACCGACGAAATGACCGTAACCATGGACGGAACCATCTTGGGTACACCCTCGTACATGTCGCCTGAGCAGGCGCGCGGAGAGTCGCATTCTGTCGATTCTCGATCGGATACCGTCACTGAGCGATTTGCTGCCCGGACCTGGCGTGACGGGGGCGATCGTTCTGGTGGGGTTTCTGTTGTGGTTGTACATCTCCCCATGGTGGAACAGGTCGCAATGGTGGAACAGGTCGCAGGAGACGCGGGTGCGACCTTGCGACGTCGCCGTCGTTGCTGTTCCAAATCCAGTTTCATTTCTCCCTTGATCCCGATCACCGATCCATCGTTCCTAAGGATCTCGATATCGCAAAAGTCACTGGTATGCCTGCGCAATTGCACTTCCGTCGACCATTTGAAAATTCACCTGACCGCCGGCGCGGAAGGGCACGATGGTGTCCGTGCCAAATGAAAACGACTCTGGCACTTGCCAGGGAGTGCGTTCCAACGTGAGCTTGGTTTTGTTTCTCGGCAAACCGTAAAAGTCGGCACCGTGGCAGCTCGAAAACGCCTCGAGTTTGTCTAAGGCTCCAAGGCGGTCGAAGACTTCCGCATACAGTTCGATCGCGGCATGCGCGGTGTAGATACCCGCGCAACCACAGGCGGCTTCCTTGGCCGTTCGGGAATGCGGTGCACTATCGGTGCCGAGAAAGAACCTCGGATGTCCGCTCGTTGCCGCTTTAGCGAGTGCTGCGCGGTGTTCTTCTCGCTTCAAAATCGGCAAACAGTAATGATGCGGACGCAGTCCACCTTCAAACAAGGCGACTCGATTGAGCAAACAGTGATGCGCCGTGATGGTCGCCGCGACCCGCGACGATGCATCTTGAACAAATTGAACCCCTTGCTTAGTCGTCACGTGCTCCAACACCACTCGCAAATTCGGAAAACGCCGGATGACAGGCGCCAAAATACGATCAATGAAGACCGCTTCGCGGTCAAACGTGTCGACGGCTGGGTCCGTCGTTTCGGGATGTACGAGCAGTGGCAAGTCGTGCTGTTGCATCGTTTCGAGCACCTCAAAGCACTTTTCAATGTTTTGCACACCATGATGCGAATTGGTGGTCGCACCCGCAGGATACCACTTCACGGCGTGTACAAAACCACTCGCCTTAGCAACCGCGATTTCCGCTGCCGGTGTTTGCTCTGTGAGATACAGCGTCATCAAAGGCTCGAAGCAGGCGTCACTGGGAACCGCTGCGAGAATGCGGTCTCGATATTGCCTTGCAAGCTCCGTAGAAACGATCGGGGGTACCAAGTTTGGCATGATGATCGCGCGAGCAAACCGCCGAGCGGTATGCGGTACGACGAGTCGCATCAGTTCGCCATCGCGAACATGCAAGTGAAAGTCGTCTGGCATCGTGATCGTTATCGATTGCATGGGTGCCGTCATCGTTTACGTCGAAGTGGAAAGGATGTGCTGGGCGATTTGAACGTTGTGCTCGCCAGCCCTAGAAGGCATTGTAAACGGACGTTGCTCGCGTGGTAACCGGTGCTTCCTACCATGCGTTCCTAGGCGGGTTGATGGGTTCAACGAATTTGGCCCAGAATTTTCTGAATCACGAGTTCGGTAGCGTCTTAGTCCTTGCCAGTGACAAACGAGCCATCGATTTGTACGGCACCAGCAGATCCGTCTTTCTCGTTGTTCACATCGTTCTTCGTTACTAAGACGATAGGCTTATTAATCATAGCTTGGGTCCGTTCTCACGAACGTACGTTCGGGTGCTCCCCATAAGCGAGAAATGGCTTAAGTCCCTCGTTGAGCACGGGACCTAATTATGCAAGTATCTCACGAACCACTTTTCCTGCGACATCGGTGAGCCGGTAATCCCGGCCTGCGTGCCGGTACGTCAAGCGCTCATGATCGAGTCCGAGGCAGTGCAGCATGGTCGCGTGCAGATCGTGCGTGTGGACCGATCCCTCCGCAGGGAGGATGCCATGCTCGTCCGATTTTCCATGGACGATTCCTCGTCGAATACCACCGCCCGCCATCCAAGAGGTGAAAACGAGATTGTGGTGCTCACGCCCCGGATGATCTGCAGTTTGGTGAAACGGTGTGCGCCCAAACTCAGTGGTCCAAACCACCAAGGTACGGTCGAGCATCCCGCGGCGTTTGAGATCGGTGATCAAACCCGCAATCGGCTGGTCGATCGCTTTGGCCAGTTTCTCGTGATCGCTCATGTTGCCGTGCGAGTCCCAGTTTTCGGCGCTGTTGGAGCCTGTGTCGATCAATTCGAGGAATCGTACGCCACGTTCTGCCAACCGTCGGGCGATGATGCACTGCCAACCAAAGCCG
>JBILVV010000412.1:0-4479 GCA_044370255.1 Pirellula sp.
TTCCAAGTCGGCTGGCAGTGTTTGGTCGAAGCCGTTCAGGTAAACGTAATCGTTACCTGCCCCATGCATTTTGGTAAATCGAAGTTCAGCCATTTGTGATTCTCATTGGGAAAGGCGGCGCTATCTTGGCTATCTTGTCTACAGAAGTGTTTGTTCAGCGCGATGGACTTATAGCAAGACTTACGGCAGGCGGTCTACTTGGGGAGCAAACTCAGCGCCGCCGGGCTGGGTCTTGCGATGACGTGACAAGCGATCAATTTACCGAGACCCTCGATCTTGGGCTTGGCCGCTTCGACCGCTGCGTTGACCGCTGCCACGTCGCCTCGAATCACGACCGTGACGTAACCACCACCTAGTTTTTCTTTGCCTACAACTTCAACCGCGGCGCTTTTGCAGGCCGTATCGATCGCCTCGAATACGGCGGTGAAGCCTTGGGTTTCGATGAAGCCTAGGGCCAAGCCCGATGCCGATGAATTGCTCATGAGTTCTGACTCCGATACGGGTTGCTTAACGACTGACTGTTCGATGAGAACGTTGTATTCCGGTGGGCTGATGATGGCTCGCAGCGCGTCGGGATCGGGACGATGGAGCCAAACGGAGGATCGCAATTGCTTCATGGAGTCGGCGGTTCTCGCCCCCGCTTCAACGGCGGTGCTGACATCGCTCGGCATGCCGACGACTTTGATCACTGCTCCAAGCATGTCATTCCATTCGGCCTGTACGACCGCGACACGTGCTGACTTGGCCATCGTGTCGCATGCCACCATCGCAGATGTCCAAGAATTCGTCTCGACAATTCCTAGAGAAGGGATCCCTTGGGCCGCAGACTCCTGCCATTGCTGGCTTTCCGATAATGAAGTTGGCATGGTCCAAACGGCTCCTTAGCCCTGCAATTCCTTAAGGCTCGCTCGGAGTTTCGCAATCCACTGAGGGATTGCTTCCAGTGGCGGATCGCTCGCTTCGTACTCCAAGGCGACGAAGCCACTATAACCGGAATTCGCAAGTATTCGTAGAACCCGAGGGATGTCGGTCCATTCCTTCTTTCCTCCCGGAAACATTTCAACCTTGAGTTGAGCGTTGACTGCATAGGGGGCGATTTGCTCGAGTTCCGAGTAGGGATCGTTGGTTGAGCGGAAATTGCCCGAGTCCAGATTCACCCCAAAACCGTCCCCCTTCACGTTCCGGACGATTTCCAGCAGTTGACTTGCGGTGGATGTGACCCCGCCATGATTCTCCAGTCCCAGATAGATTCCACGCTTGGTTGCATATTGGGCAACTTCATCGATGGAATCGGTGCATCGCTTGAGCGTTGTCGACCACTCTTCACCCTTCGGTTGCCCACCGGCGAAGATACGAATCACAGGTGCACCCAGAATCGCATAGCGGTCGATCCACCGCTTCGTGTGTTCGATATCGGCAGCGCGTTTGGTTGAATCGCTCTGGCAAAAGTCGTTAGCAATCGCACCTCCAGATATGCTGATGCCCCGTCGGTGGCAGTGAAGTCGCAATCGCGTCAGGTAGGCATCGTCAACGTTCTCCGGGAAGTAGTAACTGGTTAACTCGGCACCGTCGAGTCCCAGTTCATGGCAGTAATCCACAAACCGAAACAGATCCCAGTCGGAATTCTTTTGCTTAAGCAGATCGCGGATAGAGTATGCCGCCATGCTAAGTCGCAGCTTGCCAGGCTTCGGTCGGTCGAATGGTTCAATTGCGCAAGCAGTAGCAAAAGTGAGCCCTCGACATGAAGAAAGCCCCGCCAACGCCGCAGATCCTTTTAAGATCCAGCGACGCGGGACGGAATCAGAAAAGACTATCTGAGACTGCGAGATATTGCTGTCGATCTCGGGAACGCCATCGTGGGTTGGAGTTTCACTCATCAGGATGCTCTACATGACCGAGGGATGACAAAAAACGATTCCAATCCCATACTACCGTACCGAGAGTGGTTTTGCCTATTGGGAGCAGTGTTGGATACCGGGAGTTCGACCGTTGGCCAAGTTGTATTTTTACTATTCGACTATGAACGCTGGGAAATCGACGGTTCTGCTTCAGTCGAGTTACAACTACCGTGAACGGGGAATGCGAACGCTGGTTTTCTCTCCCGAAATCGATCAGCGATTTGGTGAAAAACGAGTGAGTTCGCGGATAGGACTCAGCGCGGATGCTATCCCATTTTCAGGCAATGATAATCTGTTCCGGATGGTGGAGCGGGGGCACGAGACCGAACGCGTCCACTGCGTGTTGGTCGATGAAGCGCAGTTTCTCACCAAGAGTCAGGTACGACAACTCAGCGATGTTTGCGATAACCTCGATATTCCGGTCCTGGCCTATGGCTTGAGGACCGATTTTCAAGGAAATCTCTTCGAAGGAAGTCAGCATTTGCTGGCCTGGGCAGATACTCTGACAGAGATCAAGACCATCTGTCACTGCGGACGCAAGGCGACGATGGTTCTGCGAGTCGATGCCAACGGTGTCCCGATGCGAGAAGGAGAGCAGATCCAGATCGGTGGCAATGAACGTTACGTTACCGTCTGCCGTAGGCATTTCAAGCAGGGATTAACAGAACGGCGCCCGTCGGATCTCCCCTTTGAGGATCTGTGAAATGAACAACTTGTCGAAATGGCTATTGTTGCTCGCTGGGATTTTCGGAGCAATCGCTGTTGGGATTGGAGCTATGGGAGCCCATTCCCTTCCCAAGCAATTGGAGAAACGCGGACTGGCTCCGGATATCGTGGCTAAGAAACTGGATCAATGCGAGTTGGGGGTTCGATACCAGATGTATCATGCCCTGGCTCTAGCAGCGATCGCTTTGTCCACCCGCGCCGCAGGATCCAAGTTGCTATGTGCTGCGTCAGTGTTATTCCTTGTTGGAACACTCTGTTTTTCAGGTGGTCTCTACAGCATTGTTTTTGCGGACCAGATCATCCATTGGAGTATCGTGCCGATCGGAGGAACCACTCTGATCGTAGCATGGCTATGTGTTGCCTCGAGTGCTGTTTTTGGATTTCGCGCAACGCAGTAAATGCAGTGATGTTTATGGACGGTGCTTAGAAAGGAGTATCGTCAAACTCACCCGACGATTCCGCGAACGCATCATTCGCCGCAGAGATATCGTCCCCTTCGGCAGTCTTGCGAAAGCCCATCGCTTCAGCCGTGAGAAAATACTTTACTTCGCTCATCGGATCCCGCTGCCACTTGCGGCCGGTCAGTCGATAGGTGATCGTCACATCGTCCCCCTGCTTCAAGCCGTCTGCCGAATCGCAAGCATCGTTCGTGAACTCGAGCGGTATGTAGTTGGTGAAGCGACCGTTGTTCTGCTCCAGAACCACCAATCTCTTTCGAAAGCCTTTTTGGCCGAACGATTTGGTTTCTTCGATCAGGTGTACAGTTCCGCGGATCGTTGGATTGGTCATGATAAGGACTCGGTTTAGGCGAATGGACGAATGACGAAAGCGACTGGAGGAGAACACGTAGTTGTATGTTCGGAACAGGAAATAGGATAACAATTGCCTGAAACGTGCGTAGTACCCAAGAACATCCAAAGGGCTTCAAGACCGATAGACAGGGGGGGGAAGATGCCGTATATCACTCGTACATGAGCAGCGAATCGTTGAAGGAAGGCCAATGCTAGCGGTGTAGGGGAGTATATGAAGTCAATAATCGATGAGCTTTCTTGGCGAGGACTGATTCACCAGGCAACGGATGAAGCCGAACTTAGACGTTTTCTTTCGAAACCTGCGGTGGTCTACGCTGGCTTCGATCCAACTGCGGACAGTCTGCACGTCGGTTCCCTTTTGCCTCTGATGTTGCTTCGCAGATTCCAAAAGGCAGGCCATCGGCCGATTGCTTTGGTAGGGGGAGCAACGGGGATGATCGGAGACCCGAGCGGCAAGTCCGAGGAGCGGCAACTGCTTTCGCGCGAAACGTTGGAGCACAACGTCAGGGGGATTCGCCATCAAATGGAGCAGTTCCTCTCGTTTGAGGGGAGCAACGCCGCGATCGTCGTGAACAACTGCGATTGGATGGAGCGATTCTCGTTTCTCGATTTCCTTCGAGACATTGGCAAGAACGTTCCAGTGAACGTGATGCTTGCCAAGGATTCGGTCAAGGCGCGGCTTGAACGCAGCGATTCGGGTTTGAGCTATACCGAGTTCAGTTACATGCTCCTTCAGGCATACGACTTTGTTCATTTGGCCAAACATCATAGTTGTCAATTGCAAATCGGTGGAAGCGATCAATGGGGAAACATCATCGCCGGCATTGATTTGGCGAGGCGCATGCTTGGCAGTTCGCTATATGGTTTGACATGTCCGCTTCTAACAACCAGCGATGGTAAGAAAATGGGCAAGACCGAGCGCGGGGCGATTTGGCTATCTGCGGAACGCACCACCCCCTACGAGTTCTATCAGTACTTCATCAATGTTGACGACAAGGATGTACTGATGGTCCTGCGATTCCTGACCGAGGTTGGTTCCGACG
>JBILVV010000413.1:0-4477 GCA_044370255.1 Pirellula sp.
GAACAAAGGTGATGTTCTGAAATTGGAACTTGATTTCGTCCAATTGCGAGGAGTTCTTCCGAATGTCGACGAAAACGCTCGACATGCAGTCTACGTCCGAGACGTATATCACCTTCAACGGTTTTACGTCGGAGTTTTCTTTCTCGTCTTCGGAACCTGCGCCTGGACCTTCAATGTAGGCAGCGATCACCTGTGGGACAGCGCTGGGCTTGCCCCGACGCACGCGCAGTTCCTCCGCTACACCCAAACCAGATCGCTGAATGGCTCGGATTTCGCTCAGGGGTATGGTTCCAGCAAATGTTCCGGTCGATACCAAAGGCAGGAATTCGGTTCTCGCACCACTTTTGTGCTTGATCGTTCCTGTCAGCAGAAACATGAGTTCCTTTAGCCCCTTGGTGACCTCGCTTTCTTCACTGAGTGCATCGCTTGCACCTGGAGCTTCTTCGCGGACGAAAATCCACAAATCGGTCGCTTGATCCATCGCAGCCAGGACTGGATAAGGGTTGTACTGTTGCCAGCACAAGTCGGGCGCGACAAATCCCATGGGGCTAGGTTGACCAGGAACATCGATTCCCAAGAGATCCCAAAGAGGTTGAATTGCACCCTTTGGAGAAGGGGGAGCGCCACCGAACATGCCTCCGCCTGCCGGGGGCTTGGGATCACCTGTTCCCGGGATCGACGGATCGATCGCTGACTGAGGATCCTCGAAAATTGCTGTGGGAATTCCAGACGCGACGGCTGCGATGAAGTTGTTCATCTCCTCGGGAGAGAGTGACGATGGTTGAACGGCTAACAGCACATCGATTCGGTCTCCGTCAATCGGGGATGCTGGATTAACATCAACCAACTCATATTGCTTCCCTAACTCGTCGATGATGGGTTGTGGCGGTTGTTGCTGGAAGGATCGCATGTCCAATCCTCCCATCATCTTGGCCTCTGTTTTTAGAACCCCAAGTTTTTTCCGAGCAGGTTTTGCAACCGTGGTCAGCGAACGAGCCAACTCATACTCAACGGGAATGCCCGGTTCAAAGAACGGAATGACCACTTTCTGCAATCCGCTTCTGAGGGCCGCTCCAAGAATGATCGGCTGATCGGAGATCGTTCCTTGCTCGCGCACTCGCACAGTTTGGGGAACGATTCCATACTGTTGTTCCGCCTGTTTTTCTTCTTCGCTCGACGCTCCGATGGAGTCATAGATTCGAACTTCCATCGGTACCCCGGCTTTGCTCGCCGTGGACTCGAACTCCTTGAGGAGCGAAACCAACTCGTATTTTGTCTTCGCATAGGATTCAGGAACTTCGTCGGAAATATACGCCTCTACGACAATATCTCGCTCCTTGCCCAAGTTGCGAATCATTTCGGTGGTCACCGGTGAGAGAGAGCTGACCTGCAACTCAGTCGCATCCTTGCGGATGTAATCGCGGTTCCGGAAAAAAATGCTACCGGTGACGACCGTCGCGAGCAGCAGAATGCTCCGAACCAGGAAATGGAGCCAACGGATGTTCCCGTTCTTTCCTCCACTCCAGTGCCTTTTACCGATCAAAATCATGCAGAGATACAGACCAAAGATGGCCACAAGGAGAAAATAGGCCAACCCTGATGAGCTGATGACACCCCGGCCGAAATCGTCAAATCGCTCGGATAGGCTGAAATTCTTGATCTCCCGTGCATAGTTGCGGTCGAGAATAGTGTCCGCTTTCGCAAAGAATGCTAGCGGCGCATTGAACAGGGCTCCGAGAATAAAGCCGACCGTCAAATTGTTGGTCAAAAACGACGCGACCATCCCCAACGCAATCATCGCCAGACCGATCAGCCAATAGCCGAGATAATTGGTGAAGAACAGCCCCGTGTCCACTTCCCCCATCGTCAGGAAAGCAAGGACGGTGAAGTTCGACAACTGAGAGAACAACAGTGAGACAGAATAAATGGCTGCTGCTGCAACATATTTGCCGATCACGATGTCGAAGTCGGTTGCAGGAAGAGTCAGCAATAGTTCGTCGGTACCTTGTCGTCGCTCGTCAGCCCATATGCTCATCGTAATGGCGGGGATGAAGAACAGCATGATGTACGTGAACCACTTGTTGAGTTCCGACAGAGTCCCAAGATTCGAGCTGAAGAATTCGTGCGGCCAAAACGCCGCCATACTGGTCAACAGCACGAACAAGCAAAGAAAAACATAGCCCGTGGGATTGGCAAAGTAGGCATAGAAATTCCGCTTAACAACCGCCAACGCAACCGGGCGGAAATATGCTAGCAGCAAAGTCACCGCCAACAAAAACCCCAAGAAGAGGAGGTCGAGAAACAGGAGAACAAACAGAGCATTCGCAATCACTTCTAGAATCCTTACTTCAATCGTTCAGCATCATAGGGAGTTATACGAGCATCCGCTTTACGCGGCAGCTCCGGTAAGCTTGTGGAATGCCGAGGTCAAGTCCCCTCGCTCTTTCTTCAGCTCCTCAACACTTCCTTCGAATACTTTCCGTCCTTCATTGATCATGATGACTCGGTTGGCCATCGCCTCGACCTCTTGCAGAATGTGGGTCGATAGTAAGATCGTTTTGGTTTCCCCGAGCTTTCGCATGGTGTTGCGAACTTCCCGGATTTGATTCGGATCCAAACCCGCTGTCGGTTCGTCCAATATCAGCACGTCAGGTTCATGGAGCAGTGCCTGTGCCATCCCAACCCGCTGTCGAAACCCTTTAGACAGTTTGCTGATCGCTTTGTGGAGTACCGATTTGAGGTCGCACAACTCGACGACGGTCTCGATTCGTTCCTTGCGATAAGCGGGCTTCATCCCTCGAGCTTCGCCGAAAAAATTGAGCAAACTAAAGGGGGTCATATCTGGGTAGAGGGGACCGTTCTCCGGCAGATACCCCAGATGCTTCGAACCCGCAATCCGGTCGGAAAACATGTCGTGTCCAGCGATCCTTGCCGAGCCTTCACTCGGAGAAAGATACCCCGTCAGCATCTTCATGGTCGTGCTTTTCCCAGCGCCGTTCGGGCCCAAAAATGCGACCAATTCTCCTCTTTTGACCGAAAAAGAAACGTCTCGAGCCGCAGCGAAGGGCCCGTAGAACTTCGATAGGCCGATGGCTTCGATCATCGGCATTTCGTTGTCTTTTGAGTCCGCCATGGTGGAATTCCAGTCCCTGGTATTGAATTGAAATGATTGTTCGAGGTCGGGGAGGCAAGTATAGCCGGATCCCCCGAACCAACAACGTGGCACGCTCCAAGGCAGATACGCATTCTGGGATCCAACAGTTCGATGTTCTTCCCAAGCAGCATTTCTGATTCGAGAGACAGCGAATTCAGGCGGTTTTTGCGGAAAATGACTTGGTAGCCCCGAGCCCCCGGGCGAACACGACCGCATCGACGAGTCTCGCCCCCAGTTGCTTGAGCGCCCAGGCGGCCTGGTCCAGCGTAGCCCCCGATGTCATGACATCATCCACCAGCAAAAAACTCCGTCCGCGAACACGCGGAGCGAATTTCGCAGGAACCTCAAACGCGCGACGCATATTCTCGCGTCGCTCGGCAATCGTTTTCATCCCTTGCTTGGGTGTCCATCTCGTTCGAAGAACCCAACGGTCCTCAATCCGACACCCAAATCGCCGCGAAATCCCGCTCGCAAGGGCCTCGGATTGGTTGTACCGAGCTGCTAAACGACGGAACCAATGCTGCGGAATCGGGACTAGAGCATCGTAATGCTCGATAGCAAACGGGGTTTCCGCAAGCAACCAATCTGCGACAGATCGCCCCATCTGCTCCGCCAAGGGCTCATGCTGCGGTTCCTTCATCTTTCTTGCGATCCTGATCGCTGGGCCGGCATAGATCGAGAAGGCGAATACGCGGGTAACGGCTAGAGAGCTCTTCTCACATATTGGACATCCACCAGCTCTTGCCTTGCCTCGCTTGCGCGATTTTGTCTTCGATTCAGGCAAGGGCGCTCCACAACGCAAGCAGCCGTTTTCGATCGGGCTCAAGCCTACGAAGCAACCACCACACAGTCCGCGTTCTCCGGTACCCAGCAAAGGTGCTGAACAGAGAGCGCAGGCGCGAGGAAAAATAAGATCTAGCCAATCCCCCCATCCATGCATGGGCCGATCCGCCTCCTCACTCGATATGGACGACAATCTTGCCGCGCAGAAGACCACTCTTCGCAATCGTGTTCGATTCCTGCAAGCGATGCGCCTCCGCCGCTTGCGATAATGGCAACACGCGGTCGATCTGCGCTCGAAGTTTTCCCGAACTCAACCAATAGTTC
Organism: Pirellula sp.; assembly: GCA_044370255.1. Lineage (GTDB taxonomy): Bacteria > Planctomycetota > Planctomycetia > Pirellulales > Pirellulaceae > JBKCUI01. The sequence goes on from JBILVV010000413.1 coordinate 4,262, forward strand.
ATATCGAGTGCCGACTGCAACTGCTGCTCAGGTGGGACCGCAAACATGGCAAATCCCAACAGCGAACAGCCTTTGACATAAAACGGTCCGACGGGAAACGGCGGCCTCGCGTCGCGTCCCGCCATCAGCACCATCCTCCCATTAGGTGCCATGCAGGCGACTCCTAGATCGAAATCGGGCTCGCGCAACGTCTCCCAGAAAACATCTACACCCTTG
>JBILVV010000069.1:0-15378 GCA_044370255.1 Pirellula sp.
GGACGGGTCACCCAGATGCTGACCCGTCAACGCTTCTATGGAAGTTTCATGTCCGCATCGCGGGATGCTCTCCGGCGAGTTGCCCAGAAGCTAGGCGTGCGGCAACTCGCCAACACAGCGTAGCCGTCACGCAACGCGAAAACACGATCCTCTCAACCCATCCGCCAACTCTTCTGAGGAGAAGGTCTGCAATGAGCAGTCGCGAAACAGCACATCAACAGACATCAAACGCATAAAGCATCCCCGAAACCGGTCGATGACTCTGTCATTGCGAGTCGATTCGCCGCCAACATCGCGTCACAGCAATGCAAGCGTTCACTCGCATATGCCTGCATAGCAAAAACGCAATGCATGTCCTTGTTCTCTTGCTTGTTCTCTTGTTCTTCTGGGCATTTCTCAATCAAACTTAGTCGGTTCAGTAATCGTTAGCCACAGGAACATACCTTTTTCCTTTTTGGTAACTTTTCAATCGTTCCTCTCTTTGAGGCTTCTTTTCTTGAGGTGCAAGCTCCAAGGACTTACGCATCCAATTGACCGCTGAGTCGAAATCCTTGGACTCTGCATACGCAGTCGCGAGTGTTTCCAGGTATTCAAAGCTACTCCATTGGGTCAATTCGCATGCGATGGTTGCGAATTCAATTGCCGACTCTGAATCTCGATACTTCTCGTTAGGACAATCGACGTAGAATCGTGCGATTTGATCAGCTAATTCAGGGGACTTGGGATTCAAATCCCAAGCCAGTTCCCAATCGCGAATCGCTTTCTCAAAATCGTTCTTGCCAAACCAATAACCACCACGATTAACCATTGCTTGATGGTTGGACGGGTCGAGTTCCAACGCTTTGTTCAAATCTTCGATCGATCTTTCCCATTCCTTTAGGGCCAGCCAAGAGACGCCGCGGTAGGAATAAGCCTCTGACATATTGGGTTTCACCTTGATCACTCGCGAAAAGTCTTCGATGGCACCACGAAAATCCCCTTCTCCGTTCCTAGCTGAACCGCGGAACACATAGACTTGTATGTCCTCGGGAGCAAGTTCGATTGCTGCACTGAAATCTTGTATTGCCTTCGCGTGCTGCTTGGAAAAATAGTAAGCCAAACCTCGATTGATCGTGGCGTCCAGGTTGTTGGGCGACAACTCTAGCAAATGCGTGTAGTCTTCAATGGCCTTGTCCAATTGCCTTTTCGATGCATAAGCTTGGGCTCGAAAAGCATAGAAAGGTACTGCGTCTGGATTGAGCAGAATTGCCATCGTAAAATCATCAATCGCTTGATCGAATTCCGATTTACGAGATAACGCCAGGCCGCGAATGATGCGGGCATCCACGTTTCCTGGATGATGCTCTAGGACAGTGGTGACATCCTCTATGGCACGGTCCAATTCATTGAGGTCGAGCCAAGCGGATCCTCGATCAAGAAAAGCGTCCCAACGATCGGGCTCTTGCTTGATCATCTCGCTAAAGTCCGCAATTGCCTCATTGAGCTTTCCTTGCCGCAGAAGGAATCTCGCTCGAGCTAGTCTGGCAGCATTTTCCCCGAGACGAATTGCCTTTTCATAATCCAACTCAGCATCCGAATCTCGATTTTTTGACTCCCAAATACCACCCCGAATCAGGTAGGCCTTCGCAAAATTTTCATCCGTATCGATTGCGATATCGCACGACAGCAGAGCTTCATCAAACTCCCCTTTTAGCCCTAACGCAAAGCAACGCAAACTGTGGGCTTCTGCGTCTTGCTTGTCCATTCGGATCAATTCATTGCAATCGGTCAATGCTCGATCGTGATCCCCGAGCTTAAGACTGATCTCGATGCGTCTCAGAAAACCGTCGCGATTTTTTTGATCTTGCTCCAAGGCTGCGTTCACATCGTTGAGTGCATCTTCATTCTTGCCCATCATGGATAAAACTCGTCCACGCTCCAGAAAAGAGATAGTACTAGGCGTGAGTCGAACCAGTCGATTCAAATCCATCAAGGCAAGCATCAGTAACGTCTCGCGGCCGATTTCATTCGGAATCTTGTTTTCGGTGAATGCGACCATGAGTCGTGCACGTCCGAGAAGTGCATTGGTATTATTTGGATCCACATCGAGCGCTGAGTGAAAGTATGTATCCGCATCTTCCAAGGGCACAATGCGATGCGATTCGACCGATCCTCGGTGCTTTTGAGTCTTCACCAAAGTTGTCCCTCCTTGGCTTTCTATCTCAGTCGCTATCTCTCCTGGTTGCATGGTTTCCAGAATCGTTCTTCCGTCACTCAAATTCGTATCTGCTGTGGTGACAACTACCAAACCCGACTTGGGATATGTACCACTCGAAGCCACGTTAGCGTTTCCAGCCTCCGGCTCTCGTTGTTTCTGGCCTACTGCTGGCACAACAGCCCCGGTCGCCGAGGTAAACTCGACATCTTTGGGGATCTCGAAGAGTTCTTCCGGAATGTCGACATTCGCTTCCACGTCCTGAAAGAACATCCTCATAGCCTCAGCCGAATCCTGAGTTTTCCGTAGAACACTGATCCATACCTTGGGGAGCGATCCTTTGCGGGAAAGGTATACTAATGCTGATTCTTCCGGAGCGTTGATGTCATAGAGAAGAACATCGTAGAGCTTCCCCTCAATATGAACAGACTGTTGTTTCTTTCCAAATCGACGTACATCCTCAATCTGTCTGATGAGTCCCATCGTTGCCAGACCGCGTTCAACAAAACGATAGTCGCCCGTTTTTGACCCCACTTGGTATACAAACGTTTCACTGGCTCTCTGAATGGTGATGATTTTTCGGTCTCCCGCCGTTAGCTCGCCACGAAAGAGATTTCCCTTCGCCCAGAACTTCATAGGCAGTCCCTCGCTCTCGGAGATCATCGTGACAATGGTACCACGCAGGGACCGTAACTCCTCGAAAGCACCTTCAGCCTCCTCCGCAAAGACCGTACTGGAAAAGAGAACAGCACTAAATACGACGATTAGAAAGCAATTTATTATCCGCATAAAACGATTCCCTCTGAGAAGTTAGCAGAACCCCCAAATCATTTGCGAAGCTGCAACATAGTGCGTGCTCCCTATTTCCTACACGCTATCTGGCATCTTTGATTCGAAGCTTGATCCTAAACCTAGTATTGCATTCGGACCCGTTTACAGACAACGGACGTGGGACGGAGCCTAATTGCTTTGTAACAATAGCCCACGACTTAATTTTATTGATACAGTCACAGTACGAATACCCTCCCAATAGGCTATACTCGGGTACGTTTAGTCGTTATCTAACTGGCGTGAGCGGTATAGGACATCACAACGAATCCCGATCGTTTGTGCCTTCTGGGATTCATGTAGCATGGTATCATGCATCCACTTGGATCCACCGAAAAGCGACGGATCTTTATCCGAATATGCGCCATGATCACTCCTGGGATGTTTCAACTGTCCGTTCGCATGATGTGGGTAATCGGACGTATAACGGTGCCGATCAGAACTTGTCTCACAGCCTCGCCCCCTGGTTCTCGTAACGATTCGAAACGTATCCCTGGTACATTAAGCCGCACCTCTACGACGACTCTTGCTGTCGACACTTAGTGGGAATTGAGTGGGACTAATTCGCGCAATCGACGCAGGTGCCGGTAAATGGAAGTGCTGCTAGCCTCGCCTTTGCTATTGCCCTGCCGCACTCCACGCAATTTCCGTACTTGCCGTGCTCGATCCGATCGAGTGCTAAACGAATCTCATGGATGTCGTGAATCGTGACATGGTTTAGCCCCATAAGCACTTCATCGTTCTCGTGAAAGATTGCGTTTTCACCGGAGTCGGCTTCCCCCGGTTGGCTCAATCGATTCTCCAACCGCTCGGAACGCCCTTCGAGTTCCTTGAGCTTTTTTTCCAGTTGCATTTTGATCTGCGCGTGTTCGTTTTTCATGACAAACTCTTCAGGCGAGAAATCTTCCGCCACCTGATATCGAGTGGCTCAGACTCATTATACGCGCGTATTTCGCCCAGTCATCTCCTGTCCTCCTCGCTCTTCAAACCTCATGCAAGTGCATTGGCACGAAACGACATGGAGGCACGAAACGACACGGAGGACAGAAAAAGGAAATGGCGGCAACTGCTTGAGAGCTGAGACGTTGAATCGCTACTGCGAGATCTTTAACTCCTCACCTAACAAAGCCCATGCCTTGGGTGGTTCCTTGCCGGTCCAGTCGATGGATCGGAGCAATAGTCGCGTTGCATCCCCTCGAAAGCCATGTTCCTTGAGCAATGCCAACAGTCGATTTTCCAGTATTGCAACTATCTTGTCGCTGCTCATAGCGCTCGAACTATCGTTCCAGAGGGCTGAGGTCGCGATATCGATTTCATCCTCCTGTCCCCCCAACAGTTGGCCGAGGTCCAGCCCTGTACTCGCTTCGGGGCGATGGACTACTTTGTATTTGTCGAGTTTCGCCCCCTTAGCCACCATCGAGAGTGCATCGTCCAGACCGCCGAGTTGATCTACAAGCTGATTGGCCTTGGCCTGCTCGCCCGACCAGACTCGCCCTCCAGCAAGAGTCTTGAGGGTATCAACTGGAATGCCGCGCGATGTCGATGCGATCTGAAGGAATTTGTTGTAGATCGTATCGATAAAGCCTTGCATCGCATCGATCTCCTCCTCGGTCCATGCATGGTTGAGTGCATCCATGCCGGCAGCTGAATCGAGTGTGACGGACTCGACATGAACACCAACTCGACGCATCAATGTTCCTGCGCTAACCTTCAGCGAAAAGACTCCAATCGAACCAGTGATCGTCCCATGTTCTGCAAAAATGGGCTGCCCAACACAAGTAATCCAGTATCCGCCGGAAGCAGCCATTTCCCCCATGGAGTAAACCATGGTTTTCTTTTTAGCAAGAGCATCGAGTGCCTGCCGAATCGCTTCGCTCGCCGTAGCACTTCCCCCCGGCGAATTGATTCGAACCACGACCCCCTTGACCTTATCATCCGCAGCCAAGTCTTCGATCAGTTTTACCGTAGGTCCAGAAACAATCGCGCCAGACTTGGCAGCCTTTCCATCCTCTATCGTGCCGCTCAAATGGAGAACAACGATGGCGTTCTCCTTCAACTTCGAAGGATCCTTTGGCGGAGCCATCGCTTTACCCATCAACTCAAAGATCGATACTTCGCGCTTTGGCTTCGACTTGGGAGTTGTCCATTCGTAGTTTTCTCCTAATCCGTCCATAATTGTCTTCTTCATGGAACCGTACGGAACCAAGCGGTCGACAAGTCGGCTCGAAAGGGCCTCAGCAGGGAGAATCATACGTTTCTTCTGCAGATCTCGAACTACGCCGGCCGACAGCCCTCGGCCCTTCGCAATCCGAGTGACTTGAGCGCTGTTGATCGATTCGAGCATCGCGAGGTAATGGGCCTTAAGGTGTTTCGACATAGTCGAGTTGAGGTAAGGTTCCACAGCACCTTTGAAATCCCCAGCGCGTGTCACCGATGCCTGAATACCCAACAGATCCATCGCGTCGCGATAAAACATGGTTTCCATAGACGAAGATGGGATATCGATGCCACCTAGATCCGCGAGCAAAACTTCATCGCATGCAGCGGCGATCGCCAAGTGAACATTGCCAGCAGACTCCAGCCAAGCAATACATTTCTTGCCATGGCTCCGAAGATGCTGCAAACGTCGCGACAACTCTTCGAGTTGCGCAGGGTTCATCGATAATGCCGATGAGGACAAATCAAAAACCACGTGCGTAACCAATTCCTCATGGCTCAGTTCGTCTAGGTAATCACAAAGCTTGTAAAACCCTTTTGGTTTTCCACCACCGCCACCGAGCACAAGGTCGGTTGGGTTGAAACCGCCGCTGCTAGGCAAATCTTCATAACTGCCGCTCAAAGGCAAAACGCGAACTTGCTTCTTGGGAGGAGCCTTTGCTGTTTCCTTGGCACTCTCATCTTTCTTGGCCTCAGGCTTTGCTTCGGCTGGCTTAGCATCCTCCGGCTTGGCTTCACCGGCCGTTTGCTCAGCAGGAGCGGCATTCGGAGCTTTATCTTGCGCCTCAACGCGATGATACGCGAGAACTGTAATCGATAGTGCCAATAAGCCCACACTAAACGAGCGAATAGATAACTTACGCACAGGATCAATGAGTAACATACTGCAACTCGAGAATAAGGAAGAAGGGACGTACTAAATGCACTTGCTCGATTGTAATCGATCGGAGCATATTTCTGGCACCCGGGTGACAGTTTCTAAGATAGCGTGAACAAAAAAAAGTCATAGGTTCCCAGTAAATCGGCATATCGACTGAACGGTAGCGGGCGATTTGGTCTAGAACAATTCCCTTTGGATGTATCCCCCTGGTTTGACCGGTTTCACTAGGGATGCCTCCGATGGTCCACGGCTCGTCAGCCAAGTGATGATCCGTCCAGCCATCGCACGACCGCTCTCGAGAGCCCCTTCGATACCGCTGCCTACCCATGTATCACCGCATGCCCCCACACCTAGAGATTTATCCCAAAAACAAGTGGGTCTGTTTTCTTGTATCTCGGTATCCGAGAGACCAGCAACTGGCTTCGCATATCGCCAACGATGCGATTCACGATGCAATAGACCGGGCAACTCCGGCAATCCGGATTCGCGGATCTGAATGAGGATCCGTTCCGCTGCTTCCTGTGGATCGCATTCGAGATGTCGGCTCGTCCACTCCGCATCCATCTGAACGACCCATGCATCGATATCACTCGACCTCCCGGGCTTGCTCGATTCCCTCCCCAGCCATGACAAACCATGACTGGAACATCTCACTCCGTCGAGGGGCACATTCCATCTGCTTTCGAGAACCATCATCAACGTCCAACATGCTTCATGAGCCTGCATCGGCAATAACTCTCTCCAATCGCAAGCCGCCGGCACAAGCGATCGCACCTGCTCGGTGGGTATCGCAAATACGATTGCGTCGAAGGGTTCTAACGTCTTCATTGCGCTCGTCGATGCAGCATCCTGCGTCTCGACCTGCAGTCGATAACTCGCGAGACCTTCTTCAATAGCCACAAGTCGATGATTCAGCAGACACTTCAATTCGCGTGCCAAGTGTTTTCCAATCGCATTCATGCCTCCCAGGCCCACCCATCGAGGTCGCAAACTTGGTAACGAACGAAAGTCCTTTCCATTCCATTCCCCCAGATCGCCTCGCCAAGGGGCGATAACTCCGTCTTGATGCCATGATCGCACGAACCAATCCCATCGAGGGTCAGCAAACTCCGCGTAGGGTGCACCATGATCGACGATGACGCTCTCCCATAGCCGACGACTCGCACAGCGTCCTCCGAAGCCTCGCGATTTCTCGATGAGTGTGACATCAACCCCATGATCAGCCAGCGTTCGTGCGCACATAGACCCGGCCATTCCGGCACCAATCACAGCAACGCGCGCTTCTCGACGACTGATCGGTCTTCGCACATGAGCTTCATACGGTTCCAAACGCATGCGCTGCGCGTGCTCACTCGTGGGTCGATCCCGTACCGTGCCAAGAATAGTTTGCTCCGGCGAAAACGGTCGATCGAACTGACCCAGACACCACAGAATACCGCCGTACGATGCAGGGTCTCGTCCATCCAAGGCGTACCGATGATTCAGGTCGATCAAGAGTTCCAACGCCTCGTTCGCATCGCGAGTCCATCGGAGAAAAGCCTTTCCCCATGTCATGCGTACGTTGTTGTGTAACTCGCCATGCCTAAGCAGACTTTCCTGACACGCATTCCAAAGGCGATCCTCGGTGCGGGCGCGAGACAGTGTCTCCCACGAGTAGATTGCTGGTCGATCATCCGCTTCATGCTCTGCGAATGTCGCAACGGCCCAATTCGGCAGGGCTTTGGTCGACGCATACTCCGGCCGGTAAAAGCAGAAGCCATACGCCAACTCCCGCCAGATGAGCAACTCGTCCAAGTACTTTTCTGCCTTCATCCCGTTGGCTTCGCGTGCCAAACGCATCGGTGAAACCATGCCGTAGTGCAAATAGGCCGACATGCGACTGGTGACTCCGGATATGGGATCGTTTCGCTTTGCCGCATATTGTTTCAATGGACCAGCAACAAACGCATTCCATCGCTTGTATCCCTCGACGGAACCACCGGGTGTATCGGCTACAGGACCAACACCATGATCGATCCGGCAACAGGCTATTAAATCTTGGAGATCGACAGATTCGATCTCCACGGGTTCAAAGGGTAGCTTCCCCTCGAAAGCCTTCGGCGATCCGCTCGCTACAGGCCAAGGCTTATCGATTCTTTTTGCATACAGTTTTTTCGTTGCATCGCGAAACGCGAAGGCGCGATCGAACGCCCGACCTACTAATCGCATTGGGACGACACACGCTGTATCGACGGCCAGGCACGGCAGTCCGGGCAGATAGGCAAGCCGTTCCAGCCAGCGATCAGTCGGCTCTCCAGGGAAATCCTCCGTTACCAAGACGCTCGCACAACTCGCAAGCCTTAGAAGCGAGGGTGTCGCATCCTCCGCTGTCTCCACATGGAGCGCGAAACGAATCCCCATTGCTCGATACTGTTGGCACAAGTCGCGAGCTGATTGAAGCTGAAACCAATGGTGACGATCGGAAGCATACCGATACCGCTCGCTTAACCCTTGATACACGAGCAACGGTCGCTCCAAAGCAAGCGACAACTCAATCGCCGTATCCAGAGCTGGATTCTCGACCGTGCGCTGAGCGTGATGTGTCCAGTAAACGATCGGTCCATCGGGCAATGATCGCGATTCGTATAGGGCCAGCGACTGGCGTTGCCGAGTCCGCGAGACAACCCGAATCCTTTCCGTTAGATGCACCGGCAGTTTTGAAACGGCTGCGGCCAAAAGCATCGGTAAAGATTTCATATCCGATTCAGGATTCATAGTGCTTTCGTGCAAGTGGGCAATGCGGTGGTTACAACTTCGGCGCACCGAGTTGTTATGAACTCAAATACGTCCAATCTGTATCGGATCGACGGAACGCTACTTCGAAGCCCCGAGAGCGAGATCGGAATACGGTTCGTGAGCTTGGCTTGATGTGCTACTCGGGCCGGTAGAGGAGCCTACCGCAACTGGAACATGGTATCGGGTTACCTAGCCGCAACTGGTCGAGCAGTCGTGGTGGTAGCGTCGTATTGCATCCACCGCACGATTTGTCGTCGAGCGGTGCCATCGCTTCCTCACCTCGCGATTCGACCATGCGTCGGTAGGTGTCGATGAAGTCGGGCGGAATTTCCGCCTCGGTTGCACGCAGTTCCCCCTCAGCTCGCTCGAGATCCCCCCGAAGGACGGTCATTCGCTCATGGATTCTCGCCTCGGCGTTGGCAGTATCTGCCTGCACAACGACGAGTTTTGCCTCCAATTCACCTAGTAGCGTATACGCCGCGTCCGATGCCTCGAGAATCTCAAAGATTTCGTCCGATAGGACGCTATTGGCTTGGGTGTCAGCCGCGATCTGCTCCTTGATGGTTTGATACTCGCGATTGTTGGTCGCGGCGTTCATTTTTCCTTGCCACTCGTAGATCTTGGCCTCTCGCTCCCGCTGCTGCAGCTGTTTTCTGTCCGCCTCCAACCGCTTTTGCTTGATGGAATCCTTGCACTGGGTCACGGCATCCTTGGCGGCCTGCAGTTGGGTTTGGGCGAGTTGAAGCTGTTTGGGGCCTCGATTGATCTGGTTCTTGATATCCGCCACTCGAATCAAAATCTCGTGCAAACGACGCACGATCGCGTCCGTAACAGGCATTTTTTTGTCCAGAGTTTGGGATGAAGGGCTGTAATTCGCCTGGGAAGTTGACCGTGAAATCAATCGGCGATTTCTGGTATCTTAATGCTCTTCCCAAAGGCTGCACTACCTCAAGAGGACTGAGAATGAAAAAACACCACTTTCGTGCCCACCTATGGCTGTCAGGATCGCTTTGCATGGTCTTTATGGCCGGCAGTTCGGTAACAGGGGTTTCTCAGGACCGTACGCCAAGGACAGGATGGGGCGACAAAGCCGAGGCCGTCGAACCAGCCAAGAGTGGGGTCGCGCCCGATCTGCAGGCCCTTTTCGACAGGAGCAGTCGCGCCGCATCGGTCATCGAGTTCAACAATATCATTGAAGGCAGTCGGACAATCGCAAAGGATACAACACGAAGTCTCGCGGAAAGGGATTATGCAAAAAAGCTCTTGAGTTGGGCCGCCAACCGCCGCGGTGAACTGCGTTCCGATACCGCGGCTCAAATGGCGCGCGATGGTCAAGTAGCGGAGGCCTCCGCACTGGACAGAACCGCTGCCGAGGACTTCCTGTTGGCTATCCAGTTCGATGATTCCCGATGGCGAGCGCATCACAATTTGGGTGTAGCTTGCGCACTGACAGGGGACATCGACTCAGCCATCGAATCGTTCGGGAAAACGATCGAACTGCAACCTCAATTCTCGGAAGCATATTTCAATCGTGCGGAACTGCGCAGCAAACGGAGTGACCTGACCGGTGCCATCGCAGACTACGATAAAGCGATTGAGTTGTCCCCAGATGACCCGGGGATTCGAACCGCTCGAGGTCGAACCCATTCACGTACAGAGAACCTTGACGCAGCACTCGCAGATTTCCAAGAAGCGATGCGATTGCAACCCGAGTCAGGCCAGGCCGCAGGATTAGTTGCTGATACATGCCAACGACTTGCGAAATGGAAGGAAGCTGCATTGGCTTATCAAAAAGCTCTCGAGTTAGCTCCCAACGATCCGAAAGTACTCCAAAACGCGGCCTGGATGATGGCTACATGCCCCGACGAATACTATCGAAACCCAGAGACCGCTCTGAAGACGGCACGGCTTGCCGTCGAAGCCAGCGAAGGATCCGTGACCGCTCACCGTCTTCATGTACTGGGAGTCGCCCAAGCCGCCACGGGGGACTTTGCCGCTGCCATTGCCTCGATCAACGATGCCCTCGAACTGACGTCCGATCCTGTACTCCGACGGGAACTCTCTCAACACCGCGCGTTGTTCCAACGCAAAAGGCCGTTCGTCCAGCCCTAGCGACTCGTTTATTGAAGTTGCGATTTTCGATGTAAACTCAACCCGAAACGTAAGTGAGGGATAGACTTACGTCGCTCGCCAGGTTTTCCCTCGTGCGTCCCTCGCCCACGCGTTGGGTTGTGATAACTCCGAGCAAAACACTGGCCGCTAGCGATCACGAACGCAAAAAACGCACAGCTTCGAAGAGTTCACGCACGTTCAATCCTCCAGAAAGACGCTTGGCGGATAATCAACCTGCAACAAACATAATCCGCGAGCAGGTGCGGTTTGGCTCACGGTGTTGCGCTGGCGCGAATCCAACACGTCGCGGATCCACGACGGGGGAAAACGCCCTCTTCCAACCTCGACCATTGCGCCCACGATGTTGCGGGCCATGTTGTAAAGAAAACCGTCGGCTTCGATCTCAATGATCCATTCGCTCCCGGCGATCGCTTCTTGAAACTGCAGATCGATACAGCGAATCGTCCTCGTCGTGGTTTTTCGTACCGAACCCAATGTCTGAAATGCTATGAAGTCGTGGGTTCCCAAAAGGAGATCCCCCGCCTTCCACATCGCCTGAATATCCAATGATCGAGGAATCCACCATTGATGCATATGCCGCAAAGGATCCGGCACACGGGACGTTCGTATGCAATAGCGATAGCGCTTGCCGATCGCATTTCGAATCGGATCGAAAGTCGGCACAACGCTGCGACTCTCAAGCACGACAATGTCTCGAGGCAAATGGCGATTGATCGCCTGCACAAGCCGATCGGCCTCCAATGTCCAACTCTCCGTCGAAAAGGAAGCGACCTGGCCAACCGCATGTACTCCCGCATCGGTTCGACCGCTTCCTTGGATTTGAACGGCGTGCCCCACCACTTTGCTGACTGCTTCGGAAACGACTTGCTGAATCGCTAAACCATTAGGTTGAATTTGCCACCCGGCATACCGAGTTCCATCGTATGCGAGGGTCAACGCAAATACCCTGCGCTTATCGCCAACCTCAAAGTCCCTCGTCTCGCTCATCGCTCTACGCGAACCGTCAAGCGCTGGACCCCAAAATCAGGCAACCGATCCTGCAATGTTCGGAGAATCTCCTTTACCCGGAAATCCAACTCGGTCTTTACTACATGATTTGGGACGAAGACCTGGAGTGCACCGCGGGACAGCTTGCCCAGTCGCGTCTGGCCCGATAAATCGTCGCCGACCGCAGCAACCCATGCGTCTTTCAGTACATCAGCCGACTGCACGGAGGCGTAACCACGTTGCTGTATCACTCTCTGAAGCAATGTCGCAATCTTGGTCGCTCCAAGTCGCGTTGGTTGCGGTTTGGGAATTTGGCTTAGGTAATACTCTTCGTCATCCATGCCACAGATTTTAACGTCTCTTACCAGAAAAAACATAGAGAAGAAATCCGAGAGCGAACGTTCCTAAACACAACCACAACTGAGTCGGCTTGATCTGCGTGGCCACCAACAGCAAAACGCTCGCACCCGCGACATATAGGGCCACCGCGAGATGCTCCCACCATCGAATGGGCCGAATGGCATTCATTTCCCGATGGGCAATCCAAAGAGTGCTGGTGGCGACCGCTCCGCAAGCAGTAAGCGTAAGGCCGAGACGAACACAGCGCTGACGACCGCCTGCACGAAGATCGCTAGGCGAGGAACTTCCGTCGAGGATGAGAACGCGCTCGGCAACCATCCGTCGTTCGCCATCTGCGAGTAAACTCGCGGGCCAGTAGCCGTCATCGCTAAAACACTAGTCGCCGATGAAATGGCAATCGTGATTCGCATCACCCATTTCAACCAATCACCTCCGACATCATACGCTACATCGGACACGAAATAATCGCCCCCAGCGATGATCCGTTCTGGTGTACTACAAGCCAGAAACAAAGCATTCAAGCCAAGATAGATGAGCATCACAAACAGACACGCTGCGATCATCGATCGCCAGACGGCTGGAGACGGCTCAGCAACACTAAGGGTTTCCTTTGCCCCTGATGTATCGTGAATCTCTTCCGCGATGTAGATGCTCGCATTGAATCCCGTATACGCCAAGGAGATAAAGAATAGTTGCACTGCGATCACAAGCCAAACGCTTGGTTGCAGCAACTGCTTCAGGTAACTTGTCTCAAGAAAGGATTCCCGGAGTGCGAACGCTTCCTTTTGCGTATCGTTGGCTCCGAACAGGAAGATAGCGCATGTCACTGCGAACACGGTAAAGCCGATCAACTTGAGTGCAATCACGCCATTGTTGACCCAGGAGCCGGTCCGCAAATTGATCATGTGAAAACCAGCGCACAACGCGATCCATCCTGTCGCCAGGATTCGTGCCTGCCATGTCGGCTCAGGCACAGCCATCATGTATTCTCCGAGCACAAGCGCTGCGGCAGCGACCGGAGCTGCGAAACCGGCTGTCAAAGAAATCCAACCGGCCATCAATCCGATTGCCGGATGAACGTACCGCGACAGGAAGGAATACTCGCCCCCCGAGAGCCGCTCGCGACGAGCCAAAGCCGCATACGCGATCGCTCCGCACAGTGCATGCAAACCGCCGATCAACCACGCCAGCAGAACCAATCTGGCATCCCCAAGTGCTCCCAACGCATAGGAGCTGGATATGTAGACTGCCGAACCGATCATATTCCCAATGATCAGGCAGACCAAGGAAACGAATCCGATCGTCGAACGGGCGGATGCTTTAGGATTCACTCGGTTCTCTCCGGCTCGGTCGATAACGCCATCATGGACTCGAGCAACGGTTGCGGCGATTCAGGGACTCGGAACCGAACGCCCGCATGTCTAGCATAGCCTCGCATAAACTCCGCACCGCTCATTGCTCGTTTGCCTGAGGGCTGTACCGATTTGAGTGCCATCACACCATCGCGAGCGATCACGGCTACCGCTTGGTCCGACCAAGACAAGTTGATCGATGTACCGTTGGCTGGAAGCAACAAACTGCCCACTTCCCCGAACTTGGAAACCTCCACAGACTCAATCGGAGTCGCACGATGAACGATCACTCGCAACGATTTCCCGTCGGGTAGCTCGAGATGTGTGAATACCCCGGGCCAAGGTTGCAAACCGCGGAGTTGGCGATCGAGCCAACGCACGGGGTAGTTCCAATGGAGTTCGCCGTCCGATTTCTTGAGACGAGGTGCTCGCGTCGCGTAACTTCGATCCTGGGCAAGACTGGCGGGATGATCATCACGCTCAAGCATTTCGATCGCGCGAAGGGTAGGCTCTACGCCCAGTTGGCTGAGGCGAGCCTCTAACTCGCCTGCATCTTCGCCCATGTGAATCCTTGTAGATGCCGAGGTCAAAATCGGACCGGCGTCCAAACCAGGTGTCATGTGGATCACCGACACGCCCGCGAATACATCACCCGCCAGTACCGACCACTGAACCGGTGCCGCACCGCGATGCCGAGGCAAAAGCGATCCATGCAGATTGATGCCACCTAAACGAGTTGCTGAAAGAGCCTCGGGCTTGAGTATCTGTCCGTAATCGCAAACGACCAGCAGATCTGCATGCAGGCTGGATAACCATGCTACGGTGTCGGCATCGTTGATCGATATTGGGGTATGCACTGCCAAGCCGCGTTGTCGTGCCCAGACGATCACGGGACTTTCGGGCGGCTCTTTCCCCTGCGATGGCGCTGCCGGCCGAGCTACAACGCAGGCGATCTCCCTCGCTGAAGCGTGGATCGCGTCAAAGCTAGGAACCGCAAAGGGTCCGTTTCCCATCAATACGATACGCATGCCAAGTAACTGTTTGTGTAAAGGCTCAATTGATGCAGAGAATCAATCCGTGTCTGAATCTTCCCTGAAGAACCTGACGATACCGCGTCGCATTGTAACGTCGATTTGCCCCGGCAGTTGCATGCGGCGAGGATGCGGTCCTGGATCGGTTGGCTGCAGAAAACTGCGCAATTTATCCCAGTGCTTCGCCGTCACTCCCTGCAACGGCCATGACAAATCGTGCCAAATGGCTACTAAACCCTCGCGTACAACACACCATGCGACATCTTCAAAAGCTTGTGCCGCAAACTCTACGCTTCCGACATCCTCGGATACTCTGGCCGTCTCCAGCCATTGACGGGCCGACTCTTCGACATATTCATGCTCCTCGCGAACCTGCTGTGTCGCCTGCCACAATCTCCGATCCACGTCAGATGTCTCGGAAAACTCTCGCAGATAAGGAAGCAACTGATGACGAATTCGGTTGCGAGTGTAGGCTTCCGAAGCATTGGAACGATCGGTCCGAAACTCCAAGCGATTCGCTTCGATGTACTGCATGATTTGGGATCGCGACACGGATAAGAGAGGATGCACCAATGTCAAATTGCTCGCGAGTTTTCGTGTCAGTGGAATCGATGCCAGGCC
>JBILVV010000415.1:0-4462 GCA_044370255.1 Pirellula sp.
GATTTCCGCTTCCAATTTGTAACGATGGAAAAGGGGTTCGCGGTTGTCGTAGAGTTGAATTCGATTGGCATAGCGGGGCATCACCAGTTCCATGAATTCCTTGGCGCGATGAAATGCATCCGGGTGATCGACTACGATGGAATCGATGTCTTCGGTGAACGTATCTCGAATCGTTCGGATCATGATGTCGCTCTCCTCGTAGACATCGCATGGCCCGGGTTGATTCTTGATGCGGCGAACGAGGACTTTCCAAAGTCTTAGCAAGTAGGCAACGTCTCGCGACAACTCCTTGCGAGTTCTCTCTTGCCCGGCAGTTCGGACGATGAATCCGACCCCTTTGGGAATGTTGAGTTCCAGCATGGTCGCCTTGAGTTTTCGGCGCGCGTCTTCATCTTCGATTTTTCGGCTTACGCCGACGCGACCTAACGACGGCATGAGAACCAAGTAGCGACCGGGGATGCTGATGTAAGTAGAAAGCGTTGGCCCCTTAGTGCCGATCCCTTCCTTGATCACTTGAACAAGAACTTCATCGCCGCGTCGGAAGATCTCTTGAATCGGTGGTTTGAAGCGAGGTCTGCCGCTGCGAAGCCGTCCGGTGCGGGGAGGTCGATTGCCACCCTTGCGATGGTTTCCACCACGGTTGTCGCTGCTTCGGTCGTCACCTCCTTGATCTTCCTCTTCTTGATCGTCATCGTCATCATCATCGTCGGACCTGCGACCATCCATGATCTCCGCAGGATCGTATCCGGCCTGTCGAAAGTACTCGGGTTCGATGTCGCTAATGTGTAAGAACCCATTCCGTCCGACGCCGAAGTCTACGAATGCGGCTTGGATACTGGGTTCGATATTGACGATCTTTCCCTTGTAGATGTTTCCAACCCAATTGTTTTGACTGGTTCGCTCCGTGTAGAGTTCCTCCAGGGTTCCGTCTTCGAGCAACGCAATGCGGCATTCTTCCGCTTGCGAGACATTGATGAGCATTTCCTTTTTCATCGGCTTGTTGTGTTCCTTTTCAATTTTTTCTTGGCTGTATCGATTTTGTATGTCAATTCGATCATGCTTGCAGCACGATCTCGGGCACGAGCCCTGCAAGTTGGTTCATCAGGAAAGCTTCGACTTCTCGTGCAGTGCTCAATCGAAGTGCTCGCCACGCCATCGCTTCGCACTGGCCGATCGTTACCGATCGTATCGCTTTCTTGATGATTGGAATCGCAGCTGGAGTGAGACTCAGCGTTCGGATTCCCATCCCGACCAGCAGGAGGGCGTGAGCGGGGTTATTGCTCATTTCTCCGCAGACACTGGTCGATTTGCCCCGCTCGGAGACTATTTGCTGGGTCCGTTGGATCAATCGCAAGACAGCGGGGTCGCACGCTTGATAAAGGTCGGCGACTGCGTCGTTGCTGCGGTCGACGGCCAGCGTGTATTGAGTCAAGTCGTTGGTGCCGATACTGACGAAATCGATTTCGTCGATGAATCGGTCCAACATTAACACTGCAGCTGGCACCTCAACCATCATGCCGACTTGCACCGCGCACGGAATGTGAACAGCTTCCGCGAGCAGGTCCTCAGAAACCGAGCGGAGGAGGAATCGTGCGCTTCGAAGTTCATCGAGCGTCGTCACCATCGGGAACATGATGCGACAATCGCCGGCGCAGGCTGCGCGGAGTATTGCACGCACTTGAATCCGAAACAGCGCGGGATTTCTCAGGCTCAATCGGATCGAGCGGAGCCCCAGGAAGGGGTTGTTCTCAGGTTCTTCCGGTCGAACCATTCCCATCTTGTCTGCACCCAAATCCAAGGTGCGAATCACCACCGGACGACCTTGCATATCGCGTACGACTTGCAGGTATGCCTGATAGTGTTCCTCCTCCGTCGGTTCGGACTCGTGTCCAAGATAGAGAAACTCCGTTCTGTAGAGCCCGACGCCATCAGCCCCGCGGTCTAGGCAAGCATGCGTTTCGTGCGGGAACTCGACATTGGCCATCAATTCGATTCGGACTCCATCGCTCGTCGTGGCTGGCAGATCGCGGAGTTCCTGCAACTGCTCTGCGATGGATTGACGTGTTCTGCGTCGTTGGAGATAACGATCGCGGGTTGCATCGTCTGGCGAAACGATAATGAGTCCGAGATTCCCATCGACGATGACCTCTTCGCCCGATCGAATGTAATGAAGGAAGTTTCCCACACCGACAACGGCGGGGATCTCCATGCCTCGAGCGACAATCGCCGTGTGGCCGCCTGGTCCACCTGCTTCCGTGCAAATGCCGAGCACTTTAGATGCGTCGAAACCTGCAGTCTCGCCAGGGGTCAAATCATGGCTGACAACAATTGCTTCATGGGGAAGCTCATGAATGGTCGCGGTTGGCTTGCCCGAGAGTGACTCCAAGAGCAACCTTTCCACATCTCCCACATCGGAAGCACGGTCGGCGAGGAATGAGGAACTGGCGCGACGAAAAGCAGCCGCATACTTCGCGAAAACTTGGCTCACGGCGTAGTCTGCAGAGTAGTGCTTTTTGCGAATCAACTGCTCCATCTCGGAGTGGATCCGTGGATCCAGGAGCATCTGTTGCTGCGCGGAAAAGATTTCCCCGAGTCGATGCCCCCATGATGCCGTCGTCTTGTCCCTGCTCGCTTCGAGTTTAGCGTTGGCCAGTTCGACAGCGACCCCGAGACGTTCCCATTCACCGTCGGATTCCTCCGGGGATACCAAGCACTGAGCAATACTGTATCCTTCGCGGTCGAAAACCAGTGCTTTTCCGATCGCGACACCGGGTGAGACCGCGATGCCTTGCAGTTCGAGCATTCTTGCTTGCACATCGAGCCAGTTGACCATGTCGGACAACATCGACTTGGATGTGTTCCTAGGGTTGTATGTTGGTTTGATTTTCGTTGAAATGAGACTCAAACAAATGCGAGATGGCTGCGATTGCGGCATCCGCGTCTGGACCTTGAGCCCTGAGTATTAGCTCGCACCCTTGCATTGCGCCCAGGGTGAGCAAACTGATAATCGAGCGACAATCGGCCACCTGCCCCTCGCGCTCGAGTTCGATCGTCGACTGAAATCCGACTGCGGTTCGAACCAACTTGTCCGCGGGTCGCATATGCAGACCCTCCGAGTTCAAAACTTTGACGGTTCGATGCAGCATTCCGTGACTCATGTCGGGACCATCATGAGCCGAATTGACTTCGATCCGCTTCTTCAAGCAACTGCTGAATGTCTTCGGCAGTTGTTGATTGGCGTAGAAACCGGCAGAACTGGTCGTCACGCAGTTGGCGTGAGATGTTTTCCAGCGCCCGTAGATGATCACCAGGTCGATCCGGTGGAGAAACCAGAAGGAAAAAAAGGGATGCCTTCTGCCCGTCCAAGGACTCGAAATCAAGTCCTTCAGTACTAACGCCAACGGTTCCGACCAGTTTTTCGACGCTCGCGTGCTTGGTGTGCGGGACGGCTACGCCGCGACCGATGCCGGTGCTGCCTAACTCCTCCCGCTTCATGATTGCCCGAACGATGTCTTCTTGGTCATCGGAACTGATGTCCCCCGATGCGACTAAGGCTCCTACCAACTCCTTGATAACGCCTTCCTTGGTGTTGGAAGACAATTGGGCACGAATCGCCTTGGGCGAAACAAATACGGAAAATTTCATGGATAAGGAAATCCTCGATGATCTCTAAAGCCCATCGCGAGCCATTGAAGCTTCGCGATAGAACCCATGGATTGGAAAAGTTTTGGCACCTTGAACACGCGGCGGTGACGTGGGTGTGCGGGTTAGTTCGCGTCTCCGTCGGCATGCCAGTGACCAGGGCCCTTGTGCTCGGTCACCTTTTCTTTGTGCTTGCGTACCTGCTGCTCCACTTTGCCGAGGGCAGAATCCAAGGCGGAAAGGACGGTATTCGCCTCGGCAAGGGCAACGAAATCCGGAGCGTGCTCCGCTGAAACATTGATTTCCACAGACGGCCGCTCCGTTTTTCCCAGATCCACAATCACATCGATAGCATTGATGCGATCGAACAGTCGGCGGATCTTGTCGACTTTCTCAACAATGATCTCTTGATCCTCCGACTTGAGGTGGCCATGACGAGCGGAAACGTTGACTTGCACTGATAATCTCCAGTGGTGCAAACAGGGACTGAAGCACAATCGAATTCGGGATTGTAGCGATTTCCTAGAAACACCACAAATCCCCGTCAGGGCAAGGATTTACAAGAATTCTCGCTGAGTCGAAAACAAATTGACGAAATCCGTGTTCACAAGAAAGTCGGGCAATGAGCGATTATACTCATTACAAGATTCGTCTCGTCAATCTCCTTCGATACGCATGGTTTCGGCGATCCTAGACCACCTAGCATTAGGCAAACCCCTTGAATAAGTATTTTTTCTACAAACAGCGATTCATGAAGCATCTACTTTGCTGCGGCATCGTCGCATCGTTATCTGCTTCGCTATTGGTTGGGGGAACGCAT
>JBILVV010000416.1:0-4457 GCA_044370255.1 Pirellula sp.
CCTGGGCTTGCGGGTACAGAATCGATTTTCTGACGTATTCATGGTCGAATACTTGTTCCGAACCATCCTCGAGTTGGAATGTCTTACCCCATGAACCATTGTAGCTCGGCCCTGGCCCCTTGGCCCCTTCCTTGCCCGCATAATGGCAGGACGAACATCCAAGCCGTTTGTACAGCAAAGCGCCTCGTTCGAGTGGGTCTTCTGGTTCTTGAACAGCTTTCTCAAGGGCCTTCTTATACTCATCTTCACTGACCACTTCTACTTTACCAACCATATTGCTATGGCTATCTCCGCAATACTCCGTGCAGAAGAGGTCATAGGTACCTTCCCGAGTGGGGCGGAACCAAAGGTAGCTATAGCGGCCCGGTACCACATCCCGCTTCACGCGAAAGCTTGGAATGTAAAAACTGTGAAGGACATCCACCGACTGCATAATCAACTTGATGTCTTTGTTCACCGGTAGAACCAGTACGGGGATGTCGTTCGCGCCCATCTTTACGAACGAGTTTTGACCGCCGTTTTCGTACCTAAACGACCACTTCCACTTCTCTGCGGTGACATTTACATCCACCGTTCCCTTAGGAATTCGGGTCATGTCGAGATAGCCAACTGCCCCTTCCCAGAAAATCCAAACGACGACCAAAGTGGGGATTACCGTCCAGGTGATTTCCAGAGGTGTGTTGTGGAGCGCTTCGGGCGAACCACGATAGCCGGGCCGATCTCGAAACTTCCACATGAAGTAGATCATCGCGATCACGATCGGGACAAAGAAAATCGCTGAGATCCACATGATGGCCCAAAACAAAAAATCCACCTGGGGAACGAAGTTAGACGCCCCCGTCGGGAACCACGCATAATCGGGAACTTTGTCAGCTAGTAGGAATTGCATAACTTAGTATCGCTATCGCAAAGAAATTTAACTCTGGAACTTGATTCTATCTCGTTCGCATTCGGAAGTCGCGTGACCATTTGCCTCATCCGGCAATACCGACTTAGGAACAGTACCCATCGCTGACCGACCACGCTTCGCGAACCAAAACGGAATGGACGCCACCAGCCCAACGACTACAAAGAAACCGGCGGAGACTGCCAGCAACCGACGGGCACTCGCAGAGTATCTATTCTCCATCGGATTGTAGTGGACACACCAAAGGGCGATCATGTCCAACGACGAACCGATCCGCCCCTCACCAGCCTCCAACGCGGCCATCTTAAAGGTGTTTCCATTGAAACCCAACTCGTATAGATAGCGGGTAATCTTACCGTTGGGAGCAATGAAAATAGCCGCCGCTGGATGGTTATACTGATCGTGCTTCGCATCGTATGTGTATCGAAAGCCAACGGAATCCGTTAGCTTTTCAATCGATTCCTTCGAACCCGTCCAGAACTGCCACCCCGTTGCGTCGTGCTGGTCGAATAGATCCTGCGAATATCTTCGATGTGTGCCAGCGGCCTTCTCAGTCGACTCCCGAGGATCGATACTCACAGAAATCAAGTAAAAATCAGTACCGAGCCGAAGGCTCGAAACGTCGTTGATCCCTTGCAAGATGCCATTCAGTTGAGTCACACACAACCCAGGGCAATTACTGTAATTGAGGCTGAGAATTACCGGCTTATCGCTCGCAAGGACTTTGGCCAGAGACGTTTGGTTGCCGCGATGGTCTCGAAACGCTAGATCTAACGGTACAAATTTACCGAGTTGCTCATCGACCCTTACCCCCTCCATGGCCTTCGGTAGGTTGCCTGAGACGTAATCGTAATCCTCGCCGCGCACAGAGGCCGTTGTCGCTGCCAAAGCGACCGCCCAAACCATCCATGCTAAAGAACGAGTCAATTGTCTCATAACGAAAATGTTAGGCCCCGCCAGGATTGGTGGAAACAAGCTCTTTCATGAGGATTCGTTGTGCTTGCTCCACAGGAATGTAAATCACTTCCTTCTTCGGTTGCTCCTTACCGTCTTCCGCCTTGACGCCGTCGTCGATCACGATCTCTTTTCTATACCCGTTCAAAGACTGGAGTTGTTCACTCTTGTCTTGGGTAGGAGCATCCATAGCCGGATCGGTCCGTCTGGCGTCAGTCCAATTGATCATATTGTAGCAAAGAGCCTGTGTACCCTGCAAAATCAGTACCAGGATCACAATGCTCACAACCGCCCAGTAGGCGATCATTTTGGTGTTCAGGTCGTCGTAGCGGGCCATAGATTACTCCGAGGGAAAACCCCTTTACAAAATGGGGTTGGAATAGGTGAGGGCTTCGGGCAACCGCGGGTCGCGAATGGCGACCAGTGGAGCGGACGAAGCTCGAACCAGGAAAAATCCGACCAAAATGCAGGCCATACCGAGACCACCGAGGAAATGACCAACCATCGGCATCATCTGAAATGGTCCAGAATTGGGCATCACCAAGAATGTCATATCCAGCCAGTGGGCGACAATCACCCAACCTGCCCAAAAGACCAAGCCGACCGGATGCCGACGAACGTGCCGGCTCATGACCCCCAGGAACGGGATCGCAAAGTGAAGGGGTATCAAGGCATACGACAAATACTGCCAACCATCGTTCAGGCGAACCTTGAACCATTCCGTTTCTTCGGGAACGTTGGCATACCAGTACAGAAGCAGTTGCGAGAAGGCGATGTACGACCAAAACATGATGAACCCGAACATAAACTTGCCCATGTCATGGTAATGTTCCGTGTTGACGAGCGTCCCCAACTTACCGGCCTTCTGCAGCGAACGGTTGATCAAAATCATTGTCGCGAAGAACGACATCATCGAGGCAGCGAAGATATAGACGCCAAAAATCGTGCTGTACCAGTCTGCATCGATTCCCATGACCCAGTCGAAAGCTGCGAAGCTCACCGACAGGGCGAACAACATGATGCAAGGCCCGCTCCACTTTTGACGGGTCAGCGAATGCTCGATGTCTCCCGACTCATCCTGTTGTCGGCTCAAGCCAAAGAACCACAGGGCCATGAGCGTCCAAACGCCGAAGTAAATCAGTGCGCGAAGTGTAAAGTAATTGGCAGTCAGATAGCCAATATCGATCTTCTCTTTGATCACGCTGCTTGAGACCGTTGCGCTTGCGACGTTCCATTCGTACAGTGCATTGCTGTTGGTGTAAAGCAGCACGATGATGGGTAGAAATAACACTGCCAGGAACGGGATAGTCGACATGAGCAGTTCCGCGATGCGTCGGATCGACGAACTCCAACCCGCCCGGGTAGCGAACTGCACCAGAATAAAGAACAGTGCACCCAATGCAATCGTCAGAACGAACATGAAGTTCGACAGGTACGAGTGACTGAAGAACTTGAACTGCGGGGAATTTGTGCCATCGCTCGCTCCCTGGACGAAGAAGCTGAATACTCCGCCAACAAGCAACAGCCCCATTCCCGCCGCGAAGAGGATCGGCGGCATGGTCTTCCATTTTGCAGGTAACTCGATCGATTCTTTATCGTATTTTAGTGTCATGTCGTTTCGCGCCCGCAGGGCGCCCGAATTCAAAGTGGAATCAGGGGGCTGGGGTCAGCTTGGTACGTTCTTCTACCGGCACATCTTCAATCGAAGCGTTTCGCGATCGCTGCAGTGCCTTCACATACAAAACAACCGCCCAACGTTCCTTGGGTGTCAAGGAAGAAGCATAAGGAGCCATCTTTCCTTGCCCCATCGTGATCGTCTCAAAAATCTGACCGACAGGTTGCTTTTGCACACGATCGGCGTGGAGTGAAGTTGGAGGTGTCCAGGTATCCTGCTGCAAGGAGACCGCTCGCTTTGCGACCAGTCCATCTCCGAAACCCGCGTAGCCGTGGCAAGCCGCACAGTAGATTTCGAATTTGGTCCTACCCAGCTTCATATGATCGTCACTGGCTTCGATCGGCAGGTCGGTAACGTATGGTTTTGCAGGAACCGTACCACCCCCAGTTCCGGCCGATGTTGCCGACTGACCGTCGGCTGGCGGTTGACCAGCGATTGCTGGGTTGGCTGAAGCTCCTTGGAAAGAAACGAGCGTTCCCACCGAATCCTGGATTGCCGCCTGCTTGGATGGGTCCAATCCCGTGTAGAAGGGATCTTGCTCGGTCAACTGACCGCGTGCAACGGTACCCGCGACCTGAGGACGCATGGATCTCCCATCCGCAAAAATGGTCGTTGACTGCTGCGGCTTCTTCTTGGGCTGGAAATCCATATCGAACCAAACGTGCCAGCGAGGGAGATCGCTGAAACCAGCCCGCATGTTGAGCACGATCATCGCTGGAATCAAGCCAGTCAAAACCAGCAGCAGTGCCCCGAGCAAGATCGGTTTGGGAATGGAGGCCGGCGTTGCATCCTCGATCACTTCATCGAGCGATTCCGGGTGCGTCGACCCGAGTAGCTCTCGAACCGATTCACGGTTGTAATAGCGATCGCGTGCGTCGACGTACAAAAAGAACTTGTCGTCGGTCGCGCGATCAAACTTCG
>JBILVV010000417.1:0-4448 GCA_044370255.1 Pirellula sp.
TGTTCAAAGATGAGGTTCGACGCCTTGGGTTGGAGTTGGGACTCCCCGATCATTTGGTGTGGCGTCATCCCTTCCCAGGACCGGGCCTCGCCGTACGATGTCTAGGTGAGGTCACCAAAGCCAAGCTCGATGTACTGCGCGAAGCCGACGAGATTGTCATCACCGAGATCAAGAATGCAGATTTGTATCGTTCCACATCACAAGCTTTCGTGGTCCTGCTCGAATCGCAATCGGTCGGGGTCATGGGGGACGCACGCACCTATGAAAACGCGGTCGCGGTACGTTGTGTCAACACCGACGACTTTATGACTGCTGATTGGAGCCGATTGCCTTACGATTTGCTCGCCAGGATTTCAACGCGGATCATCAATGAAGTCCGTGGCGTGAATCGGGTATGCTACGACATTAGTTCCAAGCCTCCAGCAACCATCGAATGGGAGTAACCCATACTCGGGAATAAACAAGGATGAATCGCCAATACATTTATCAGATCGAAAACCTGACCAAACGGCACGGCCAAAAGGAAGTGCTCAAGGATATTTGGCTCGCATTCTATCCCGGCGCCAAAATCGGTGTCCTCGGGTCCAACGGGGCCGGCAAGAGCACCTTGCTGCGCATCATGGCGGGGACGGACAAGACGTTTGATGGCACCGCGCGATTGAGCAACGGATTCACAGCGGGATACCTGCCCCAAGAACCGCAACTCGATCCCAACAAGAACGTTCAAGAAAACGTAGAAGAAGCCGTCGCTCCGAAAAGGAAGATTCTCGAGCGGTTCAACGAGATTACGACTCTCCTGGGTGAAGTTACCGACGACAACCAGATGCAAAAACTGTGCGATGAGATGGCGAAACTTCAAGATGCCATCGATGCACAGAACCTGTGGGAACTCGATCGGCAAGTCGAGATGTCGATGGGGATCATGAATCTGCCGCCGGGGGATGCCGATGTCACCAAACTGTCCGGTGGCGAACGACGACGGGTTGCCCTCTGCAAATTGCTCCTCGAACAACCCGACCTCCTACTGCTCGACGAACCGACCAACCACTTGGATGCCGAGGCGGTCAATTGGCTCGAGCAGCACTTGGCTCAATACCCAGGAACCGTGGTTGCTGTCACGCACGATCGCTACTTCCTCGACAATGTGGCTCAGTGGATTCTCGAACTTGATCGCGGATCGGGATACCCCTTCGAAGGGAATTACACCGCGTGGCTCGAACAAAAACAGAAGCGTCTGCAAGTGGAACAGAAAGCGGCCGCAGCTCGCCAAAAAATGCTCGATCGCGAATTGGAATGGATTCGTATGTCGCCACGGGCTCGCCAAGCCAAGAACAAGGCTCGCATCAGTGCCTACGAACAAATGGCATCGCAGCAATTCGAAGAACGGCCTGACGAACTCGAGATCCAGATCCCACCCGGCAAACACCTGGGAGAAGTTGTCGTCGATGCCACCAAAGTCCGTAAATCCTACGGGGATCGCGTCCTGATCGATGACTTGACGTTTCGCCTTCCCGCGGGTGGCATTGTCGGAGTCATCGGACCCAACGGCGCCGGAAAAACAACCCTGTTTCGCATGATTACCGGCCAAGATACGCCGGATGCCGGAACCATCCGAATCGGCGACACGGTCGAACTGGGATACGTCGATCAATCGCGAGACTCCCTCAACGCCGATAGCACAATCTATCAGGAAATCTCGGGAGGCAATGATTGGCTCGAGATGGGGGGCAAGCGATTGAATTCGCGAGCCTATGTCTCCAAATTCAACTTCAAGGGGACCGATCAAGAGAAAAAAGTGGGTGTTCTCTCCGGCGGTGAACGCAATCGGGTTCACTTGGCGAAACTGCTCCGTCGCGGGTGCAATGTTCTTTTGCTTGACGAACCGACCAACGATTTGGATGTCGACACCTTGCGTGCTCTCGAGGAAGCGATCCTGAATTTCGCAGGTTGCGTCGTCGTTATCACGCACGACCGATGGTTTCTCGATCGTATCGCCACCCATATTCTCGCTTTCGAAGGGGACGGCTACGTTCATTGGTGCGAAGGGAATTTTGAGACCTACGAACAGCAGCGCAAGGAACGGTTGGGGATCTCCGCGGACGAACCACAGCGATTCCGCTACAAGAAACTGGTAAACTAACGGATGCTCGATACTCGGCCCGTCGGCATGTCGGGCGTTCAGCCGAAGTGTTTTTGCTCGGAAGTTTTCCTAAGAAGTCGTTCGGTCGCCCGTTACCTTGTGTTGTGGTACGAGCATTCTGAAATTCCCTGAGTTTCAGCCTTTTCCTCCCTCATCCTGCGGAGCCAGCAACCATGAGAAACTCGCGAGTCTATTTCAAGTCGGCGATCAGCGTGCTCAGCCTTGTCACGGCAGTCGCGTTGGCCTATTCCCAGGCCCCGGCGAACCCGAAACCATTGAACCTTGAGGAGCGAAAAACCATGTGGAAGCAAGTCGAGGATTCGGTCTCTCAAGGGCTCCCGAAAACCGCAGCCGAAAAACTGCAAGCGATCTACGACTCGGCGATGGAGGAGAAAGCCTACGCGGAAGCAACCAAAGCGATCGCTTACAAGATCGTCCTCGAGGGGCAGATTCAAGGGGGCGACCCCGCCGAACGCATCCTTCGCATGAGCAAAGCGATCGACGAAGCCCCTGCGGAGATGAAGCCGATGATGCACGCATTGCAAGGTTCCTGGTACTGGGCTTACTTCCAGCAGCATCGATGGCAATTCGCAAATCGCACAGCCACCGCTTCCGAGCCCGGCGAGGATTTCACAACATGGGATCTGCCTCGATTGTTTCAAGAAATCGATAAGGAATACACAGAGGCACTCCAAGACGAAGCAACGTTGAAGGCGATTCCTATCGCCGATTGGAATGGCTTGCTGGCACAAGGAACGGTTCCGGATTCGTATCGTCCAACGGTTTTTGATTTTCTCGCCCATCATGCGATCGAGTTCTATGCTTCGGGCGAACAAGCCGGTACTGCGAGACAGGATGCATTCGAGATCGATGCGTCCTCGGTTGCCTTGGGCAATGTCGACGAGTTTATGGCATGGAACCCGGAAACGAAGGACTTGCAATCACCCAAGCTGAAGGGGATCCGCTTGTACCAAAACCTGTTGGCATTTCATCGCAAGGATCCCGAGCAGAGCGCGTTTCTCGATGCCGAGCTTTCTCGATTGCAATTCGTCTACAACAGTGCGGTCGGCGAGGAGAAACGCGATCGCTACGAAGCGGCACTGAAACGATTCGCTGACCAACATGCAACGCACGAGCTTTCGGCATTGGCTCGCGCACGATGGGCTCAGCTCTTGGTCGATCAACAAGACATGGTCACCGCACGCGAGATAGCCCAACAGGGAAAAAATGCCTTTCCCAAAAGTGCCGGGGGAATCGAGTGCCACAACATCATTGGCTTCATCGAACAACCCTCGGTCAGCCTGCAAACCGAACGCGTTTGGAGCGATCCTCTCCCTGCGATTCGCGTGACCTATCGCAATATCACGAAGCTGCATTTTCGCGTGGTCCGCGTCGATTGGCTCAATCGTTTTTCGCGCGATCGTTGGAATCCCAGCCAGTTCAATGAGATGGACCGCAAAGAGTTGGCCAATCAACCCCGCGTTGCGGAATGGACCTCGGACTTGCCCGCGACCGAGGATTACCGCGAGACCACGCTCGATATCCCCACCCCGAAAGGACTCCCCGCCGGTTACTACATCGTCTTGGCGAGCATCAAGCCTAGCTTTGGCGAGGAAAACAACCAGGTCTTTGCCTGCGATGCGTGGGTCAGCAAACTCGCCTTGGTCGTACGTCAGACCTGGTCTCAAAACAAACCTCTCTCCGGTTTTGTCCTCGACAATCGCTCTGGAGAGCCGATCGTGGGTGCGCGGGTCAAGACCATCAGTCGCGACTATCGCACGG
Organism: Pirellula sp.; assembly: GCA_044370255.1. GTDB lineage: Bacteria > Planctomycetota > Planctomycetia > Pirellulales > Pirellulaceae > JBKCUI01. The sequence continues at coordinate 3,923 of JBILVV010000417.1, forward strand.
AACGCGTCATCGAGGGTTCATCGGTCACCACCGATGCCAATGGACAATTCGTGATCCCAGTTTCTCAGTTGAGCAGTTTCTTAATCGTCAGTCACAACGATCAGATGATCGCCACCCAAAACGAATTCGTGTCGCGAGAATGGGAATCGAATGGTGGTGCATCGACCCAGGTCACCCTGTTTTCCGATCGCTCCATCTATCGCCCCGGGCAAATGATCCATTTCAAGGGAATCGCGATTCAAATCGACCAAAAGAACAATCGCTACGAAGTGGTCAAAAACAAAAACTTTCGCGTCAAGCTGGTCGATATCAATCAACAAGAGGTGGAATCCATCTCCTTGAAATCGAATGACTTCGGATCTTTCGCAGGAACATTCACCGCCCCGAGAGATCGTGGCACGGGCAGTATGAGTATCACCGTCGAAGAGGTGGCTCAGTCGTACAAGACGATTCAGGTCGAGGAATACAAACGGCCTAAATTCAAAGTCGATATCGAAGTTCCGAAAGAATCAATCCGATTGGGTGA
>JBILVV010000419.1:0-4426 GCA_044370255.1 Pirellula sp.
GTTTGCCTGTGCCCGGAGTCCCTTTCCGAAGCCCTCTTGCGATTGATCAAACTCGAACCGGTTCGCGAGCAATACCTACCCCAACTGATCGACCATGCGCGCACGCTTCAGTCTATCCTCAGCGTGAAATTGCCGGAACACCATGCGGGCGCCACCCTCCCGGAACCACTGCGGCCCCTCATTCTCCTGCGAGCCTCCCCCGACGGCAGACTCGATTACGGCATCCGCGTTCGGGATCCATCCGAGAAACTGCAACGACCGGGTCACGGACGCATGGTTCGCCAAGACTCCCACGACGGCAAGCCTGTGCAACGAGTCCGCTCAACTCGCAATGAAACTCGCGACGCAGCAAACTTGGCCGCTAACCTGAAACTACCCCTTCGCAATTGGGACGGCGAATGCCGGGACCTGCAAAGCTCAGTTCAACTGCTGTCCCGACTGCGCGACCAATCCGACACATTGGAAGTCCTATGGGATCCCGCAACCGCAAGCAAACCTCGCTTCGCTGGAACCATCGCTACCAACAACGTTCAAGTCAAGATCGAGAAAAAACGGGACTGGTTCCAGTTGTCTGGCCAAACTCACTTCGGAGATAGTTCCTTCCCGCTGGCGTCCCTCATCGAAGCGATCGACCAGTGCAGGGCAGGGGAGGGGGGGAACTCCTTAGTCCGCCTCGACAACGACACCTGGGCCGAAGTCTCCAACGAACTTCGAAACCGCCTCGAATCCCTGCACAGCGCGGTCCATACCGAACGTGGCGCGATCAAATTCGATCGCTCGTCGGCCCACGAAATCCGCGCCCTGCAATCCTCCCTGTCGGTCGATGCCCCCAAAGCTTGGCTGGAATGCCTCGAACGCCTCGAACGCGCGGAACAACTCGACCCTCAACTCCCCACCGAACTCAACGCCACCCTGCGCGAATATCAAGTCGAAGGCTTCAAGTGGATGTGCAAACTCGCCGAGTGGGGCGTCGGCGGGATCCTGGCCGACGATATGGGTCTCGGCAAAACCATTCAAACTCTGGCAGTAATTTTGAAGCGTTCAGCCCAAGGCCCGTGCCTAGTCATCGCCCCCACGTCCGTGGCCTTCAACTGGATGCGCGAAATCGAACGCTTCGCACCCGGCCTGACGGCCCACCTGTATCGCGAGACCGATCGCGATGGGTTCCTCAGTCAACTCGGACCCAACCAGATCGTCGTCTGCAGCTACGGCCTTGCCCTCCGCGATGCGGACAAACTCAAAGAGGTCGGATGGCATACGATGGTCCTCGATGAGGCCCAAGCGATCAAAAACAGTCGCAGCAAAACCTCGCAATCCATCGCAGCCATCCCCGCCGATTGGACCGTGGCTCTGACCGGCACCCCCGTCGAAAACCATCTCGGAGAATTATGGAGCCTGTTCCATGTCGTCTCCCCCGGTATCTTCGGCGGTTGGGAACACTTCCGCAATCGCTTCGCAGGACCGATCGAAAAACATGATGACAAAGACCGACGCGAAGCGCTGCGCAAGCGTATCCAGCCCTTCGTGCTGCGACGTACCAAAGGCGAAGTCCTACGCGATCTGCCACCTCGAACGGAATCGAACTTGTATGTCGAACTGAGCCCCGCAGAACGCAAACGATACGATCAAGTCCGTTTGTCATCGCTCGCCGAGGCTATGTCGATCGCCAAGCTGCCCGACGTCCAGGACCAACGCTTCAAAATCCTCGCCTTGCTCACCCGGTTGCGGCAACTGGCCTGCAACCCGAAACTCGTCGATGCATCCTGGAGCGATGGATCCGCAAAACTCGATCTGCTCCGCGACACCCTCATCGAACTGAAAGACGAAGGGCACCGTGTCCTGGTCTTCAGCCAATTCGTCCAACACTTGCAACTCATTCGGCAGATGCTCGACGAAGAAAAAATCACCTATCAATACCTCGACGGCTCGACCCCCGCCGACCAGCGGGCTCGCGAAGTTGATGCATTCCAAAATGGAAACGCAACCGCATTCCTCATCTCGCTCAAAGCGGGCGGTACCGGACTGAATCTGACCGCCGCCGATTACGTCATCCACATGGACCCTTGGTGGAATCCGGCCGTGGAAGATCAAGCTACCGACCGAGCGCACCGCATCGGACAAACCAAACCGGTCATCGTCTATCGCATCATCGCGCAAGGCACGATCGAGGAGGAAATCCTCAAACTGCACGACACCAAACGGGATCTCATCGCGGGGGTTCTCGATGGCACGCAAGCCGCCGCGAAACTCTCGACCGCCGACTTGATCGCCATGATCCGGCAAGAAACCTAGAGCCTAGTAATCCTCGACCACTTGCGCCGCCTGCCACAGTTCGCGGAATTTCGCCGCGACATACGGGTTCAATCGCTCCGCAAAATCGAGCGGCAATCGATTCGCTCGGATCAGTTGAATGACGTCATCCAAATCTCTCGGTCGATGGGATGCCGTCATTCCGCAGGCGAGCTTTAGTTCGAGGAGTGTTTCGAGTCGAACGATGGGGACCCCTTCCGCATTGCGAAACGAAACGGTCTCGGGTGGTGGGAACGCGACGGGCTTGGGCAAGCCATCGCCCGGATAATCCCCCACGATCAGCGTATCGACGTTCACGGAGGTCACGGCGTCCTTGAAGTTTTTGGAACCCTCGAACTTGTCGACCCAACCTCGGCCAATATGTTCGGATTTGAACCGCTGAAGATCCTCTCGCCGGATGAGGATATCGACATCCGCAGTTGTCCGTTTGTGGCCATGAGCATTCGCTGCCATGGCTCCCGCAATAGCGAATGGAATGTGCATGTCGTCCAGGATGCGAGACAACCGCCGCATGGTTTCGTGAATCGGGGAAGCTTCCATGAAAAATTGGTCCGCCCTCCGGGCAACATCCCAAATGGACTCTGGCATCGAAAAACCCGCCTGCTTTCCGTTCGCTTCGAGGTCACGGTATCGCGAAACCCACACGAGAGCCCCCGCGCTGACCTTGGTTGCAGTATATCTCGTCCCAACTCGCCACGCACCCTACGAATCCGTGCAATGTCGATGACCGCTCCGCGGTCATTGGGTTCCCCCACACTCCCCCACACTCACGGATCGGCCGGTAGCGGATCGATCCTATAAACGTGGTACGCGTATGCGATCCGCTCCACAGGCTGAATCTAAGGCTCGATGGCGCGACGTCCACGATGATTCACGCAACGCACCGAGCAAACGTCTTGCAAAGTACTTGCTGAAAGGATCCTGTCACTGCTTGACGATGGCAAACTACCGCAGCTAGCAGCGTCAGTCCTAGCCCCAAAGGGACGGATAGGGTTGCCAGACCAATTCGTTCGCCTCCACTGCTGGAGAAACAGCCGCAGCTCATGTCAATGCCCCGGAACATGGCACTTGCCTGGACGACGGAGAAGAGTAGCAAGAGGCTTGCGGAGGCAATCGCGTATCGCTTCAAATCGCCAAACATCAATCCCAAGGAAAGGAACATCTGGACTACAGGGATGGCATAGGCCAGGTAGGGCGTGATGGTCATTGGTAGCAGGCGGTACGCATCAATCGATCGAAGGAATTGATAGGGGTTGGCGATGTGAACGAACGCGGATTTGGCAAACGCGAAGGCAGTGATCGCCGCGCAGATCAACAGGACCGAGGCTGCCCAGGATGAACGCCGAGCTATGGGTTGCTCGTGGTTGTTGCTTGATTCCAACTCTCAATCCCTCCCGAGTAGACTTGAGCCTGAACGTCCATACGAGCCAGTCGTTTTGCGACCTGATCGGCCCAACGACATTGAACACCATTGCAATACGTCACCACCAACTTGCCATCCGATTGTCGGTCGCGGCAGAACACCAAGTACTCCAACGCGCTGGCATCGATGGGCAAAGAGATGGCGCCTGGGATGTGGTAATGCTCAAATTGCCCTGAGGTTCTTGCATCCACCAGGATGAGGCGGTTGGAATTGATTCCTTCGACGAGATCTCCATAGGAAATGGACTCGACTTCGTGGGAAACCATTGCATTGGCGGGACGAGCACAGTTCATCGCGTGTTGGTGAAACAACATGCTGTCGTACTTCAAAAGAAAAAAGGCTGAGCAGAACAGCAGGCAAACGCTCGCTGGAAACCATGCCGGTTTCTTCAATCCTCCGACCAGGAACGCAATCGCGGTTAGGACGATGAGATACTGAACATTCTCATCCATCGCCAACGCAATGCTTGCTCCAAAAGATTTCCGCGCGCTCGCCGCGACCACTTCGATAGCAACACCATCCCAAACGGACAGCAGCTCGGCTCGATCAAGCAGAATCTCACCGATTGCACCATCAATCAGTCGATACTTGCCATCCTGGACACCGCCAAAGACGATCCAGTGATTGAACGTAGGCTTGTCCAACTGCCCACGGATATGCAAGATAGCTGGAGTCTCGAGGCTTTCCAACCAA
>JBILVV010000420.1:0-4425 GCA_044370255.1 Pirellula sp.
ATGGTTCATCGGTGATCTGCTCCCAAATCAGCGCGTGAATACCATTGGGATCCCTCGGGCCCGGGGGGAAGGGATCCACTACAAGAAGATTGATCCCTTCGCAAAACAACTCCACCATTTTGTCGACCATAGTACGCATGGCATAAATGGAGCTTTTGTTCCCAGGTGAAATCAATTCAATGATTGCCAGGACCGCTCCTGCGCTGTGACGTACGACGATGCGATTTGCCTTTTGGACATAACGTTCCATCTCCGCTTTCATCACAACGCTGGTCGATGGTTGTGTCGTGGGTTCCGCAAGGACTCTTGTTCCACCACTTTCAGTCGAGTCCGTATCGTCTAGCATAAGCGTGACGACATCAGGCTCCGGACCACCGATGACTTGCTCGGCCATGGCGAAGCATCCGGCTGGCAAAATCCCGGAATTGAGTTGCTTGGCGATAGATGCAATCCACTGCAAATGAAAATTATGGTAAGTTCCTGCTGTAACATGCGACCAATCATGCATTGGCATGGCAATTGACTCTAATTAAGTAGTGCGAATTATTCTTAGGACATTCTACTGTCTTTCGAGAAGATACAGACAGAAACGAATCGATCCAATCCCAATGAAACGAACATGGATTCTAGCACTGTTGCTTCTCTGCAAGACCGCTTGGGTTTTCGCTCAGGATGGGAAGCCCACGGATGCCCCCCAGACTCAACGGCATCGTCACCCAAATGTACTGTTCATCGCAGTCGACGATCTGAATCACTGGGTCACGCATCTCAAGCGAAATCCACAAGCACGGACCCCGAATATCGATCGCTTGGCACGCATGGGGATGACCTTTACCAAAGCTTACTGCGTCGCTCCCTCCTGCGAACCCTCGCGAGCGGCGCTGATGAGTGGGAAACGTCCTTGGACCACCGGATGCTATAGGAATGGCGACACTTGGAAAGATCGCCTGAGCGAAGGAGAGCAACTGACAAAGCAGTTTCTGCAAGCGGGCTATCACGTGGCGGGGGCTGGGAAGATCTTTCATTCCGATTTGTATTTCCCGAGCGAATGGTCGGAGTATAAGAACAGCAATCAAGCGCACGGAACCGGAGAACGCGTCGACAAATACGATGGATATTACAATCCCCTTTCGGTCGATCTCCAAGACGACGACCTCATGGATTGGCATACGGTCACTTGGTGTATCGATCGCATGAACCAACCGCAGCAGCAACCGTTCTTCATCGCCTGTGGATTGCACAAGCCCCATTTGCCCTTCGCGGTCCCGAGAAAGTATTACGATCTGTTTCCGCTCGACTCGATCGAGCTTCCACCGTATCGAGAAGATGACTTAGACGATATTCCGCCAGCAGGACGCAAGATGGCGAACCCCAATGGCGATCATGCGGAGTTCCTCAAGTCCGGTCGCTGGAAGTCCGCAATCCAAAGCTACCTCGCAACGTGTGCCTATACCGACATGAACATCGGGCGACTGCTCGACGCGCTCGAAAAAAGCCCTGCTCGCGAGAACACGATCATCGTTCTGTGGGGGGATCACGGATGGTCGCTGGGGGAAAAGCAGCACTGGCGAAAATTTGCCCTGTGGGAGGAATCGACCCGAACACCGCTCATCGTTGTAGCGCCGGGTACAACGACAGCAGGAACCGTGTGCGAGCACCCTGTCGATCTGATGTCGGTCTACCCCACCCTCTGCCAACTCGCGGGCTTGCCGATTCCTGATCATGTACAAAGTAAAAGTATTGCACCTCTAATGAAAGATCCTCAATCCCCCTGGGATACACCTGCGATCACCACTCACGGTCGCGGCAATCATGCCGTTCGATTGGGCCAATGGCGTTACATTCGGTACGCCGACGGAAGCGAGGAACTTTACGATCATTCCCAAGATGAATACGAATGGACCAATCTGGCAGATCGCGAGCAGTATGTTGTGATGAAGTCGGAGTTGAAGAAGTATCTTCCGAATGCGGAGAAGCCTTCCAAGTAAGAGCAAGGGGGCGAAATGTTGCTAGCGAAAAATGCGATCAAGGGGCGCGGTCGAGACGACTGAATAGTTCGGCGATATGGACTTGCCAACCGGGCAAAACATTGCCGCCATCGATGACTGCATCATCTTGGTATACCGTGGCATTCTGTGCAGAGCGAAATACGGTGACTGTTCGAGTGCGATGATCGACCATCCAGAGCAACTCGACCCCGGCGTGAAAGTACTCGCGACGTTTACGGGACATTTCCGCGTAGGTGTTGCTCGTGCTGAGTACCTCGATCACAAAATTGGGAACGAGGTCTGGAATCGGGTCGGTGGGAATTCGGCCATTGGGCAATCGATCCCATGCAACGAACGCGACATCCGGACCTCGAACCGTATCCCCGAACAAACGTGTCATGCCGTCGGCTCCCGTCGCCACGCCGATCCGGTTGGAATCAAGATAATTGTTCAGCCATTGCAGTAATATTCCCGCCAAAAGAGATTCTTGCCATCCCATGCTTTTCTCCACCAAAGTGCCATCCACGAGCTCGTACAGTCGTCTCTCGGTATTTCTCAGGTAGGTCACGTCATCCACGGTGGCCGTCCCGGGCGCTGGATCCGTTCGAATGCGCGACGCTGGAATATTCCCGAGATCATGAAGTCGCTCTTCCCAGGTTGTCGCTAATGCAATACTCATCGCTCGTCTCTTCGTACCCACTGTTTGCTTCTGGCTGTACTGGTTCGAAACCTGAATCCTATTTTAGTATCGAATCCGTTTGTAGAAACAGGGAATCGAGGCGTTTCCAAGGGCTAGCAAACCACAGAGGGGTCTTCAATGCATTCCATTTCACCTGCGACCAGGATGCGTCTCTCGACGATTTCTTCGCACCGATGCGGAGGATATATTGGAATAGATCGATCCGTGAATTCTTCGTTTTTTGAATTGGAAGTGAAATCCGATGAGCAGCGCCCAACAACCTCAATATCACACGGTCGAAGAGTACCTAGCTCTCGAGGAACAGACGCTCACCAAAAGTGAATACATCGATGGCTGGATCCGGGCCATGTGTGGTTCAACCCTTCGACACAATATGGTCGGAGGAAATTGCTTTTTGAGCCTCGGGAACCTGCTCAAAGGAAAACCCTGCAGGCCATTCAACTCCGATACCAAAGTCCACATTGATCGCGAGGGGCGGCGGCGCTTCTACTATCCAGACGTCCAGGTAGTCTGCCAGTCGAACCATCCTCTGTCGGTCTTTCAAGATCAACCTGTGCTGATCATTGAGGTCCTCTCCCCATCGACACGTCGCTACGATCTCGACGAAAAGATGACCGCTTATCTAACTATTCCTTCGCTCGAGTGCTATATCGCGCTGGAGCAGCATCAACCGATCGCGATCGTGATGCGGCGATCCAATGGCGGTTTTCTGCGTCAGACGATCCAAGGGATCGACCAGATGATCGATTTACCGCTGCTCGGTTGTTCATTGCCGATGCGGGAGATCTACGACGGGATCGAGTTCACTGCCGAGTGCGTCCAGGAGCCTGATCCGGAATACGAACTGAGCGAGGGGACCTCAACATGAGCAGTGCCGAAAAACCGCAATATCACACGGTTGAAGAGTATCTGGCCCTTGAGGAACAGGCTCAAACGAAAAGCGAGTACATCGACGGTTGGATCCGGGCGATGACCGGAGCGACCAATCGACATAGTCGTATCTCCGTCAACAGCCTTGTTCTTCTTGCCAATCAGCTTAAAGGTAAACGATGTCAGCCATTCCATTGCGACACCAAAGTCCGCATCGATCGCGACGATAGAAAACGCTTCTATTACCCAGACGTCCAGGTGGTCTGCCAGTCCAATGACCCCTTATCGGTCTTTCAAGATCAACCTGTGCTGATCATTGAGGTCCTCTCCCCATCGACACGTCGCTACGATCTCGACGAAAAGATGGCCGCTTATCTAACTATTCCTTCGCTCGAGTGCTATATCGCGCTGGAGCAGCATCAGCCGATCGCGATCGTCATGCGGCGATCCAACGGCGGTTTCCTGCGTCAGACGATTCAAGGGATCGACCAGACGATCGATTTGCCATTCCTCGGTTGCTCATTGCCGATGCGTGATATCTACGAAGGGATCGAGTTCACCGCCGAGTGTGTCCAGGAGCCTGATCCGGAATACGAATTGAGCGAGGGGTCCTCAACATGAGCAGTGCCGAAAAACCACAATATCACACCGTCGAAGAGTATCTGGCTCTTGAGGAGCAGGCTCAAACCAAAAGTGAATACATCGATGGCTGGATCCGGGCCATGTGTGGTTCAACCCTTCGACACAATATGGTCGGAGGGAATTGCTTTGTCTCTCTTACGTTGCTACTCAAAGGAAGACCGTGTAGACCTTTCAACTCCGATACCAAAGTCCACATCAACCGCGAGGGGAGAAGACGATTCTATT
>JBILVV010000422.1:0-4404 GCA_044370255.1 Pirellula sp.
TGACACGATGCATAGTACGCATGAATGTTCGTGGCGGATGTATTTCTATGCAGACGATCCTCCCGAGGGAGAGCCCGGTGGTTTGATGCTGTGGGTCGCGAAGAATAGGGGCTTCGAGACATATTGGTATGGTTCGGACGCACTGGTCGAGGAAATAAAACAGGACAGCCTTGCGGGATGGTTGCCGATATCGATCAGTTTGGCTCGAAGTGATCGAGGTAATCGTGGCATGCAGTCGCGGTTGTTTCAGCCAGGAATCGGCCATCGCGCTCACTTCGATCTCTCGCTCGATGACTTGCGGACTTTGGTTACCGAGTATCGCGAGCGCGGCTGGCGTCCCCACTTGATGCAAGTTCAAGTCGGATCGAGTGACTTCCGCTGCGTCTGCGTATTCCGTGATAACCGCGGCGGATTGCGATGGGATTTTTCCTTTCGGATCACGCAAGCGGAATTGGAGGCTGAGATCATCAAGCGACAAAACGACGGTCTTTATCCGCATAGCATCGGTTCCTTCGCGGAAACCAACGAGAGCGGGCAAAGCGAACCACGTTTTGTGGTGATGTGGATGGATCGTGAGCAGCGCCAGTAAACGACGATGACCCGCTTCCGCTACTGTTCGATCTCGGAGTTATCCGCCATCGCTCGGGTGCCGAGTGCTCTCCATATCGGCACCGCGATATTGTTGTTGATCGACTGAACCGAGCCGTCCATCAAGCAAACGTTCACCAGTCCGCCGTGGAAGCTGCGTGAAGTGAGGACGGCATAGCTGGGACGCGTTAGGCTGTTGCCCTCTTGCTGCGAGTTGTAGTCGATGTTGTAGAGAACTCCATTGAACGTATACGGAACTACTGTGTTCGGTCCGAGAGTTACGGTAAAGCCGCTATGATGACAGTGGCCGTTGGTCCATTCGGTGCGTCCGCTCCCAGTTCGATCGGGAAAGATCCGATCTTTAACGCCGCTATCCGCGATCAACGCAACTTCTTGGATGGTTTGCGGCATGACGGTTGTCGGAGGGCCGCCGTTGCGAGTGTACGCTTGCCATGCATGAACCTCGGCAGACCATAGCGTTCTGCTCAATCCGTCGACCACCGCTGCCAATCGCATTTCGGAATTGGGATGAGTCACTCCGTCACCACCGCGATTGGTAACTGGATCGTACACAAACCAAGTTCCAAGATTAAATGCGTAGTTCGTCGGATAGAGAAACATCCGAACGCTGCTGCCGGTCAAACTCGTGTCTCGTGGGGTATCCGATCTTGGATCGGAGGGGCAGACGTAGGTAGGAACACGGTAGTAGCTTAGGATCGGGAAGTTCGACCAGTTTCGGCTCAGGTCGATCTGATTGGCCAAGTTGTTTTGCTCGAGATAGGGGAACAGTCGACCGTGGATGCTCCAGGATGCATTCGCGGTGGTTCGCGGGTTGACGCAGGCGCTGGGTGGGATACGTCGGATAGCGGCTTCGTAGTTGTGCAACGCCAATCCTAATTGGCGTAGGTTATTCGAGCATTGCATGCGACGAGCTGCTTCGCGAGCCGCCTGGACTGCGGGCAGAAGAAGTCCTACCAACACGCCGATGATGGCTATAACTACCAGCAATTCAACGAGCGTAAAACCGCTGGTGAAGGACTTTTTCGATCTCATTCCAACCATTTCGACAACCACCTCGTCGTAGCCACTTACTTTTTTCGAGCCTCGGGCGATGAGTCACCCTTGCGGAAGTAATCGTATTTGCCACTGAAGAAATGGAAATCCAATGGACAGAAAACGGGCATGCGGCAGATCCGTCGGGCGATGAAATGTCCAATTACGGCAATCAATCGGCACCGATTTGCTCGCAGAAGATCTCCTCGACAATCCCGTTGGGACATTCGATCTGGATCAGCGATATCTTCCGACCAGTCCACCCGTGCCTAACCTCCTTTTGAAAACGAAGGGAATTATCCTCTTCGACTCCAAGCGTAGGGGGGGATGGCTCTAAACCCAGTTCCAACGCGATCCGCGAAGCGTCAGCGCGCGATGTACCGATCGGGATGTGGGCTAGCAATCGCTCGCGAATCTGCGGAGGAATGCCGTGAAGCAGGGAAGCAGTTCCCGATTTTGGGATAGGGGCGAAACGCGCACAACCCGCAGGTAGAAAGATCAATACCACTATCAAAACAGATAGCCAGCTACGCATGAGAAAGCATCCTGGATACCGATGTACCTCTGTAAAGTGCTGTCACTGCCTGAGACCTTGCCCGTACGGGAATAGCAGGGTAGCTAATAACTGCGGTGGACCACAAGGCAGGAAAAACCATGTCTAGTAAGGTTTGCCAGCCATGCTGAATGAATATCTAGGGATCGGATTACATTCGGTGGTTAGGTGTCGATGCTAGGCCTGCGAGGATTCGCTCGATTTGTCGTCGATGAATTCCCATATGGATGCCGGAGAGCATATACCAATCGGCAGCGTTCAGCGGTCCGAACCAAGGATGCGAGTAACGCGATTTGGTTCTCAAATTACTTGATGATGCCACTACAGAAGCCAGGGCATTACAGGACACCTCAAATGGGACCAAAACCTCGTGTCCCACGTCGTTTCTCGGCTTGACGGCTGCGATGCTGGATACAGCCACTGGAACCACTCCGCGCATGAGTTCGCCGATCCAATCTGCCATGAAGCAATGCACGATTCGCAGATGATCCAAGGTCATCCAAATCGACCAGTATCGGCTACTGTCTTCGAGTCCTGCCATGCGTTGGATGAGGACTCTGCGTGCACCCTGTTGCGGAGTGCAGTCTCGCACAAGTTCCAAGATGCGTTGTCGCTCGTTTGCAAAGCGAATATCGCAGGAACGACGACTGCAAAGCAATCGCTTCGATACAAAGAGCAATCGAGCGGCAACGAGTTCGACAGGAGGGAGTCCTGCTCCCGGGGAAGCGAGTCGGGGTTCATTCTGATCTGTCATCGATCTTCAAGTGGCTCCCCTCATGTAGAAACTGCGAGATAAGACTGCGAGATAAAACTGTGGGAACACGCATTTCTTCTGCGGCGAATGGACTTGCGGGGGCGATTCAAGGGTTGGGTTGTAGCGAATATACAGGGTATGACATCTACAGGGGACGAGTAAAGAAGTTTTCCATCAATCCATAGGTTGCTTCCGGATCGTTTGATTACGCCATACGCTACGTTCCAAGGAAGTCGGAGAAAGGATTCGTCTACGCCCAAGGATTCGTTTTCAACCATCGATCTTTGAACCTTGCAGGGGGCATCTCGCTTATGTTTGGATTCTTCTCGTCAACACGATCATCTGTCTTCGAGGAGCGTCGAAAAAAACAAGAAGTCTGGCGAACGATGCGCCGCGTGATTGATCTTTATTCAGTCCGGGAAGCACTCAGGGGTGTTGATAAACGTCAGTACTCGCGTCGCCCGGTGTCGATGCCGGTACTGGTCCAGGTTTTTGGCTCGTCAGTTCCCCATCAGCCATTCATTGGGGTCACCAAGAATTTCTCTGATGATGGCATCGCATTGTTGTGCTCCGTCGAGATCGCGGCTTCAGAGACTGCGTTCTGCTGCGTATGGGGGAATCAACCCAATTGCTTTATCGGAGTGACTCGACGGGCTCGCTATATCGGAGGCGGATTCTGGGAAACTGGTGTGGCATTCCAAGAAATGGCCTATCTCGGTGACTGGGGATCGCTCCGTTTGCTCGCGATGTCCTTGAACCCAGAACAGGAGCAGGGTTCGGAAAGGGACTGAAAGGACAGAGGGGACAACAAAGACGGAAGGGATGGGAAGGGGACGCGGGAGAGCGCATGCTATTTTAATCAATGGTTGCGCTGGCTAGTGATGGTTCGCGAATAGCAGAGTGTTGCTTTCGGGGCTTCACAAGATCCAAGGTGTAGATGGCATTGGGTAGAACTTCGCATTCGGCCCAGCAACCTGGACACGCTCGCACCCATTCGCGCTGCGAATCCGCCTTGAGCGATCTCCAAATTTCTTGGAACGGTTTTTCCTTTAGATTGCCGATTGTCTTGGTATTGAATTGGCATGTCGGTACATCGCCATTTGGGAAAATTCTCAGGTGAGCGCGAAGTGCGACGCATTTTGGGTTATTCCAGGCTCTCTTCGATTCCGATGGCAGCAGACGCTGTCGGATACCCTCGAGGTAGTACCGTTTCGCGGCTCGAGCCCATGTTGGAAGGCTGAGGAGGTCCTTTTCGATTTCCGCGAAGAGAGCTCGCAGGTCATCATCGGTGAACTCGCCGAAAGTTGCGAAGTGTCCGATCTGTTTCGGGGCTAGATCGATTTCGCGCTCCAGGTTATAGGTTGCGCTGCCGTCGTATGCCATGACCGCCTGATGCCGAATTCCGAGGGGCGTCAGGAACTTGCGCAGTTCCCGATACTGTTCCACACCCTCGCTA
>JBILVV010000070.1:0-15138 GCA_044370255.1 Pirellula sp.
GGTTGGTCGCACGGAGTTCGGGCTATCTATGGTTTCCCACGATGACCCGGCTCTCGGGTGGAGAGTTGTTCGCGAACTTCTCCACCAACCGCGATGAAGTCGTCGCGGACCGGACGTCGTCGGTCAGTTGGTCCGACGACAATGGACTGACGTGGAGCACTCCCCATTCGATCGACCCCAAAGGGGATTTGTATGCCGAAACCATGCTCCGCCTGAAGAACGGTAACGCGCTGCTCTTACCGTTCAACCTCTATCCTGACAACGGCAGGATGCGCGGCTGGTACCAGACGGTTGTGGGGAAACAAGGAGAGCGCAAGGTGGAGTTCTTCGACAAAGCCTTGACGGTTTCCGGCTGGCCGCGGCCCGATCGGAGTTTCAATGAGAAGTTGGGACTCTCCGGATTTGGCTTCAACGGGCAGTGCATTTCCGCGGAGACCGGCGAATATCTCGCCACGATGTACGGCTACTTTCAAGGGGACCAGCGATTCAGTTTAGTCCTCATGGAATCCACGGATGGCATCGACTGGAAATTCCGGTCGATGATCGCTGGAGCAGACTGCAAGCTCACCGGCGGCGAAGGCCCCTGCGAGTCGGTCACCGTTCGCCTGAAGGATGGCCGACTGATGAATGTGTTCCGACTTGCATCCAATGTGCCCTACGGACAAACCTTCAGCAACGATGACGGCAGGACTTGGTCGGAGCCGCTTGCGATGAAGGACGCTCACTCCGTGCAGCCGAGCCTCGCTGTAATGAACGACGGTGAACTCGTACTCACCGGCGGCCGTCCGGGTATCTTTGCCTGGATCAACCGCGATGGTACGGGCCAGGATTGGCTGCAGGTCGATCTGCAGAGCCATCACAACAATCAGCATCCCACTGAACAGATCAGCACAAACGACGATATCACCTCCGGCCGAACTACGTCTTACACGGAAGTCGAACCGCTGGATGACCACTCTGTCATTGTGATCTATGACCGGATCCCCAACGGCTGGAACGCGATTCCCGCAGGCTCGAACGAGACCAACAGCATCTGGGTAGTCAAAGTCTCGTGGAAGCAACCCTGAGAATGCAGGGTGAATTACTCGCTAGAGAACCAAGTCGCGGAGAGGTTGGGGGAGGACCGACCAGGTGTCCATATAGGTCGCTTCCAATGGGACAGTGATATAGAAGTTGTTGTGTAGAAACAGCGGCATATCGGGAAGCGATTGCCCTACCGCGATCGGTTCCACGTAAGCTGTCTTGATCGGAGCTACTTGATACGCTGCCAGCGTCAACGGGCGGTCTGAGGGCATGACGAAGGAGTCCTCGCATATCTCATCCCAGATCGCTTTGTGGATACCTTGAGGATTTCGAGGATTGGGCGGGAAAGGATCGATGACCAACAAGTTGACATTGTCGTAGAGCAAATCGACCGTCTTCTCCACGAACGATCGCAACGCATGGCGAGTATCCTTATTGCCTGGCGAAACCACTTCGATGATCGCAATAACTCTTCCTAAGGCGTGTCGTACCACAACACGATTTGCTTTTGCAGCATAACGCTCTGCGTCTGCAGAGATCACATACTGCGTCTTTGGTTGAGGAGGTGCCTCGGCGAGGAGTGTCATCCCGCCGGAATTCGATTCCGAAGAGAAATCAGGATTGTTTTGCAGGGTCACAACATCTGGTTCGGGACCGCCAATGACCTGCTCGGCCATAGCAATCAGCCCTTTGGGGAGCAAACCCGCGTTGAGCCGATCCATAATCGCTGCAATCCACCGATAATGAAAATTGTGATAAATCCCCGGAGTCACACGCGACCAGTCGTGCATCGGCATTAGCATGTCTTTCTTCGGATGATGGATTCGATATCGAAATGTGTTCATGAACTGGTTATGCCAGCAGAACCAAGCCTGATTATAAGCTTTCTGAACTAGGGATGTGTCGTTTGTTTACAACGAGTTCGCGGCATCGATTAAACTCTTTTGTGAGATGATTTTGCGTACCCCCGCAAAATGGAGGCGGAATCGAGATGTCAATCCAAACCAAATTGACTTATGCTGACTACGGGACCCTGACGAGCATTCGGTCCTGCAATTGGTGCTCGATCAAGGAGTCTATCGCGAGGCAGTGTGCACCAACGCAATCAAGATGGCCAACCCGCCTCATACAGATGCGGATTTGGATCGTGTTTGGTAGAGTTTTTCGTCACGACCCTTTGAATAATCGAAGCGGTTCGGCGCTTGCCGTCCAGTGGGTTGCGTTTGATCCGCAGAAACCGGGCAGCTTGCGCTGCTCTGCTATTAATTCGGTGTTGTCGTGACAACGGAGTTTGCAATGAGAGAGGGTTGGTAGTGATTCCGAGGTTTTTTCGAACGCTAGGGATCGGGCTGTTGGCGATCGTTGGCATCTGCGCATCGGCGAGCGCGGGTGACATGGAACTGCTTGTCCTGATGCACGACTCGGGACGAGTCGAACGCTATGAGTTGGAAACAGGCAAGCATCTTGGCACGCTGCTCAGCGGCTTGCCCCCGTCGAATGCACTCTTGATCGACAGCGATGGCCGGCTCCTGATTTCGACCGGCAAGCCGAACGAGATGGGAACAGTGCTTCGATACGATCCGGCCGGACGCATGGAAACGTTCATCCAAGTCCCCGAAGGATACGGCGGTCGATTGCATCGCGCGACCGGGATGGCTTGGCATCGAGGTGATCTGCTGGTGGCCAGCCAAGGAGATGGCAAGGTCAAACGTTACGCTTATCCGTCCGGCGAATGGCTCGATGACATCGCGCTGGCGTCTCCGGGGGGCATGACCCAAATCGCATTGCAAGGGGACGAACTTTATGTGACAGACTATCAAGCTCAAGCGATTCGCAAAACCAACAAGCTGGATGGCTCGATGAGCGTGATCTGGGCCCAGCATCAGGCTCAGCATCCCTGGGGATTGTGCTTCGACTCGCAAGGTGCCGCATTTTGGTGCACCTCGGGCAATCGCATTCTTCGGACCGTGGGTTCCGAGACGGTCGAATGGGCAGGTGCCGGTGGAGGGATTGCGACTCCGTTGTGTGTCGCGATCGGACCGGATGGATGGTTGTACTGTGCTAGTTGGTTAGGAGACGTTACCGCATGGCGGATCGACTCGGTGAATGCGGGTGAACCTGTTCGAACGATCCGAGGCCCCGAGGTCAAGGGTCCGATCTCGTTTGCATTCACCGATCGCTCGCTGCCGCCTGAGTTCGCTTACACCCCATCGACGGGACTCAATGAGACACCGGAAAAGGTGGCGATGTTCGAGTCACGCATCCGCCCACTTCTGCACGATCGATGCATCGAGTGCCACGATCAAGACACTCAAGAAGGAGGTTTGCGCCTCGACCTGCGTGCGGGATGGGAGCTTGGAGGTCACACAGGACCTGCGATTGTCCCCGGTCGACCCGACGAGAGCTTGCTCTACCGCGCTGTCGTGTACTTAGACAAAGACCTTCAGATGCCACCCGACGGTCCCCTCGCTGCTGATGATGTTCAACTTCTTCGCCAGTGGATTGAACACGGAGCCATCGATCCGCGGCAAGGTCAAACGTTCGCAACAAAACCAGCGATCGATGCCTGGTCGCAAGCCTTCCAGGAGCGGCTCGATTGGTGGAGCTTGAAACCGTTATCGAATCCAGCAGTGCCCGAGGTGGAAGATCCTCTATGGAATTGTTCGCCGGTGGATCGCTTCATTCGTTCGCGGTTGGCTCAGAACGGGTTACAGCCCGCACCACCGGCCCAGCCTGAGGATTTGCTGCGAAGGGTCAGTTTCGTACTGACCGGATTGCCTCCAACCCCACCGCTGCGGGAATCGTTCCTGGCCTCGTGGCAAATAGACTCGGAGCGGGCATATACGGAGCTTGTGGACCACTTGCTAGCCTCTCCGCACTACGGCGAAGCGATCGCGCGACACTGGATGGATGTGGTTCGCTACACGGACACGTACGGATACGAATGGGACAACCCCGCAAAGGGTTCGCATGAGTATCGCGACTATCTGATTCGCGGCTTCAACAACGACATCGGCTTTGACACGCTCCTCATCGAACAGATCGCTGGCGACCTGCTCACTGAATCTCGAGTCGATCATGACGTCGGAGTGATCGAGAACCGGATAGGACCCATGTTCTATCATATGGGGGAGCACCGGCACGGCAGCAGCCGCGACTTCAACGGCATTCACCAGGAAATGGTGAACAACAAGATCGATGCCTTCTCGAAAGCTTTCTTAGCCACAACGGTCGCTTGTTCGCGCTGCCACGACCATAAACTCGAAGCGGTCTCGCAGAAGGATTACTACGCGCTCGGTGCTATGTTCATCACGCCGCGCTGGGCGAGTCGACCGATCGATGCTTCGGATAAAAACAGAACTGCAATCAACAAGCTGCAAGAGTTGCGAAGCGCCATTCGCGATGAATTGGCAAGCCTTTGGCGATCAAACGAGTTTCGGCCTGCGGATTGGCGAAACGCTGTTTCAAGCTACCCGGAAAAACAGGAGCCGCAATTCGGCGACATCGATTATCCGTTGTTCCAACTCGCTAAAGAAACGAACAACCCAGAATCGAACAATCCCGAATCTAGTAGCTTCGCGTTGGCATGGCAGGCCCTGGCGAGCCAATGGCAGACGCATCGCAATGCTCGGAGCGATGCCAACCAAGCCTTTACGGTCCTTGCCGATTTTTCCGAGCCAAAACTGCCAACCGGCTGGGTGATGGAAGGCCAAGGGTTCGAGACAGGTTGGGTCGACGAAGCGACACCGCTCGTCGCTTTGGAGGGAGATACGATTGTCGCAAGGCTCTCCTCGAAGCTACCCGGTGTCATTCGGATGCCACCTCAACACACCATCCCCGGCAGCATCGTGAGTGTCAAGCTGGCGGGAGGCGAATATGCAGGCACGTTGATCCTCGATGAGAACTCAATCCAAAGCGAAAGCGTTGCGTTTTTGAATCAGGTGCAGCCGAGTTGGCGATCGTATGGTGATTTGCCTTTGAAGAACGGCATCACACGCGTCACGATCGACTTTGCGACCGCCTCCTTGAATTCGAATTTCCCACCGCGCACGGGTCTCGCAGCCGGTTTGCCGAACCAGGATTTCGGTTACGACAAACGAAGTTGGCTGAGCGTTACACAAATCGTGTCGCACGACACTTCCGGTGCTCCGCTGGATCGGATGGACTTCCATATCAACCTATTGGATCGACCCGCACCTCAGAACGCTGAGGAAGCCGACGCTCGCGTAACGCAATGGCTGAAAGAGGCCGTGGCGCGATGGTGCGATGGCTCAATGCAACCTGGAGATGGTGCGATTGT
Organism: Pirellula sp.; assembly: GCA_044370255.1. GTDB lineage: Bacteria > Planctomycetota > Planctomycetia > Pirellulales > Pirellulaceae > JBKCUI01. The sequence goes on from JBILVV010000070.1 coordinate 5,324, forward strand.
CGACTGGATGATTGCCAAAAAATTGCTCCCCAATCAAGCATCCGCAGGGAGTCGACTCGCGTCGTTGGTACAAACCTATCGCGATATCGAGCAAACGATTCCGTACCCACGGAGCGTTAATAGCATGGACGAACGGGCGTCGGCTAAATCGGGGATGTACTTCAATGTTCGCGGAAACGTCGATACGGTGGGGGATTTGGTGATGCCCTCATCGCTCTCGATGTTCGGCCCGGACGATTCGATTCAACAGAGCCCGGGGAGCGGCCGACTCGAACTGGCTCAGTCGCTGGTGCGCCCCGAGCATCCCTTGACCTCGCGCGTAGCTGTCAATCGAGTATGGCAGTGGGTATTTGGTACCGGGATCGTTGCCAGCCCCGATGATTTTGGCCGCCTGGGAGACAAGCCATCGCATCCCGAGTTGCTCGATTGGCTCGCCCGCGATTTCATGGTTCAGCGATGGTCGATCAAGACGCTCGTCAGGCAACTGGTTTTGAGCCAAACCTTTCGACAATCAGGAACCGTTCATCCGCTCGCTCAGCAGCGAGATCCGTCGAATCGTTTGCGACATCATTATCCGACACGGAGACTGGAGGCAGAGCAGATACGCGATTCCCTCTTGGCGGTATCGGGGCGATTAGACCCATCGTTGTTCGGTCGACCGATCCTTCCTCCTCGCAACGTCGAGGATGGGGCCAAGCGACTGTTCTCGGGTCCCGTAGATGGTCATGGGCGCAGGTCGATTTACTTGATGATGTCGATCATGAATCCTCCGAAATTCCTCACGACTTTTGATCTTCCGGAATTGAAGCTGCCCAGCGGGCGACGGAACGTCACGAGTGTTCCAACGCAGGCCTTGCTGATGCTCAACGATCCTCTGGTGGCGCAATTGGCGAAGCACTGGGCTAGTGAGATCATCCAGCAGCCCCATCGCAATCCTGGCGAGCGTATCGATGCCATGGTGATCGCGGCCTGGGGACGGCAATCCAACGAGCGGGAACGAAACCACTTGGAGGCGTTATTGCGCGAAGTCTCTGCGAACGACGATCACATCGAATACGATCTCATGATGGATAAGGGGGCTTGGGCACATCTGGCCCATACCCTTTTCAACACCAAGGAATTTATCCACACCAGGTAACCACGATGAATCATTGGCGTCGCAATTGCCCAGGAGCTGTTTGTGGAACTTCCACTCGGAGGAGTTTCCTGCAGCACTCGAGCGCGGGCTTCGGTTGGTTGGCCCTGATGGGGATGGTTTCCAATGCCTCGGCCTCTGAGCCGAAGCGAGCGGCACGTGCGAAGCGAATGATCTTTTGTTTCATGGATGGAGGTCCCAGTCATGTCGATACCTTCGACTACAAGCCGATGCTCAAGAAACATCAAGGGCAGCCGATCGGTTCGCGTTGGGTTTCCAAGAAATCGCAGTCGGATGCCAATCGCGTATGGTTCGGGTGCCCGTGGGAGTTCAAACAGCGCGGTCAAAGCGGGTTGTGGGTCAGCGAGCTTTTTCCTCGCATTGCCGAGGTCGCGGACCATTTATGCGTCGTGCGTTCGATGGTCGGGGAACTGCCTCTGCACGGTCAGTCCAACCTGCTGCTGCATACCGGGAGGAGCATCGGCATGGCCCCGAGCATCGGAGCGTGGCTCTCCTACGGACTAGGGACAGAGAACGCGAATCTGCCAGCCTATGTTCTGCTCAACAATGACTGGGTGCCCAACGGTGGCATGGAGAACTTCGGCAGCTCGTTCTTGCCTGCGAATCACCAAGCCACCCTATTGCGAGCCAAGGGGAATCCTGTTGATAACATTCTGCCATCGGATCCGTCCGACATCCAGCGACGCAAGCTCGATTCGATCGCAGCGTTGGATCAGGCATTCTCGCAAACGACCTCGGACCCTCAAGCCATCGAGTCGATGATCGCCAATTACGAAACCGCGTTTCGAATGCAGACGGCGGTTCCGGAGTTAGCCGATATTTCTCAAGAGCCCGAGTACATCCACAAACTGTACGGAACGGATTCTTCGGACGAACATCAGCGATACTATGCAAGTCAGGCGCTGCGAGCGAGGCGGCTGGTCGAAGCGGGTGTTCGATTTATTGAAATCACATGCCCTAGTTTCGACGGCAACAACTCGCCGTGGGACCAGCATGGACAGTTGAAAGTGCTCCATGAAAAGAACGCTCGCGTGACCGAACAGAGCGTGGCCGCACTGATTCAAGATCTCGATCAACGAGGCTTGCTCGACGAGACGATCGTGTTATGGGCTGGAGAGATGGGTCGCACCCCACACACCGGCGCGATCAATGAGAATACCGGTCGCGACCATCATGTAAGTGGGTTTTCGATCTTTTTAGCAGGAGGAGGATTCAAGCCTGGAACGGTGTATGGTAATACCGACGAGTTTGGAGCCAATGCGATTGAGAATCCGATGAGCGTTCACGATCTGCATGCTACGATCTTGCATCAGATGGGAATTGATCACGAAGCACTTACCTTCCGCTACGGAGGCCGCGATCATCGACTGACCGATGTACATGGGCATATAGTAAAAGAGATTCTAAGATGATCGCGACTATTGGACCTTTTGGAAGAATCCGATTTGCCTTCCCAAATATTCGACAAGCATCCTCGATGCCGTTTGCGATGTTGAGTTGCTTGCAAACATTCATCCTGCATTTCGCGATTATTACTGTTTGGATATGCCACGCTACTACCGGATTGTCGATTTCGAAGACGGAGCAGGATGGCAACGATGGTATCGAGCTTGGCGATGTATTCATCGCGTCGTGTGAGGGGATCAGCGTCTGGGATCGGGATGGGAACCGCAAGTTTGCTCGTTTCTTTGTGCCCGATGTACCTACCTCTGGGGCGAAAGCCTCGGTAGTCGATTGGTCCGACATGATCTACGACGGTTGCCAACTTCCTTCGGGAAATTATCTCTGTGCATCGCACGAGTGGATCCGAGAGATCGCGCCTGATGGCGCCATCGTTTGGGAATACCGAGTCGAAAAGCCGGTGGAGCTCAAAACTTGTGTACCCCTTCCGAATGGCGATGTGATGACCGTGGACGCCCAGAGCATGGAACTGATCCAACTCACGGATCAGGGGCGACGGATCGCGCGGCGGATCCCTGTTCCTACGGACCCGAAGGCAGACATCCATGTTCGCTACAATTTGCTCCGTCGCACACGAGCGGGTACATTTCTACTCGCCTTGCGGGCTGAGAAAGCCTACGTCGAAATCGACGATCAAGGGCGTGAACTCTGGCGTTACGAAGTGCCTGGCATGCCGGCAGTCGCCGAGCGATTGTCAACGGGAAATACGTTGATGTCGTGGCGAGGCGAGGGCGCGGCCTCAAGCGGGGGGCTCATCGAGGTTGATCCCGCCGGTCAGGTGGTTTGGAAGCTCGATGTTGGAGAAGTCCAAGGATTTCATGGTTGGTTCGGCGGTTTTCATCGATTCGAAAACGGCCATACACTGATATCGAACTCCGATTGGCACTACCAGGATCCGAGGGAAACGGCGCTGCAGCTTGTTGAGGTTACCCGCGATAAACGCGTGGTTTGGAAACTCGGTGTCGAACAGTTTGCCGGCAGGAAACCAGGATCGCTTGAGCCGAGCACGGGACTCGTCGAACAGCGGATCATCGGTATCCAATGGCTGGGTTCAGCTCCAATCATTGCCAATCACACGCATCGTTCTATATCAGTCCAACACGCCGAGCAATTTCGAAGTGATGTAGCTCCGCTACTCAATAAGGCATGCTCATCATGCCACGATGCCGAGGCTCGAGAAGGAGGAGTGGTGCTGGCAACGGCTGATGGCACGTTGGACCAGCCATCGGAAGTCGCACTATGGAAAAAGGTACGTCGCGTGCTAGCAGGCAACAAGATGCCGCCCGAGGACGCTGATCCGATCGAACCTCGGGAAGTCGCCATGCTTTGCGATTGGATCGACCGCGGCCTTGAGATCGAACGCGATCGCTTGATGGCAAAGGGTGCGCGTCATGTGGTACGGCGGCTAACCAATCGCGAGTTCAATCGTTCGTTACTGACACTGGTGGGAGCCGAGTCGTCATTACGCGATTTCGTATTGGAGCAGAACGCACCTGTCGATGCCGTTGAGAGCAACGGATTCTCGAACGATGCCGGTTCGAACCCGCTGACTAAATCCCATCTGGAGGCTTTCAAGCAGGCTGCGCTCGAGGCCTTGGCCGATTTTGCTCCGTACATCGAGCAGCCTCGCCCACCGCTCCATTATTTCTATCATGGCGAACACTGCTATACATCGCGTGCTACACAGGATCATGTCTTCGACTTCGTCAAGAATGTCTCTCACCCGCTTTCCGATCATGAGTTTCGAAGCCGTCGGGAGATGGAGAAGATCACGGGCGACTCGTTTCTGGGTCGTCCGATGAACAAAGCGGTCTTTGGTCCCGCACTGTTTCCATTCCAGCCAGGGCCACTCGAAAAATTCGATCACGACTTGCTCCTCGCCAACGCCGTCGCCTTTCCAGTTAGCGAAATGTATTCGCGGGGCACTTTCCGATTTCGCATACGAGCTCGAGGCAAAGCGGCTGCCGATGGCACATTGCCCTTGATGCGAATCAATGTTGGCTATTTTGATGTCTTCGCCAATCACTTCCGTACGCTCGACAGCGTGCAACTCACCGAGCAGGAGCAGGTGCTCGAGTTCGCTGGTAATGTCAAGGATTTTCCGTTCCTGGACAGCATTCCGCCAGAACGCACGTTTCGCGATGGCAACGTGCCCAAGCTCGCCTCGTTCTCAACCAACGACTGGTACGACACGATGGCGGCGTTGTTCATTGTTCAAGTGGAGAATGCAACACGGCACGAGAACGGTCTGCCCAGGACGCCCGGTCACCATCGCTTCAGCCTGGGAAACATTCACGTTGGATCGTACGACGAGATCTACGAACGAGCCCGAGCCAAGACGCTGCCGAACTACTACATGCAAGATTCGGAACTCGTGGAGGTGTTTCGAAAAAATCAAGCCGAGCTGGCGGGCAAGGCACCGGCTATCGAGATCGACTGGGCTGAACTCACGCTCGACGATGCACCGCAACATAACGCGGTGTTCTTCGCTGCTGCCGATCGCGGTCCCACCGACGTATACGCCGAGCAGGTGATCGGTAGATTCTTTGAACGCGCCGCACGGGGGTATGCCACTGCCGCCGACGTGCAGCCATTCCTCAAACTGTATCGCGCATTGCGAGCCGAAGGTGTGGGCTTTGAACAATCCGTTCACGAAGTGCTGGCCACAATTCTCATCGCGCCGGAGCATCTCTTCCTCGGCGACTTTGGCCCGCCGAATGACCCGCGTGGCAAGGCCTTGCTGCTGGCTGGCAAGCTCTCGTTTTGGCTGTGGGGCGAACCGCCCGACTCGCAACTCCTGGCGTCTTGCGATCGAGGTCAGCTTCTCGTTGAATCCGTGCTTACGGCAGAGGTCGAACGGATGTTCTCCGATCCTCGGATCCAGCGGTTCGTCGATCACTTTCTAGCCGAGGCTTGGCACCTCGACCGATTCGATACGATTGCCGTCAATGCGCAACAGCATCCGTTCTACGATGCTGAGCTCGAGGCCGACATCAAGGAACAGTTCCGCCGCACAGTGCACGACGCCTTCGGACTCCATGGCCGCGACAGCGTGCTGTCGTTGATCGACGACGACCATCTGTGGGTCAACCGCCGACTAGCCGCGGCTAGTCGAGTGGATGGCTATTCCGGCCGGGGCGAGTTCGTCAAGGTAAAACTCCCGCCCGACAGCCCGCTGGGAGGTGTGCTCACGCAAGGTCGGATCCTAAAAATGAACTCCGACGGCACCGATTCGCACCCTATCCGCCGCGGCACTTGGCTTTTGGAGCGGATTCTCTACGACCCGCCTCCACCGCCGCCCAAAGTAACGCCGCTCAAGGAGCAGGGATTGATCAAGGCCACCACACTCCGCGAACGGATCGCTGCGCATGCTGCGTCGGGTGATTCGTGCATGGGTTGCCACCGCCGGATTGATCCCTTTGGCTTGGCCTTCGAGAACTTTGACGCCACAGGGGCATGGCGGGACGCAGTAATGCTTGGCCACCAACAACAGAAGGTTGACATCGCATTCGAACTCGAGGATGGCCGCAGGATTGCGAGCCTGCGTGACCTGAAGGCCTATATCCTCGAATCCAGGGTGGAAGCCTTTTCGCGAGGGTTCGTTGAGAGCCTCGTTCAGTACGCCGTCGGCCGCCGACTCGATCCACTCGACGACTTGACCGTGGCTGCGGCTCATCGCGCCTTGACCGACAGCGGATACGACTTCTCGGCGCTCTTGAGAGCAATCGCCACGTCCCCATCATTTCAAGGCATCGGCACGACGTCCTCGGGATCCTTGAACCTGACTGAAAAACCTTAACCAGGAGTCATCCCATGAAGTTCACCCGACGCAAAGCCTTTCTCGTAGGGTCAGGAGCGACGCTCGCTCTTCCCTTTTTTGCTTCACTCGAGAAGCTGGGCGCCGCACCGCTTGCGGTGGCTGCATCACCACGGCGGTTCTGCGCGATCTTCTTCCCCTTCGGCGTATCGCTTCCCAAACAGAGCAACGACCCTGCTAACAACGACTACCACAACTACCACTGGTTTCCCGATGGCGACGGCGGTCGGGATTTCCAGTTTTCAAAGTCCCTCTCACCGTTGGCCGATTTCCGCTCTGACGTAACGATCTTCTCCGGGCTCTCCCACCCTGCCTATCGAAATATCGGTGCAGGGCACCGGACCGGTGGCGTGTTCCTCAACGGCGCCAACATCGTGGCCGGAGGTCCGAATCTGACGAGCATCGACCAGGTCATTGCCGGTCACATGGAAGGAGAGACACGTTTCCCATCACTTGTGCTGTCGTCCGGAGGTGGCGTAGGTGTACCCCTCATGGCCCAAACGATCTCCGTGGACGCTCACCGAAAATTCATTCCAGCTCTCAATGAGCCGCGGCAGATCTTCAATCGCCTCTTCAGTGTGGAGGACGGAGGCTCCGCGGCTCTTAGGCCCAGGCGGAGTATTCTCGACACCACAGGTGAAAGTGCCAACGCGCTCATGCTCAGACTCAACGCCGAGGATCGCCGAGCCTTTGACGATTACCGTCAATCGATTCGGGATCTGGAACACGATCTCGATCGCGCGGAGAGGTGGGCAGGAGTACCCAGGCCCGAGGTCGACCCCAACGCAGTTGCGATGGAAGGATTTGCCAAGCAGGGTGCGCAGAGTTATCTCGACTCGATGTTCCAAATGATGTACCTAGCACTAAAAACCGACTCCACCCGAGTGATCACGTACCAAATCGCCTGCGAAGGTACCTGCATCGGCGACTCGTTCCCGAGCGTGATCGGTCTGCCGACACACCACAACCTCAGCCACGGTACGGGATCGGAAGGAGGCTATGCGCGATGGGCAAAATACGACACTTTTTTGATCGAACAATTCTGCAAGTTCCTGAGAAAGCTCAGCGATACTCCGGATGGATCGGGTACTTTGCTCGACAGCACCGTCTGCTTGTTCGGTTCCGGCACGGGTGAGACGCACGTCCACAAGAATTACCCGCTCGTGCTCGCGGGTGGTGGCGCATTGGGGCTTAGCCATGGCAAGTATCTGCGTTACCAAGAGGAGAGGCCTATGAATGACCTTCTGCTCAGTATCGCGCACCGATTCGGGATCGATCTTGGGTCGTTCGGAGACAGCGCCGGAGAAATCTCAGAGATCGCACAAGCCTGAGAGCCCAGATCGCTGGGAGAATCGCACGATTGCAGCTGCCATGCACTCACCGAAATGCCACTTCTGTGTACGCCTTTTGTACGACGGACTTCCCAGTCCGTCGTAGTGTCCGTCGTAATGGTCGTATGGACATTCAACGGACTGGAAGTCCGTTGCACAACGATTGTATGCCGAATTGGGACGATCGGGTGCTTTGATTAGCGTCCAACGGTTCATTAGCGGTTTACCGAAATCTTGGGTATGATGCGCGAGAAAAGGAGCGGTCGATGATTTCTTTTTTGTTCGCTGTCTTAGTGATCATGTGCACCGAGACGGGGGATGGTATGGCGCCGGATCTATGGATCGGGTACAGCGAAAGCCGAAACGATCTGCCCGAAGGCCAGTTTGCGAACTGGATCACCAGGCGGGCTTATATCGTTCGGGCCGACGGTTCTCAGCGGCGCGCGATCGGCTCGAAACTTGCTGACGAAGAAAACAGCTGGACCCAATTTGCGGGTTGGTCACCGAATGGTCGACAAGCCATCGTCTACCGTTCCTGGGAAGATCCCGCGAATGCCCAGTGGGAGCGGGAACATAAGACGTTCCGTATGACCGAGGGCTGGCTTGTCGACTCCTGCCTAGTCGATATCAACAATGATTCCATCAGAAATCTCACTGCGAGCGAACGGGTCAGTATCTACAACACCGGTCTGTTCTTCTTGCCGAACAGTAAAGGCTACGGATTCACAGCCCTTATCAACGGAATATCCAAGCCGTTTCTGATGGATCTTGATGGTAGAAATAAACGAGATGTGTCCGGAGGGGGGGCTGGGTTTAGCTATGGCTACAGCGCCTCGCCCGATGGGTCTCGCATCAGCTACCATGAAGACTACCAAGTCTATGTCGCCAATGCGGACGGTACCGGAAGACAACACATCGAGACTGGGAACTCATTCAACTTCGTGCCGCAATGGTCCCCCGATGGCGAGTGGTTGATGTTCTTGTCAGGCGAGCACTACAACTGCCATCCGCATATCGTCAGGAAAGACGGGACCGGACTGCGCAAGCTTGCCGATCGCGGAGGATATCGCGGCGTGGTAGAGGTGCTGAGGCATCCCGATTTCCATAGCGAGAGCAGCGACGTGCCCGTCTGGGCACCCGATAGCCAGAGCATCTACTTCACGTCCAAGATCGGAGACAGTATCGAGTTGATGCGTGCGGATCTCGATGGGAACACGAATCGCCTGACGCATTCTCAACCGAAAACGCGGCATTATCACCCAGCTGTTTCCCCCAACGGGAAATGGATCCTGTTCGGCTCCGATCGTAGCGGCACGATGCAACTCTACGTAGCTGAGGTCGATAGCCAAGCGTTCGATGCGACATCGGTCTGGCAGGTTACTCATGTAAGCGACGGGCACTGCGCGATGCATGGTTATTGGCAACCTGTCGCCTTTTCCCCATCCAGGTCACTGGATCCCGAGATTGTGACTGTGGCCAAAAGTGCATCAGACTACACCCGCAAAAGCGAAGGGGATGTGATCGAGCTTGCGGACGGTCGACTGCTGTTGGTCTACATGGAGTTCGCAGGAGACGGAAGCGATTTTTCCAAGACTCGATTGGTCGCTCAGGAATCGTCTGATGGAGGGCGAAGCTGGGGAAAGCATCGAGTCATCACTGAAACCGAATCGGGCGATCTGAATGTGTATTCCCCAAGCCTTATTCGTGCTCGCGATGGTGGTGTTCTTCTAGTCTTCATGCGTCAACATCGTCCAGGGGTGCTGACGAATCATGTTTGGAAATCGATTGATGAAGGCGAGACCTTCACCTCTCTATCGGAGTTTGTACCCAGGCAAGATTTCTCGCTGTGCAACGGTACGATCAAGCGACTGTCTTCGGGCCGGTTGCTGTTGCCTGCTAGTCCGCCCGTACCGGGTAAACCGGCGGAGAACGGCCCGTATTCCGCGACGACGTTGTACAGCGACGACGATGGACTCACTTGGCAAGCATCCCACTCGCGCATCTCGCTTGCCAAACGAGGCGCCATGGAACCGCACGTCGAAGAAACCGG
>JBILVV010000436.1:0-4052 GCA_044370255.1 Pirellula sp.
TGGACTGTCCAGATGAAGATTCCGAGAAATATCCGATTCTCATCCCAACGGCAGGATGGGACAGGTATCGAACCAACCTCGCCCTTGATTCTGCATCCACTCACCGCACTGCGTTGGTCCCCACATTCCAGGCTCGTAGACATTGAGAGTTGGGGCGGCTGGACTCTTCCATGCGGTAATGATGGGATCGATGATCCTCCAAGATTGCTCTACCTCATCGCTTCTTGCAAACAAGCCTGGGTCCCCGAGCATCGCATCCAGCAGCAATCGTTGATAAGCATCCGGCGGCTCTTTGCCACTACTATCGAATCGGAAATCCAGTTCACTGAGACGTAATCGCATGTCCGAATCGGGAACTTTGGATTGAAAGAAGATCTGCACTCCTTCGCCCGGTTGGATCTGAATGACCAAGCGATTGGCCTCCGGCCGATACGATTTTTGCTCGCCAAATAGCATGTGCGGTGGCTCGCGAAACTGAATTACGATTTGAGTCGATCGACAACTCATCGCTTTCCCACTGCGCAGATAGAACGGCACCCCCCTCCACCGCCAATTATCGATATAAAGCTTCAACGCTGCGAAGGTCTCCGTCTGACTGTCCTTAGGAACCCCCTCTTCCTTGTTGTAACCGAGGTACTGACCGCGAACCCCAAACTCTGCGAAATCGCTCCCCCGGTATGGGCGAATGGCCTGGAGCACTTTTACTTTTTCATCCCGCACGAATTCACCTGTATAGCGCACAGGAGCTTCCATCGCAGTGACCATCATCAATTGGAAGATGTGGTTTTGAAACATATCCCTGAGCACACCGGCTTTATCATAGTAATCGCCGCGTCGCCCAACCTTGACCTCTTCCGCTACAGTGATCTGAACATGCTCGATGTAATTACGATTCCATAACGGCTCGAAAATGGTGTTGCCAAATCGCAGGACCAATATGTTCTGAACGGTTTCCTTTCCAAGATAATGGTCGATTCGGTAGATTTGATCCTCGCGGAACGTTTGGTGGATCGACTCGTTGAGGGAACGCGCAGTCGCTAAATCGGTTCCAAACGGTTTCTCAATGACAACCCGACGCTGTCCTGCTGGGTCATTGTTCAAACCTGCTCTTCCGAGCTGCTCGATCGCGGATGCGTACAACTGCGGCATAGTCGAAAGATAGTAGACACGATCGGCAGGCTTGTTTTCCTCAATCTCCAAGAGATATGATCCGAGCTTGTGGAAATCCGACTCACTTCCGATGTCACCCGGACAGTAGAAGATACACTGCGAGAAAGCACTCCAGGCCTCGGCGTCGAAATCCCCCTTCACAAATTTCGCCGTGCTCTCCCCGAGTTGGGCTCGCCACTGGTCTGTTGTGAACGCGCTTCGTGACACCCCTACGATACGCACTGGCTCAGGGAGTCGTCCTCGAAGATACTGTCTGTAAAGTGCCGGAATTAGCTTGCGGCTTGTCAGATCCCCCGATGCACCGAAAATCACTATCGTATGCGACATAAGTTCCCCGCCGATCCATCCTCAACCGCAGACATACATCCAGTTGGAAACGCCAGTACAACCAGTAATTTCCTTCCCTAGTATAACGGAATCCCGAACTCGCCTATGAGCCTCAGCATATTTCTCGTCCGCCACGCCCAATCCGCCAACAACGCTCAAGACGAACATCTCCGTATTCCCGATCCCCCCATCACTCTCCTAGGTCACAAGCAGGCCCAACGATTAGCCAGGGCACTCGCACCTCTCGGACTGACACGCCTGTACACCAGCCCGTTCTTGCGTTCGATTGAAACCACGCGAGACGCCGCCAGTACGCTAGGCTTACAACCATTTATCCATCGTGATTTATTCGAGCAAGGAGGGTGCTATCGAGGCCACGCTGCCGGAGATCGACATCCCATGCCCGGTATGGGACGAACCACCCTCCAGAAATTGTGCCCTTCGTGGTCAATCGATCCAGAGATTCCCGATAAGGGCTGGAATACCCTCGATCACTACGAAATACTAGCAGAGGCTAGGGAACGAGCGAAACGCGTTGCCACGTGGATTGAATCTACATCGACAGGATTCACACGCAGTGATTCCAGCCGCAGTGATTCCAGCCGCAGTGTTTCAGGCCAGACTCTGGCTTCGGGCGAGCGTTGGGGGCTGATCATCCATGCCGACTTCAAATTACGACTCCTCGAAGCCCTTCTTCAGCAGGATGATCTCGAGCGGCATTTAGGCGAAGTGGTCAACACTTCGATCTCCCGGCTCACTCGATGCAACGGCACGTGGAAACTCGATTTTTGGAACTCCCATCAGCATCTCGAACCTCACGAAGTAACCACCTAAGGCAACTGCTCGTCATGAATACTCCAGGTCAACGAGCAACCTGTGCCGCACGATCTGCTACCGAACGATCCGGCATCGAATCCCCTTTCTGAAACTCGCTCAAACGCAGCAATCTCTTCGCCTCTCGCAAAAGAAAATCTGGTTCCATGAATGGCTCGTGGCCAATATCCTGCCACCGAATTCGACCGTTGCCATCTACAAAAATCGTCCCGTGCAACGGTTGCCCTTCAAAGTCATCGAAACAGCGAAAGGATTTGAACACATCCATACTTGCATTGGATGCCAGTGAAATGCGCATCTCCCGATCGTACCTTTTGAGTCCTTCGGCAAGCGACTGAGGTGTTTCAGAACTCACGCCGATGACCTCAATTCCCGCTTCGCGAAAGCGATCCACTTCGGGTGAAAATTTCCGCAACTGCTCTGCGCAGTGCAGACATCCAAAACCAAGGTAAAGGATGAGCACATAGGGTTTACCCTCCATACGCTTCGACGAAAACTCCTCACCCGCGGCATTTGTCGCTCCCCAAATCGGTGCCGCAGGCGCACTCCATCGCAAGGGTCCGAGAGAGTCCAAAGAAGGCCTGTCACCTAAGTCCTTCGGACTTATCGGCTGTTTGCCCCATTCGATTTCCGGGTGCGATTCCTGCGCGATCAATCGAACGGGTCCCAACCACGGTAACTTCGAATCGCATTCGAAGAAAAGATCCGAACACTGCTGGACCGCTTTCCTGCGCGTCTCCTTCCATGTTTCGAGAGAGGTACTGCCTGGCAGCGCCAATATTCCTTGGTGCGCAACCTGAGCGGTCATCGCCGCCGGAAGAACTTGCCCCTTTGCATCATTCAACATAGATGCTGCTTTTTGAATCGCCAGCTCATGCGATCCAGCCAGGGAGCACCATTCGATTCGCTGGATCGCTTCGATGATGTCCGTTGCCTCGTGCGACAGTCGAACCGCGGCGCGGTAATCCCCACGCTTGGCAGCTAGATGCGCATCGAGCGCCGCAAGCCGTACTCCTAGTCGATAGTACCGATATCGGATCTCATGCCGCTTCTTAGCCCGTTCTCGTTCCTGAGCAGGCTTATCTTTCCATGCTGCATCATCGAATTCTCGATTCACTTTTTCGGGCAAGGCTCGATCGTTCTCGGAATGGAACAAATCCGAGGGAGGATCAAACGGTTCGAGCAACTGGGGCGGAAGCCGGCGCGTATCCGCATTGACTTCATCAAGTTCCTCGAGCGATCGTCGCAACGTACTTCGCATCGAGGTGATTTGCTCACGAATATTTGTCGCCTCTTCGCTTCTTCCGAGTTGCGCTAACGCAATCCCTCGCCAAGCCAGTACGGCATCTTGAGAATACTCTGCATCATCGGGGTCTTTGAGGTAGGGCGAAGAGCAAAGCTCGAGCATTTGCTCCCATCGTTGGAAGTTGCTCAACGCAGCGAACAATCGTTGCCGACCGTATGAAGCGCTGCCAGAGCCTTCAATCATGTTGTACTCGGGATGCCTCGGCAACTCGATCATATTCTTCGACAACGCAATCGCATCATCGATCTTGCCGAGAAACATCCAAGTGCGGATCAACCATTCGTTGTTGTGAGCATAGTTATGAATCCGATCTGGCATGATGACATCCCTCATCATGTGCGCATGATCTACCCTCGCAGATGCTTCTTGTTGCCATGCAGCATCCGCGTAGCGATGCAATCGAGAATACGTGTGT
>JBILVV010000138.1:0-11004 GCA_044370255.1 Pirellula sp.
CCAGGCATATGCCACATGTGCGCGATCCCCGGCGCGCTCGGACCGCAGTTGGCTGCCGCTGTCAGCGCGAGCTCTTCTTTGCGGTAATCCCAGAGATGGATCCGAAAATGGTGCGCGGGATGCCTTGGACTCAAGCGAAAGATTTCGGAAAGCAACGCATCAATCGCAGCATAGCTTTGGATCTCGATCCCCTCGCCTTGATTCTGCCAGTACTGAAGAACCAGCATGGCTTTGACTTCCACATCATCGCGATAATCCAGCGAGATATCCTCAATCGCTTTCGCATATTGTTTCAGCCGCTCTTTGCGCTCTTTGCGGACAGTCTCGCTGGCACTTCGAGATCGTCGCTTTTGCTTCGTATTTTCCTCTCCGCTATCTTGATTGGTGTCAGGGGAGTCCTCAGGCCAGTTTTGAACTCTGTCCTTCCAGGCCTCGACCAAACGACGTTCGATCTTGCTCGCGGTTTCCATCCGCCTGACGGCTTGTTGAATAAATCCATCGGAGCGTTTCGGGTTCTCGATATTGGCTCGCGCCATGCCCCAATAATGAATTGCGCATTCCGGGTCGATCGAGGCGGCTTGACGAAAAGATCGCTCGGCCTCGAAGTACCAAAACCCGTGCAACTGTGCTAAGCCTTGATCGAAGAATCGCTGAGCTATAGGACTCGGAGTTGTCGTTGGCCAGTGGACACTTCCCATCCCTTGCATCAGATATGCGGATTGGCGAGGTCCCTCGTTGAATGCTTCGGCATGGATCGAATGCCCTGGAGCAGCCCCTGGTTTCGTAGAGGACTCGCTCGACTCCTGTGCCGATGTCGACCTACCTCCGATCACCGCGCACAGACTTAGCAAGGCGAGGACCTCGATCGACCGATTCCTGATCTTTCGAACAGAACAAAGTCGATAGAAAACGTCTCTTGGACGCATATTGCTTCGACGAACTGTTATGCCTGAGGTGATCATTTACTCAGTCGAGGCTCGAAGAGCGGCAGCGGCAAGCTCGTGGTCGCGTGTATCAGCGATGATCTTGCCGTCCCGAAGAACAATATTCCGCCGCGCGTTTTTAGCTACAGACAAATCATGTGTAACCAGTATTACGGTCAATGATTTCGTTTCATTGAGTTGCCGAAAAAGGTCGATGACTTCGCGACTGGTGCGGGAATCGAGGTTGCCTGTGGGCTCGTCCCCCATCAGGATCGAAGGTTCTGTAGCCAATGCTCTGGCGATAGCCACTCGCTGCTGCTGACCGCCAGAAAGCTGGCCTGGATGGTGATCAAGACGATCGCCTAGTCCGACGAGACTCAGCAATTCCTTAGCACGATCGTGCCTTGCTCGCGCGCTCATCCGTTTTCCGTAGAGCATGGGTAACTCAACATTCTCAAGGGCGCTGGTTCGAGCGAGCAGGTTGAAATTCTGAAAGACGAATCCAATCTGAGCGTTTCGTATGCGAGCGCGCTGATCCGCGGACATATTCACCACTTCGATGCCATCGAGTCGGTAACTGCCGCGGGTCGGTCGATCGAGACAACCGAGAGTATTCATCAGTGTCGATTTTCCGGAACCGCTCGGGCCAATCAGGGCAGAGTAGTCCCCGCGATGCATCGTCAGATCCACCCCATCCAACGCGCGGACCTCCACCTCGTCCAATTGGTAAACCTTGGCAACGTCCCGCAACTCGATCAGTGCGTGGCACGTCGGTTCGAGAGAACTGAATCCGTTTTCATGGGATTGAGGGATCGAGCTTTCCACGGTGGCGGACATCAGATCGCTTCCGGTCCCCTTTCTCCAGTGCGTATTCGAATGCAATCCTCCATGGGAAGAACAAAGATTTTGCCGTCTCCAATTTCTCCGCTATCGGTGGCCTTGGCCCCCTTGAGGATCGCCTGCACCGTCGGTTCAACGAATTCATCGTTAACGGCGATCTGCAATTGCAGCTTTCGCAATAAGTGAACCGATGGATCCTGGATCCGAGAAGGATTTCTGCGGCCCTTTTGTCTACCAAAGCCAAGGCAATCCAAGACGGTTAAGCGAAAGACTTCCACCTCGGTCAAAGCCTCCTTGATAGCCTCCAAGCGATTGGGTTGAACGATGGCGATAATCAGTTTCACATGGAAATCCTAGCGAGAATGTTGCGAACCAACGTCTCTTATTGTGAACTGAAGCTCAACCCTTGGCAAACTGAATCCAGGCCCAAGAACTCGCATCAAGAAAAAATCACGGCCCGCAAGCCGTGATTATTTGATGTTGATTCCGTGACCGGGGAGCCGATTTACTAGAAACCGCCACCTTGGCCTGCCATGCCAGCTTGAACCCCGCCGGAAACGGCTTTGAGCACCCCTTCCTGGATGGTCAATCGCGTGACAGAGCCACGCTCAATCAATTGATTGTCCATCATCACTTGATCATCACCTGAGCTTAGCGACGAGAGCATGCTATCCACGATGGGATTGGGTTCGATGCTCTGAATGAAATTCAGGAGTTGAGAGAGGCTCATCCGCATTTTCAGCGAATCCGCGGCCGAAGCAGGCGTAGCAGCAACTCCATCTAGAGCCGTCTTCAAGGAGGCTTCAGCAGTCTTTCCGATCGACAGGTAGATGGCTTTCGGTGAAGTACCAATCGAAACATTCACCTGGTCACCGAAGATCTTCCTCGCGGAGTCATCAGCACTTTCGGGGAGTGGTGCCGTCAGCTTATGGAGAGTGACACCCTTGTACTCGCCAGTCTTCAACTCCACTTTCACAGGTACATTTGCTCGCGACAGTTCATCCGAAAGATCCTTGGCAAGGGCTTCAACTTGAGAACCATCTGCGACGGCAACTCCCGCGAAGATGTTTAAGGATGGGCTTGTTGATATGCTTGCTACGGACTCCAACGAACCCTCCTTGCTGCTGGCCACCAAAATTTTCACCAATCTATCGAGATAGGCCTTCGCACGTTCCGCAATAGCCTTGTCGTTCGAATTGTCATCGATCGACTTGTAGACTGCGTCCAGCGACGAAGACAGGGAATTCTCCATTTGGGCAACATCTTCAGGGGCGATCATCTGAAAGAGCTTGAAAGACATCATCCCCCCCTCGGTGATACCACCACTGAGCTTGGATTTCGCGGTCTTCAGTTCTTGCATCTGCTTGGCATAGCGCGAACCCTCGACGAATTTGGCCCCCGCATCGATGGTCATCGTCTTCTCACTTGGGCGAATTCCTAAGCCGAGAACAAACTTCTCGGTCCCCGCCATGGTCTCTTCAAGACTCTTCATCATCTGTTCGCCTTGAGCACGCGTCGCCTCCAATTCCTCGTCCGAAGCATCTCCTGCTTGTGCTTCCATTGCTTGCTCGAATCCTGCTCGCACCTGTCCGGCGATGAGGTCTACCAAGTCATCAGGGATGTTTTGAACATTAACTTCGACCCAAAGATCGTTCTTGGCGGACATGCCTTGCAAATTCTCGACTCCGGTCTCCGGAAGATCTTCCAAAGATTCCTCGGAGCTGGAGACATAGAGCCACTTACCTTTTTCCTGAGCGAACATGGTGTTGGGCCCGAGGCTCATGCTCCACAGTCCGTCACCCAAGTCCTCCGGTTCCCCGAACAATTCTAAGCCACCGAGAAAAGAATCGAGGTCTGAAATAGGAAGCGATGCAACAGTGACAGGTACGCCAGCCTCTCCCAGCGTGACGAAAACCCCAATCGGTCGAGCTCGATCTATTCCGCTCGTGTAGCCGTTAACAGCCTGATTCACCAGTCCGCTCTGACCTCCCGCTCCGACCAATCGCATCACATGGGTGATGTGAGGCAGTAGGGTGTCTAGAGGAGCAATGGCCACCGTTACGACCTCGCTGCCAGTACTACCACTAGATTCCAGGCTAGGCACATCGAACTTCTGCGTCCCCTGAGCCCAGAGCTTCGATGGGGCGGAAAAGGTCATGGACATGAAGCTCGCGGCAGATAAGCAAGCCATCGCAAACCAACGCAATCTCATAAACAGAAACTCCTCGAAAAGGAAGATAATCAGAACTGCAGTGCGATACTAAGTTCGCTGCCGGTCGCCAGATCTTGGCAACTCATGATCGAAATCGGTAGCAGAAAATAGCGAGAGAAGAATATAGTCGGCAAATCCTACACAGGATAGCGGTCTCTCGCGCGTCAAAGCCTCAAAAAGAGAGTACTTTGGAGTTCTCCCATCGGAGGGGACTCTACCGCTCCCGGAAAACGATTCTCCCCTTCGTAAGATCGTAAGGGGACAACTCGACTCTCACTTTGTCCCCCGGCACAATGCGAATAAAGTTCTTTCGCATCCGCCCAGCAACATGCGCCAAGACCTCCGTACCGGTCTCGAGTTGCACTCGAAATCGCGTGTTTGCGAGTGCTGCCGTGACAGTCCCTTCCACTTCAAATGCTTCTTCGTTTTTCCCCATACCCCTCAGCCGGTGTGTACACAATCCCAAGAATTCTCTTTACCACTGGGAGAGGTTATACGCGAAACACCCCCTGATCGTCCACGGCAAACTGTTTCGAACCAATGGAATCATCGACCTTGCAACCATTTTGTAGTTGGTTTGAATGGCTTCGTCAGTTAATCTAGCGCGTGGCATGAGTATTCTCAACAACAGTCAATTTCTCTATTTTTCCTGCCAGCACGGGGCGGAAAATTTCTTGAAACACCAATGGTGCGAGCCAAATGGGCCGTTTCGTATCGCCTATTCCAGCAAAGGATTCCTAACCCTGAAAGGCCAGATGGCACTCTCGATTTGGTCGCGAGCCATCCCACAAGCTCCGTTGATTCGCTCTCGAGGATTTATCCTAGGCAAATTCGAAGGAAGCGACGCCCATCAATTGACGGACAAAGTGATCGAGCAGGTTCGAGACTTGGATTGGCAGTTGATGCACGTCTGGGAACGGGATAACCATCCGGTAGGCTGGCGGGGTTTTGAACCAGGAAATTCAGAACTCGCCCGCGAAATCGCATCCAAACTTCGCGTTAGGCTCGAGGCAAACCAAGACTCCCGCGCCGTGCTCTGCCATGGCCCCGGAGACACTCGAAAAATCACACCGCCGAAATCCGACTCCAACCGCGTACTCGAAGTGATTCTCGATACCCCAGGTCGTTGGTGGCTCGCAGCCAAGTCAATTCAGACGCGGTATGATCAATGGCCAGGTGGGATTCCAGATTTGCCCGTCCCACAAGACGTCATCAGTCGAGCGTACTACAAAATCGCTGAGGCTTTCGCGTGGGCTGGATTTCAGATCCGTCCCAAGGAACGCATCGTGGAAATTGGCTCCTCGCCAGGCGGGGCATGCCAATGGTTGCTGGAACAAGGAGCGAGAGTCACGGGAATCGACCCTGCCGAAATGGATCCTGCTGTTTTACAACATCCCAACTTTTCCCATTGGCTAAATCGATCCGTGCAAGTGAAACGTCGGGCCTTTAGCCAGTTTCGCATTCTCGTTTGCGATGCGAACGTAACTCCCAATTATACGCTGGATACCGTCGAAGCGATCGTAAACTATCCGACATCGAACTTTCGAGGCCTAGTCTTGACAATGAAACTTCCTGAATGGGAGCATGCGCAAGAAATCCCCACGCACATCGAACGGGTTCGATCTTGGGGATTTGAATGGGTCGAAGCGAGGCAACTGGCTCACAATCGCCGAGAGTATTGCTTGGCAGCCAGAAAGCGTTCACGCAAAAAAAACAACGACTGAGAAGCTTGTTTGCAACAATAACACCGGCTATACACCGATAGGAAGGCACTTGCCCACCAACGCGCTGAGCGCCCTTATCAACGGGCCACGCGTCGCGAACGTCGCCCTGGCTGCTCATCTTCGGACGGAATCCATGCGGGCGTCAGCCCATCGGGCCGCTGCTCCCCCTCGGCGCTGGGTAAACCTCCACCTCCGAAAGTTGGCGATCCGAGGACTTGACTATTCTGTTTATTCAGGGTGTTGATGATGATCAAAATATCGATCGGTGTGACCTGTCCGTCACCATCGACATCGATCTGACCTCCACTCTCGCCCTCACCCACAGATACCGCACCCGGGCCGTGATTGTTGATGTAATTGATCACAAAAAGAGGATCCAAGGGCGTGATTGCACCGTCTCCGTCGACATCCATCGGATTCTGATCATTATGGTACGGTGTTTCATCCTTGATCACTCGGAATCGTTCGGTTCGACTAAGCGTATCGCCGGTTGTTGCTGATACAGCCACGAACGTGAGTTCGACCCAGCCTGGATCTTGATAAACAACTCCATGGCCGGGCTTGACTCGCACTGTGTTCCGCACAACCTCAAATCTCGGGTCCGAGACGCTCACGTTGAAGACTTCAAAACGATCTTGGTCCACAACGCTGACGCTCCCTAAGACATAGGGAGCTGATTTTTCAGGAATCGCTCCACTGCCATTAAAAAGAATGGCTTGTGGCGGATCGTTCCTGTCTTCGACACTGATGGTAACCTGCTTGGTGACGGAATCGTTATGAGCGATCTCGACAGCCGACACCGTTACCACAAAAGATGAAACCGCCTCGTAGTCGAGTGCTACTCCTGGCATCAACTTCAACAGTCCGTTAGCGATCATGAATCTTCCATCGGAAACCGCATAGCGATACATGGCATCTGTGTCGGGATCGACGACTTCAAAACGCCCCAAGGTTGCTCCTGGGATTAATTCCGGCACACGATACTCGTTGGCGGACAAAACTCCTGAGGGTGGATCATTGACAGGGCGAACATCGATGCTGAATGTTTGCGGAACGGACCAAGAACGACCGTCGAAGGCTTGGACCACCCAGGGATCCACACCGTTGGAATTCAAGTTTGGCTGGAACAAAGCGAAATCGGATGCGGACCATTGCATCTGACCTTTTACACCAGGGGTTCGCACGAAGTAAAATAGCGCATCTCCATCTTCATCGCTTCCCTGAGATGCGATGGCACTTTGAGGAATCGCGATCGGTATGTCTTCGTCAGTTGCGAAATCTGGTAATTCTCCCAGCATTGGTGCACGATTGACACCTCGCGAACGCAATCCAATCGCAACTTGACGGATCGCATGATCGCTAATCGCGACGGTAGTCCCAGACGGCGTAGTCAATGCATGGCGATAGACGCTGCCATTCGCGACGACAATCAAATAATCCTTGAGATAACCCATGGACATTTGCCACAACGAATCTTGTGTTCCCACCGCAGAAGTCGAAGCGTCAATGTCGTACAAGTGTTGCCAATCGATTGTTGACCAAGCCGAAATCACGCCAGCTTTTTCTTTGGACTGGGTCAGCAAAATATCGCGACTGGGATCGAAAACCGCCGGAACCGTACCCTGTTCTATTATTTCCAGGACAGGGAGACCAGATGTGTTGTTAAGGACAGCGAGGCCATCAGGCATCTCGACTACAAAACGACTTGCATCCGAGAGCCTGCTTGAAAACCGTGCCTCACCGTTGACCATCCTTTCGGCAACCAGATGCCAACCATCGGTTCGATTTTGCCACGAAGATACACGTGTCTCCGAGCCCAATTTCTCAATCGAAATCAAGTCGCTAGGACTGACTGCGTGCACGGTTGTTCCTTGTCCACTCAACCCGACAATCACAGGAGTCGGACTCCAACCCGGCGGGTTGTTCCCCAAAAGATCTTCCTTCGATAGACGATACAAACCCTGGTCGAGATCATGGGATGCCAATGCCAAAACATCATTACCAACAACGACCAAAGATTTGATCTCTCCAAGCCTGTGCGTGAGCCCTCGAATGTCACCTGACTGACGATCCACAGAAAGCAGTCGAGTACCATCGGTATCACGGGTGAGCACTAGACAATTCAACGAATCCAAAACGGCAACCGAGGAAATCGGAACCCCCAAATCGATCTCGCCAAGCATCTCCCCTCGAGCAATATCCCACCGCTGCAGGGAACGAAGCCCCGCAAACCAACCTACTGTATCCGATTCCCAATCTAGCCCCTGGACTACCCCCAACTCCGAGATCCATTGTCCCGTTGTCTCCGGAGAGGTAGACGTGGTCTCCACAACGGAACGCTGTCCAATGAGACGGATCGAA
Organism: Pirellula sp.; assembly: GCA_044370255.1. Taxonomy (GTDB): domain Bacteria; phylum Planctomycetota; class Planctomycetia; order Pirellulales; family Pirellulaceae; genus JBKCUI01. The sequence goes on from JBILVV010000138.1 coordinate 8,061, forward strand.
TAATTACCGGGATCAAGCCCACGGAACGAAGCGATCCCTTCCTGGTCTGTAATCGACCACGGTTCTTGCGGTTGCAGATTACCATCCCGGTTCAAGTCTACGAAAACGACCCTCTCTACCGCTGGTGAAGTCGCATCGGTAGGTGTCCGTTCCGACACTGGATCCTCAAACACCAAAACTCGAAGACCTCCGTCCATCCCAGCAAACAAACGACGTTCCTCGAGGATGTCGAACCGCAAAGTCCGCTGGCGGACTAATTTCGACGAACGAGCACGGCTATTACTTCGCTGTTTCATACTCGATACCCGCCCAAACACCCTTGAGACGTGATGGATGGAAAAGATTCAGGGGACCAATGGGTTGTGTATGCACTCAATAATGTATCCAATCTAGGAACTTTTTGGTGGATTGGATTGAAGTTTTTTCGCTTAGCTCGGAGCCTGCCATGCTGGTTGTCCTTCGCCGTGTACGTTTTTTTCAATCCTTGATGATCTCCCTGACGTTTCTTGGCGGTTTTTTAATGTCCGGAAATGCGATCGGACAAATGGAGTCAATGAGATTCGAGTTGGGACGTCGCCTGACCCGATTTGAACGAGCCTGGGAAGCAGCCAATCCCAAGCAACGCGCCGCCTGCGTCGAAACCATGGACGGAGCAGTACGAAGTTTTTTTGGTCTGCAGTTGGACACTGCCGCCGAATTGCTCGATCGAGCAACCCAGAATGTTCTTGGCAATTCAAATTCAGAATCCCCTCTTTGGCTAGCCTCAAATCGTTATTCGATCGACTTCGAAACTACCTGGGTGGACGCCCAAGGCGGGGCTCTCCGGTTCCGTCTGAGGCAAATCGGTAGCCCGCAAAAGTCAAATGAGCTTCCCAGCGACAGAAACGGGACATTGAAACTCGCAATCCTCAACGGCAACCATCCCATCACCTCGATGTACTGGAAGGACGTAATCCCTCTGTCCAACACGGAAGCAAAGGAAAACGTCGCAAAGGGGAACGGCATCTCCCAAGGATCCGAATCTCCCAAAGAAACCTGGTACACATGGGAACTCCCGAACTTGCCCCCTGGGGATTACCAAGTGTCTGCGATTTGCCAGTCGGGTGACGTGGAATCCGACTTGATCGCCGAATCGATCTCCGTCAGTTCCAACCTCGAATCGCGGATGCAAAAAGTCCAGTCTTGGTACGAGGAGAATCGAAGAATCAAAGGGAATACCTTGGTGTCGACCGCGAAGTGGTTGGCCCGAGAACTACGGCAAGGACTCAAAGGAGAGCCAACCGAAATCGACATTCCGTGGAACGCTTGGTTGACCGATTTCGAAGCCCTCCGCGATCAGCAAGGGGATTATCTCAAGTCGATCGCGCACGATTCAAAACGATCCTTCTGGCTTCAATTGAATAGTGGCGAAAAGTCTCAGATCGTGAGACTGAGATTTCCGCTGAACGCCTCACCCAAACTCCCGGTTCTTTTCGCTTTCCATGGTGCAGGTGGAAGCGAAAACATGTTCTTTGAAGCCTACGGTGCCGGTCGATTGATCGATTTGGCAAATCAGCGAGGCTGGCTGGTGGTGTCCCCTCGACAATCGCTAAGCGGCCTAGGGATGGATATCGAAGCAATGCTCAACGAACTAGAGGCTTGGTTTCCCATCGATCGCGAGCGAGTGATGCTCGTGGGGCATTCCATGGGTGCTGCTCAAGCGGTCAACCAAGTCTCGATTCACCCGAACAGTGTTCAAGCGGTAGCGGCCCTCGGCGGTGGCGGTATGCCCCGGTCCTCCCTCAAAACCAATCCCGTTCCATTTTTCGTCGCCGCAGGAGATCGCGATTTCGGACGACCTCGCGCTAAGTCCCTGGCCGACTCCCTGCGAAACTTGAATTGCCCTGTCGACTACCGCGATTACACAAACGTGGAGCATATGGTGATCGTTCAAGCGGCACTCAATGACGTCTTTGCTTTTCTGGACGACGTTGCGAAAGATCAAAAGGATCCGCCAGCAGGCGGCAACTAACCTCAATCAACTGAGCCCTTGGAACGCACCCTGGATCCCAAATATGTCCAACGCTTCGACCGAAATGAAAATTAAGGGTATGACTTGCTCGCACTGCAAACGCGCCGTGGAACAAGCGATCTCGAAGGTGCAGGGGGTGGATCGAGTCGATGTGGATTTGCAACTCGGCAAGGCGATCGTTCACGGTTCCATCGATGAATCGGCTTTGATCGCCGCCGTAGAAGAAGAGGGATACTCGGCGCAGATCGTTCCAGTCAGCAAACAATCGTGACCAGCTCCGTCAATTCGACTCCGAAACGGATCGACTTCAATATTTCGGGGATGACTTGCGCAGCTTGTGTGCGCCGCGTGGAAAGGGCTGCTTCCAAGGTCGAAGGAGTCGCAAACGCTACGGTGAATCTCGCCACTGAGAAAGCATCCGTGGAATTCAGCAATCCCACGCCCGACCGAATCGCTGCGGTGCGAAAGGCGATTCTCGATGCTGGCTACTCGGCGACCCTCATCTCGGAACCCACCCTGGATAGCGACGGTGGGCTGTATCGAGACCTTATCATCGCTTGTTCTCTCGCCCTGCCCATACTCATCGTATCCATGGGGCCGATGCTGATCCCCGGTGGCATGGAATGGGTGATGACGTGGATGACGATGGATCGCTGGAACCTGGCCCTTTGGATTCTGGCGACAGTCGTTCAGTTCGTTCCTGGTTGGAGATTCTATCGCCACGGTTGGACCAGCCTCCGCGCTTTGAGTCCAGATATGAATCTGTTGGTCGCACTGGGTACCACCGCGGCCTATCTCTACAGCACTGTCGCAACTTGGTTCCCGACTTGGTTGCCGGATTCCGCCCGCCATGTCTACTTCGAATCCTCCGCAGTGGTGATCGCGTTTGTGCTGTTAGGCAAAGTACTCGAAAACCGATCCAAACATCGTTCT
>JBILVV010000423.1:0-4354 GCA_044370255.1 Pirellula sp.
GGTCGAAAAAGCGAATACCGCATACCTTGTTGAAGAAATTAATCATCTTGAGGGGGCAAGCCATGCAAGCGTCCAAGGATAGAAAAGAATCAACGATCGAATTTATTGGCGGTCCGTTTGATGGATATTTGCAACGCTGCTCTTCGTCACGGGAGCGATTGCCTGGTGACGTCGTTTGGCTTGTTTCGAGCGATTCTTTTTGCCAAATCAATTTTCCACATCCCTTGGAACCGTCCTCTGGCAGAACACTGACCAGTGTAGCGCTGTACGGATTGGACACTTCGTCTGAGCACCCACGCTACCGACATGTGGGATCTATTTCAACGACCTGTCTTCAAACATTGTTACGGAATCTCTCTCCAAAATTGAATAGCCAATAACCATTGGATTGAGATCCACGATTGCAACCATCGGAAAATCCAAAGGGATAGCAAAATGATGGGTTAGCCCCGACGGAGGTCTTTTGCTCTCTGAGCATTGAGGAGGATCCGTGCATGAGTTTTGGACTCGTTTAAATCGAGCTTGGTCCAGCGCGTTGCGTCAAGTCGCGCGCTTAAAAGTCGCTGCGGAACCGTCTTTCGCAGAGCCGCCAATCCGCGCGGAGCTTTACAGTGTCGAACAACTCGAACGCCACGCCAGAACTATTGCGGCTTTACACGAGGTCGTACCAGGGCGGAGTCCCGACGATCTTTTAGAGCGGTTAGCTGAGAACAAGCGGCTGATCACCGAAACGTATGACTTGATCGTTGCAGCGACCGCGAACGGTGCTTTCATCGAGCCCGCTGCTGAATGGCTACTCGATAATTTCTATCTCATCGAGGAGCAGATTCACGCCATCGAGCGATTGTTGCCCCCTTCGTTCTGCCGCGAATTGCCTCGAATAATGAATGGCAATCACCTCTATCGACCGAGGGTTTATGGTATTGCCTTGGAACTCATCGCCCACGTCGATGGCCGCATCGATGCAAATAGTTTGAATGGCTTTATTTCAGCGTATCAATCGGTTCGTCCTCTCAAAATCGGTGAGCTTTGGGCTTTGCCTCTTATGTTGCGGATGGCATTGATTGAGAACCTGCGACGCGTATGCGTGCGGATCGGAAACGCCCGTAGCGAGCGGGATCTGGCGATCCAATGGAACCATCGCATGGTTGAAGCAGTTGATCGTCAACCCACGGATCTGGTCATCGTGCTGGCCGAATTGGCTCGCTCAGATATCGATCTAACCGGCCCCTTTATTTCGGAGTTGACGCGGCATCTTCAAACCCAGAGCCCGTCTTTCTCCTTGGCAAGCAATTGGCTCGAAAGCCGATTGAACGATCAGGGACTGGCGTCCGAGCAACTCATCCGCGCCGATGGACAGATTCAAGCCGCCGATCAATTAAGCGTCGGCAATAGTTTTTCGAGCCTTCGTTTTCTGAGCGCCTTCGATTGGCGCGTCTTCGTCAGCGATCAAAGCGTGGTCGAAAAAGTACTGGCCAGCGACCCTGCTGGCATTTATAGCCATATGGACTTTGCGACCCGCAATCGTTATCGCCATGCTATTGAGGGAATTGCTCGACGGAGTGATTCTAGCGAGTTGGAAGTAAGCCAAATCGTTGTTCGCTTGGCCGCAGCAAACCAGGGCATCCCTGACCACGGTCGACAGTCGCATGTCGGTTACTTTCTGATTGACCGAGGGAGACCCGAATTGGAGCGTGCGGCGCGGATGCGTGCTACCATCGGCGTTCTGCTCGATCGACTCCGGCGTCGCTACCCGCTGGCGATCCATCTGACAGTCATTCTGACGATCACATGTTTTGGCGCCGTTCTCTTCGCCCGTTTTGCCGCGTTCGACAATCCGTTTGGGTGGTTGCTGTGGCTGCCCGCGTTGTTGGTCGCATCGCATCTCGGAGTCATAATTTCGAATTGGCTTGCGATCCAATGTTTCGTACCTCAATCTTTAGCGAGGATGGACTATCGATGCGGAATCCCATCCGATCATCGAACGATGGTCGTGGTTCCGACGATGTTATCGAGTCCTTCGGGAATCGAAGGTATGCTCTCTGGCCTCGAGTTGCGTTTCCTGAACAACGATGACCCAAGCCTTCATTTTGCGTTGTTGACCGATTGGGTCGATTCCATTTCGCAAAATTCTCCGGGCGATCGCGAACTACTCGATCTGGTGCAAGAGGGCATTCATCGATTGAATGCCAAGTATTCTCATTTGCGGGACGATATCTTCTATCTGTTCCATCGCGATCGACGTTGGAACCCCTCCGAAAAATGCTGGATGGGACACGAAAGAAAACGGGGTAAGCTGGCAGATCTCAATGCGACTCTTCGAGGCGCAACCGATCGATTCTTGGTCGTGGTTGGCAAGCCGAGCATCTTGCCCAAGATCCGCTATGTCATCACCCTTGATACCGATACGCAACTGCCACGCGATGCGGCGAGGCAAATGGTGGGAACTCTGGCCCATCCGCTCAATCGAGCCATGATCTGCCCGAAAAGTGGCCGCGTCCGCGATGGATACACCATCCTGCAACCTCGAGTGGATGTCAGTTTGCCCGGCTCACAACGATCCCTATTTGCGAAATGGAATGCGGTCGATGTCGGCGTGGATCCTTACACACGCGTCGTTTCCGATGTCTATCAAGACCTTTTTGGCGAAGGCTCATTCATCGGCAAAGGAATATATGAGGTCGATTCCTTTGAACGTATGTGTGTCGACTTTCCAGAGAACACGATTCTGAGCCACGATTTGATCGAAGGTGCCTACGGACGCTCGGCGTTGATCAGCGACGTCACGCTCTACGAAGAGTATCCATCGCGCTATGCCACAGACATGGCGCGACGCCATCGTTGGATACGAGGGGATTGGCAGATCGCAGGTTGGCTTCGCCCTTCGGTCTTGAATCATGCGCAGCGTCGAATCCCCAATCCCATCTCTTGGCTATCGGCGTGGAAGTTACTCGACAACATGCGCCGAAGCCTCGTGCCGATCGCCATGCTCGCCCTTTTGGTTGGCGCCTGGATGACGTCGAGCCGTTCCAGCCTAGGCGCACTGGTCTTGATCTTGCTGGCGGCCTACACATCGGTTTTCCTGACCTTGGTCGCTCAACTCTTTGCAAAGCCCAACGACTTGCCAATCCGCTTGCATCTCCAACGTTCGTTGGGATCCCTTTGGAATCCGTTGCTGCAAGGATTTTTGAACCTGGCCTTTGTTCCGTACGAGGCCGCTGTCAACATCGATGCTATCGTCCGCACGGCGTTTCGAATGCTGATCACGCGGAGAAATCTATTGGAGTGGCAAACAGCCAGCGACTCGCAAACCAAGACTCCTCGCAGTTTGGTCGCGAACTATCGGCATATGCTCATTGCCCCCACCCTCGCGATCGGCGTTGCGGTTCTGGCGCTGGCTGTCGACCGAAGTCGCATGATTATTTTTCTACCATGGATTGGGTTATGGATCGCTTCGCCGGCCATCGCATGGTGGATCAGCATGCCGCTAAAGCCCAAATCGATACGATGGACTACGGACCAAATCGATTTTCTGGGCCGTTTGGCGAGACGAACCTGGAGATATTTCGAAGAGTTCGTCAACGAAGAAGAAAACTGGTTGCCTCCCGATAACATCCACCTACAAACGAATCCCGTAGTAGCCTCCCGCACCAGCCCTACCAACATCGGCATGGCGCTGCTATCCAATCTTGCTGCATACGATTTTGGTTATTGCTCATCCGCTGCTTTCGCGGAGAGAACTTCCAGGACGTTGACCACGATGGCCAAGATGGAGCGGTACAACGGCCACTGGTTGAATTGGTATCACACGCGTACGCTCGCTCCATTGCTGCCACGGTATGTCTCCACCGTCGACAGCGGCAATCTCGCAGGCTGTCTGTTAGTACTCGCAAGCGGATGCCGTGAATTGATCGATGACCCTGTTCTTGCGCCGCGTTGGTCGCGCGGACTGCGAGATACATTGGATGTGCTGCTGGAGGTCAGCACTTCATTGCCAATCGAAGAGGGGATGAACTCCTTTCGGATCGAACTGCAAGAATGGATAACGCTCTTGCGAAACGAATCAACCGGACTTCGCGAATCCGATGATTTGTTAACGCGTCTGATGATTTGGTCTGGCGGTTTGGTTGGAGAATCGAGCCCAGCAGCGGCCTGGTGGATAGAAGCCATCCAAAGAACATGCGTTGACCATCAATCGGAATTACGGCATCTGGCTCCCTGGTTGCTTTGCAAGGAGCCGGCAATCGCAGAGACACCCATTCCACTGGTTTCTGTCCCTTCACCTCTCGAAGCGATTCAGCGTGTCCGTGCGGTCCAGGACTCTCTCAATCGCTCGTCGACCCTGGCTTCGATC
>JBILVV010000424.1:0-4353 GCA_044370255.1 Pirellula sp.
CTGCAGTCTGTGGATGCCAACATCATCGTCAATGCGGGTGCGAATGCCTTGTTCGGAATCTCTGCCAACGGCAGCGGCGATGTGCTGCTGCAGACGATCAATAGCGGGACGATTGTTACGAATGCGGAAGTTCGAAGCGGAACCGGGAATATTACGCTCAACTCTCGAGATCCTTTGACCTTGGTAGATCGTTTGCGGACCAGCGCTCCAGGAACTATCTATGTAACCTCCGCTGGAGACGTAACAGTCAACAACCTGGTTACCGGTAACGTCAACTTGGTGGTCACATCAGGCAGGGATATCGTTTTCGATAGTTCGCTCGCGCTGGGTACTATCAATGCAGGTACCGGTCGCGTCTACTTGGATGCAACGCGTGATATTCGCGATAACAACGCAACGAACAATGTCGTCAACGTAACTGCGTCGGCATTGGGAATGCAAGCAGGAGGGAAAATCGGTGATGCGGATCTCACAGCAGCTTCGGTAGACACTAATCGCAATGCGATTGGAACGAGTGTCGATACGCTGGCCGCTAGATCTGCGACCGGGATCTACGTTCAAGAAGCCATTAATGTCACGATCAACACCGTGACGGTCGCTGCGAATCAAGTGAACTTCAATTCTACGCGGACCGATCGTACGCGAACGCTGGAAGATTTGACCACTACCAACAACGGACCAATCAAACTGCAAGCGGTCAATGGAAATATTGTCGTGAATCCAGGGACGGCTGGAACACTCGGCATCAGCGCGAACGGCACAGGAAATATCTTGCTGCAGACCGTCAATTCGGGAAGTATTACCATCAATGCTGGTCTCAATTCGGAACGAGGCGCGATTAGCTTGATCGCTCGAGAGAATATCACGCAGAGCGCTAATGGCGACATTCAAATAACGACCGGCACGGGTGTACAGACCAATACAATCTACGCTCAAGCAGTGACCGGCTCGATCCAAATGAATGCAGATGCTTCCTCAACGACCAAGGGAGGCAATATCTTCTATCGCGCAGCGAACAACGTTACCGTCGGAATCCTCAATGCAGGTACCGGCGGAATTTGGGTCCAAGCAGGCGGTAGCATCCTCGATGCGCAGGAGGACACTGTCGCACCGGGTGCCGCTGGCTTTGCTACTGCAACTGGAGTCACTCGGGTCGTCAATATCGATGCACGAACCACTGTCCTTCAAGCTGGAGGCAGCATCGGAGTGGAAGGGAATCCGATCGATACAAACGTGGATGTGATCGCTGGCGCGAGCAAGAATGGAATCTTCATCCGCGAGTCGAATCAATTGATCGTTGGCCAGATTGCCAGTTCGAATGTACAACGTGTTCATTTCCGATCCGATACGGCAACTGTTTCTGGAAATGCAGAGTTTGGGCTTCGAGCTACAGACGGACCGATTCGGGTACTTACCGAACAACAGAACCTGTTCATCGATCGGACTATCAACGCCTCGGCCAGCGCGAATGCTGCGACAGCCAGTGAGGCCGATGATAATCCCGCTCGCAAAGACGTCACGCTGATCGCCTTGCAGGGTGAGATCGAGCAACGTGCCGGAACAGCTTTCTCACTCACCAGCAATGCAGCCATCGGTGCAACGATTCTGAACTTGGCGGATACGTCGTCGTTCACCGTCGGAATGCGAATCGCTATTTGGGATGCCGATAGCGGTCGACAAGACGTCGATGTGATCGGAGTGGGAGCAGGAACCATCCAGATCAGCAGTCCTCTGACGCGTGCTATCACCGCCGCAACGAGCCAGATCATCCAGCATCGATCCCAAGTCGTTGGTGAAGAACTGTACCTGTCGGCCAAAAATCATGCGCATCTCTATGATGCGTCGGTGACCAAGCTGTTCTCCAAGACGGAAACCAATAGGACGCTCGACGCCTGGGAACATGTCAACATCAACGCGAGCCAACGCGGGGACGATTTCCTCATCGACCTCGAGACCAAGATCCCAGGCTTGACCTTTACCGATGCGATCAAGCGTCAATACCGCTTCGCGGAAACTTATGCCGCCAGCGGATACTCGCTGTACATCGTCAACAGCCGAGATGTGAAGGTGCAGGATGTGACGGCAGGCATTAGCAATTCGCCAAACATCTACATCGAGACCCTTGGTGAATCGGATATCACCGTCGAGAAACCGGTCGAAACCAAGAGCACCAATGGAACCGAGGGTGCGATCATTGTCGTCGCCGGGGATGCATTTAAGATCACGGGAACTGGTGTGTTGCAAACGTATCAGAATAGTCAGGCGGTTCCGGACCAAATCATTACCCGAGCGGATGCGCCGCCAGTACCTCCAGACGTCACCGATGTAAGGGCGAGGTTCTTCCATTTCCTTCCCAACACACCTGCCGTGCTGCAGGCGGGCAATCCGGGGATTCCGCCGACCTTCTTTACCACACAGACGATTCTGACGATCGATCAGATAGCTCGTGTCACCGAAACGATCAGCTCAAATCTTACCGATCCTAAGCACGTGCTCATGCAAGTAGCAATCCAGTTTGGGTCTGCCTTGGAAAAAGGATTCGAGAGCTTCATCGCGTACGCAGACAAACGGTATGCACTCGGTAACGTCGCAGATGGAACATTTGTGGGGACTGTTGGATTGAGATCGCAGATCAATGCGACGGTTTATCCACATACCGATATTCTGCCTGCCGCCGTGAAGGATGGACTCACCACCGGACTGTTCGTCCGACTGGAACCATTTGATTCCGACTTCATCAGGAACTCCCCAGACAACACCTTCACCAACCATGCTGCCTTGCGGCGCGCGAACGATTTCTTCATCTTCGAAAAAGCGGCTGGAGAAACCGGAGATATCAAGGACCTGACTGTCCAAACCGATCGCATTGACGTCATACGCGATTCGATGGGTCTCGCCAATACGGCTGCCCCCGATCCAACCTCGCCAGTGATTCGAGCGGTAGTGACGTCCATACCTCAAAAATTCGATGAGCCTATCGTTCGAATTGATACGACCACGATCGAGTTTGGCAAGGTTGTTGATCGACAAGCGATTTTTGAGTTGTATCGGGTTGAGTTCGACGACAACAATCTCGACGGACAGCCGGACTCCAGTGAACTGCCAGAACAGACGATGGTTCTGGAAAGAATTCAGGGAGCCAACCAGTCCGAGATAATCTCGTTCCCCTTGGATGAAGAAGGGAAGTCGACAAAGCCGTCCGCCGAGGTTACTCAAGCGGACATCAATCGCATCAAGGAAGCTCTCAAGCGAGATCCTCAGGCCCAGGTGGGTGTTTACTCTATCGTTAGGGTGAATACCAATGGGGTTCGAGAAGTTCTCGAAATATTCCCGGTTCGCGATTCCGAGGAACCACCTTCCGATGAAAACGAGAAAATCGATCCACCGGCAGTAGATCCCGGCCAGAAAGCACCTGGCGGAACCGAGGATGGCGCATTTTACTTGCCACCCCAATTCCAGGGGATGGACGATTACGATCCGAATCTGCAATTGCCCCGCGAGGACGAGCGGGTGGTATCGGTAAATCCAACGGTATCCTTAGCCGTCATGCTCGGAGCGATCAGCTTGCGATCGAGTCGACGTGTCGAGGACCCAGCAGTTTCCGTGAACGCACCCGAGGGCGAAGTTCAGTTCGCTCGCGATGCAAGACGCAAGCGTCGACGGGAGGCGGTATTGCAAGCCTGGAGTCAAGCACGAGGTCGCGAAGAATAAACGTCCAGCCGAAGACCTCAAAACCGCGGCTTACGCCAAGGCGAATAATGGATTTCGGATTGGTTTTACACAAAACGATTTAAAACAAGAAAAAACACCCGATAGTTTCCGGAGATAGATCATGAGCAACGTTCCCAACAATCACGAACCCGAAGATCAGTCCGATAAGGACTCGGAAGAGATCGGAGGCACTGCGGATTTCTCTTCTGAGGAGTTCGGCACCATCGAGCCCCCATCCCTTCCTACGCTTCCCTCGGAGAACATCCCCTCGAGCGCCGACTCCTCGGTCTCCGAGTTCCCAACCGTTCCCTCTGAGAACATGCCCTCAGGGGGAGATTCTTCGGTCTCCGAGTTTCCGACCGTTCCATCGTCGACTCCTATCCTCGCCAAGGATTCGATAGACAGCGATTCCGAAACGGTTGATTTGACCGCTGATTCGCAGAGCAAGGATTCCTCAGGCGACTTGGTTTACGAAGGTTCATCGGATTCTGACGATACCAAGACCGTCATCTACGACTCTGTACCTCAAGGTTCAGGACCATTATCCAGCTTGGGAAGCGGGAGCGGTTCAGGTAGTGGCGGCAGCGAACGGATCAGCGGAAGTGGCGGTTCGGGAAGAACGCCTGCCAGCCACGATCGGTT
>JBILVV010000071.1:0-15009 GCA_044370255.1 Pirellula sp.
CAGCAGCGAATCAACCGGCAATATTCTACTTGCCGAAGCCATGATGAAGTCAGCTGAAAACGTGACCGCAGGCGATTCCCTCTCCAAACCTTTGGCGGCGAGCGGTCTGATACCTCCACAAGTCATGGCGATGATTCGCGTCGCCGAGGAATCCAATACTCTCGATGAAGTCCTGGTAAAGATCTCCGATCGCATCGACAACCGAATCGAACGCAAGCTCGAGGTTATGGTGCGAATGATTGAACCGATGATGCTCATTTTCATCGGCGGTATGGTTCTGTTTGTCATCGTCGGCGTGCTGCTGCCGGTGTTCGATCTAAATTCATCCGTCGGATAAAGCTGGAAACCCAACCCGCAAACCTTTCATCCCCACTGTCACTTGAAACACCTCTCAAAGATAGGATGGTAACCATGAAACACAAAACTCACCTGATTCGACGCAATGGTCTTACGTTGCTGGAGCTGATGATCGTTCTGATCATCCTCGTCGGATTGATCGCCATGGTAGGACCGCGTTTGTTAGGTACGCAAAAGAAGGCGGATATACGAACCGCACAAGTACAGATAGGCAATCTCGTTTCATCGCTGAAAGCCTACGCGGTCGACATGAAGTCCTTTCCTCTGACTGAGGAAGGACTCGAGGCGTTGGTCACCGCGCCTGAAGACGAAGCGCTCGCCAAGAATTGGGATGGCCCCTACCTCGAGGGTGGAAAGCTACCGAAAGATCCTTGGGGGAGCGAATATCAGTACGAATACGAAGCAGCCGAAGCATCGGACAGCAAGTCCGAATCCACCGATGATTTTCCTCGAATCACCTCTCTCGGTCCTGACCGTCAGCCAGGTACTGCCGACGACATCAGCAATCAATCGACCAGCAAGGATGATTCTGAAGAATCCTCTTCCAAACGCAGCAAACGATAACCTCCTCTGTTAGGGGACTTCCTTATGATGAAGCAGCGACATGTACAAGTGCGATCCGTTCGTCCGATCGGCGGATTCTCGCTCCTGGAGTTGATGATTGTATTGGTTGTTATCGTAGGTCTCCTCGCGCTTGCTTGGCCAAATCTACAGCGGCCCCTCAAACGTGCAGAATTGAGCCAAGCAACCCAGCAACTCAGGGAAGTGATCGACGAAAGTCGTTACCGAGCCATCTCGACCGGTACGCCCGTCTTCATTCGACTGAAACAAGGGGACTGCGAAGTCGTTGCCGGAGGATTCGAGTCCTTCGCCTCCGCCGACTCCGATACAAATACTGCGTCGCTCGGAGACGATTTGCGTACATCATCGAATGATTCCGTCTTCTCCGCTGCGAATGAATCCAAAGACAATGCGATCGGAGTTCCCATGGTATGGAGACTGCCTGAGAACATCGTGATTTCGGATGTGGTTTGGAGCGATGGCTCGGAAGACGAACCCTCGGGGCCATGGGTCGACAACTCCTCGATCAGCAACTCATCGTCGCAGACTTCTAGCGATTCAAAATATGTAGATAAATTCGAATCGTCGAGCTCGGAGAGATCGGGACGGGCGGAAGTCGACCAAATGCCTGAAGCTTTTGATTTGTTGCAGGGATCGGAGCAGGTTTGGTGGTTGCCGGTATCATCGCTTCAGCAGGGCCGCGATGTGGAGATCACGCTATGGGATAGGAATTCTCACGAAAGCATGCGTGTCTCCTTGTCCTCCGCAACCGGTGAATTGGAGATTCATCGATGAATCGGCGGGAGCCGGCATCCCGCGGAGCGTTTTCTCTCTTGGAAGTAATGATCGCAACGGCGATCCTAGCCGGAAGTGCGATGGTCCTGCTGTCGTTGATTGACTTCGGCACGCGCCTCGGCAACCGGTCGGAAGCGAGGATCACCGCACTGGTGCTGGCCCAGTCGATCCTCGATGAATCGATTGCCAGGCTCTCGGGTGAGATGTCATCGGATAATGAAGCGCAGAGCAACTACAGTGGCTCGCTGCCAGGCACCCCATCCCGCTCTTATCGTGTCACGTTCGATACCGTTCCCACACAAGAAGATTCCGATGGTTGGAATAATCCCGAGACTCCGCAACTTGCTCAAGGTCCACCGACGTTAGACCCCGCACCGAATCGTACAGACATCGTTTGCGTCACTGTAGAGCTTTTTGAAGGAGCGGAGGGATCGCAGACAGGGAGCGATCCGCTGGTGAAGCTGGCACGCTGGGTTCGTATTCCCGCAATGTCGTTGGGGGGCAAGCGATGATTCGTCATCCCTCAGATCCACACCGCACGCGTGAGCGGAATGCCTACAGTATTCTTGAACTGATGATCGCTCTGAGCCTCTTGGCGATTTTGTTGCTCTTGGGGTGGTCGCTGATGCAATCGATCCAAGACGCGGAAACCAGAAGTTGGAAGCTAACTCAACGGATTCGCGTCTTGCGTACCACGCGGGTATGGCTCGCAGATGACATGGATCACCTCGTGCGATCGGAGACGTTGGCAACAGCAGTCAATGCAACATCGGCTCCGAGTATACCCCGGCCGAACCCTGTGAATCCTAATGTGGGGTCTATAGGAGTTCCTGTCGAAAAATTCGAAGGGGATGCAACGGGCTTCATTGCAACCATCTCTCCTTCCCTCGATCCGATCCGATTCTTCGATCGCTTAATGAACTTCTCGGATTCCCAGGACGCGAGAACTCAGGAGTTATCTGCGGGTGAAGCACTGCTCGCAACGGAAACCGAACTGGCTGTTCGCGAAGCGAGGGAATCGTTATGGCCAGAACGAGGAGTGGATGTCGAGTATCGGTTGGAGCCTGTAAATCGGGATCAACGAACATCATCCTCAACCATCCAAGAGGCTCAGGATCTCCAATTCGAATTGGTGCGACGCGAGTGGTTGCCTTCAAAGGCTAGCGGAACGAATAGCAACCTCCCTTCTGCCGATCGCGAACTGACGTCAGCGGATCTTTATCGAGGGGTCGGTCCGACTGACGAAACCTACGCACCGCCACTCAAAGAAACGCGGCTTTACGGGATGGTGCAGGCACAGTTCTTTTATTTCGATGGCAATTCATGGAGTCAGGAATGGAGCCATCTGAATCGCGGCGGGTTACCCAAAGCCGTCGCAGTCTGCTTCAATTTTCCTGCTCGTGCCGATTTCATTCGACCGGAGCGTGCCTCAAATGAAGATTCCACGGACGGCGAATTCACGAATGATCCGATGAGTGATGAATTCCTTGGGTCATTCAATCGCGAACAGACAACTGTGCTGGATCCCGCTAGGCAAGACAATGGGTTGGCTACGGCCAAGGAACGACTGGCTGAGTCCTCGGACAAGGAAGTGGTCGTCATTGTTGAGACTGGGAACCGCAATCGTTCTCTCACCACGTCTCAAACTGTGGGAGTAACCTCGAGATGACACGAGAAAACATTAATCGCGATCCTAGACGGCGAGGTATGACGCTCCTTGTGATTGTTGTGCTCGTGATGCTGATTTCGCTAAGTGCTTACCGCTACACGTTTGTTATGGAAAGCGAGTATCGACTGACACGACTTCAAGAGGAGCTAGTACAAGCTCGACTCAGTGCGTTGAGTGGTATCGAGTATGCAGCCCATCTTTTAGAGAAACCAACGTCTCAGCGGTTGGGTCTCACATCGCCTGGAACTCGCGAACGGGTTTTTCGTCGAAGCACGGCGCGTGACGACTCTCGCTCCGATTCGCAAAGCAATCGCATGTCGACATGGCAATTTGGCTTGATTTCTCCAGAGCTTGAGAATGCAACTCCCGCTCCATCTGCATCAGTAAACACGAATGTTGGTTCGATCGGTCTTGAGGATAGGCTTCAATGGCACTGGGGGATTGAAAATGAATCCGCGAAGTTGTCGATTCCGATGATGGTCAACTTCGAGACCCTACGACCGGGCCACTTTCGATCGGTTCTTCTTGCTCTTCCCGGTATGGATGAGGAAGCGACGGATGCTTTTCTCGACCAACTCGGAGTACCTCGAGTCAATGGGGCGAATCGCCAAAACACCCCGATCTCTGGTGCGATCGATCCCTCACTCCGAAACGAACAGGGAGCTTCGCGAGATCGAGTGCGTGCCCTTTGGTTCGGAGGCGACTTCAATCAAAACTATCGACTCGATCCGATCGAATCGCAATTGATGGATAAACTGTCTCGCTCGGAAGCTGGCGTAGTTCCCTCTCGTTCGGGTTCGTCCAGCGATGCGCGTTGGCAACCTCTGAAGCGTTATCTCACATGGATGAATGGCGAGCGCAATGAGCAACCCAATGGCAGTCCTCGCATTTATCTCAATCAACCAAACCTTCAACAACTCCACCAGCAGTTGCTGGCCGTGTATCCGGTAGAGTTTGCGAATTTTGTCATCGCTTATCGCCAATACGGCCCCAGCAACGGTCCTCGTAACACCAGTCCGGGCCTACGCCCGTCTCTCAGCGGATCGACTACAAATCCACCTCAAGCATCGCCAGCTCAAGCATCGCCACCTCGAGTATCGCCACCTGGCGTAGCCTCACCTCCATCGACGACACTTCCAACACCTGCCACCTTAATGATTGCACCTTCGTTGGAAAGACAGCCGTCAACGAGACCATCATCGAAGACACTCTCACGGTCGACTATTAGTTCTTCGGATGCCAATTCATCTCAAGGGAGTGTTAACAAAACAACACCCAATGAGACCACGATATCTGCAAGCGAGTATGTTCCCGTATGGACAACCCCCGGGACATTTATGATCCAGAATCCTCTGGATCTCGTGGGAGCGACCGTTTCCCTTCCACCCGAAGGCATCCCATCATCCGGAGGTGGCAGTACTGCGGCCTCTCCATCCGCAAGTAAACCCGCACGTGCACCGAAGAAAGTGTTGAGAAGTCCTTTTTCAAGTGACATTGGCGAGCGTCGAAATTACCTTGGAAAGTGGCTGTCGGAGACGACGATTGTGGATGCAACCTTCCGCGAAGGACGCGTCGACGTTTCGGAAGCTCCTGCCGAGGTTCTGCAGGGGATACCCGGCATCGACGCGATGCTCGCCCAGCGAATCGTGGAGCAGCGGCGTTCCGCAGCCAACAATCCGGATGCCATGAATTCCATTGCCTGGCTCTTGGAAACCGGCGTAGTTGAGGTTCAGAAACTTCGTGAGCTCGAACCCTTTTTGACGACCAGGAGTGATGTCTACAGCGTCCAGTCGATTGGCTTTCGAGATAGCCGTTCACCCGTGTATCGCTGTACCGTCACGATTGACGCGCGGCGAATCCCAGCCTCCGTGCTCGACCTCAAAGTATGGCATCCATGGGATCGTGGCTTCGACATCGATTCCTTAAATGGCATAACCCCATGAAGCTGTTTGATCCCACAAAACTGATTTTCGGCAATCGATCACTGACCAAGCCTTCGGGAGGTCGTACGGTGATTGTGCATTGGGACAGAGAGAATGTTCATTTCTTTGTGACCACTTCTAACGCAAAGCGAGTCTTGCAAAAAGAATTCGGGACGATTTCATACGCCGCTCCAGACAATCCCTTCGCAGCGCTCGCGAATCATTTTGCATCTCAGGACATTCATGCATCTCGGCTCGTAGCGCTGCTGTCGAGACCCGAGCTCGACCTCATTGCGATCAATCTTCCTCCAGCGGACGAATCCGAAATCGCATCGCTGGTCGCCTCGGAGGTGGAGCAGCAGCTCGGGGAATCCCCCGAACCACCGGTCATCGACTACTATGTTGCGAAAGATTCAAAAGAAAGTGGGAGCGGCGGCAACCAGGTTTTGGCCTTCGCGCTCAACCGACGGGAATTGGATTCGATCCGAAGTCAGTCCGAAGCGGTAGGTTTCCGGCTTCAAGCCATCGGTTCGCGACACCTGGGTCCGCTCAGCTTGCTGCGGAAACAGAAGCCAGCCGGCGACACATTAGTCGTGGCGATTCATCTCTATCCTGGCGAGACCGAGTTGACGATCTGCCTGGGTGACGAGCCTATTCTTCTTCGATCGATTCGCAACAGTACCGATGACGCGGATCGTGTCGCGGAACAGATCGCGCTCGAGAGTCAGCGCTGTTTCACACTCTTGCCGCAATCGATCGCTGAACTTCCAAAGGCATGGTGCCTCTTCGCAACGGGAGAAGTTGCTTCCAAGGTCGCGTCCGCGTTGAGCAATTACGAGGAAATCTCACTCACGAGCATCGATCCGTTTGTTGGTTTGGAAGTCGAACGAAGCGTAGATGAGGAATCTGGCCAATCACGTTACACATCGGCAGCAAATATCGGTGCAGCCAGCGATTACCTCAGCCAGTCTCTTCCCGTGAATTTGCTTTCACCGAAGCGTCCACCAGCACCTCAAAATCCGTGGCGACGCTGGGGAGGCTTGGGCTTGTTGACCGGAGCCGCAGCAGCCTTTGCTGGGTACATGCTCCTGAGCGATATATGGCAACTGCAAACGGAGGCCGATGATCTCGAAGCGGAGCTGAGCGCCGCCACCAAGCTGACCGCAAAGTACATGGAGAAGTCTGATCAGGTTCAAGCGGTCGAGGCTTGGCTGGCCGATCAGGTCGATTGGCTCGCGGAATTGTCGGAACTCTCGAACCGCTTGCCGGACGGTTCCGATGCATCGGTCCGTCGATTGTCGGCCAGTGCTAGCGGCAAAGGCGCATCGATCGATATCTCGGTCGAGGCCAATTCTCAAGAAACGATATCTCAATTAGAGAATCGAATCCGTGGAGCGAAATACTCCGCAGTCAGCAAGCAGATCAGTCAGAATGCTGACTCCGAGGAGTATCCTTGGCGCTTTGAAACTCAAATATCCTTTGAACTCGAACCACCCCGACCCAAGCTATTCGGTCCTCCCGAGCCGCCGAGCGATCAGCCGTCGAAGGAAACGACCGACCAACCATCGTCGGAGGGTAGCCAATGACACCACGCATGAAGTGGCTACTCGCGGCAGGTATCGCGGTCTTCGGGCTCTACGGGATCGATACGCTTTATCGGAGTTGGATCGAGCAACCGCAAACCGAATTGTCCGGTCGTATCGACACGCTCAGTAACGATCTTGCCGAGAGCAAGCAGCAGCAGATGCAGTCGCAAAAGATCGGTCGACGGCTTTCGGAATACTCGGCACGAGCCTTGCCAAGCGATCCGATGCTGGCTCGTTCCTCGTACCAGGAATGGTTACTGGACCTCGTCGATCAACATCAATTCGCTGCGACATCGGTCGATGCGTCCCAACCTGTACCGCTGGAGATCCGGTCTCGGACCAAGAAGGGAAAACGGATTCTTGTCGGATATCGAATCGACTATTCATTGCGTGGCCAAGCATCGTTAGCGAAGCTGGCGGAGTTCCTGGATCAATTTCGCAAGGCAGGGCATTTGCACAAGATTCGTGCCTTAACCCTCAACCCGATCGGCAGCGAGGGGCGTCTCGACCTGAATCTGTCGATCCAAGTTTTGAGTTTGGAGTCATCGGCAAACGAATCGGATGTAGGGGATTGGACTATGTTGCCGGACGTGCAGGAGACCCTCAAGCCAGCGACTACTTTGATCCGAAGAAATCCATTTGCTCGGGGGTTCGCCAAAGCGCTCAACGATGTCCAGTTGCGAGCGATTACCACCAATCGCGATGGGGTCATGGAAGCTTGGTTCACCGCTGACTCACGAGGATCGATCAAGAAGGTTCCAGCGGGGAATAACATTCCTCTCGCCCTTCACGAGATCTCCGTTGTCGAAATACTTCGCGATAAAGTTTTGGTTCATGTGAACCAGGAACCCCAATGGATCCACATGGGTGAGTCAATAGGGGAAGCTATCAATCGCTCGGTCGAGAGTGCTGTAGAATCCGCTAAGCCGGAGATATCAAATGATTCCAATGGTTAAGAAGGGTTTGCGAAAGATGTCAGGGCGATTGGCGTTAGTCGCAGCTATTGCAGTGGTTGCACTTTCCAACGGCTACAGCGTTGCGCATGCACAATTGATTGGGAATCGGACGGTTGGCAATGCACCGGGAAACATTCAGCAGACTCCTCCGAGTGGCAGGCTGGGAGCCGGTTCGTTCACTAACATGGGGGCGAATAGTGGTCCGATGGGCGCTGGCGGCTTGAATCTGGGAACGACCCAGGGCGGGATCCAAACAAACGGCCGATTCGTGAGAGGCAATCGCGCACGAGGCGACTTCGTCGGTTCCAACCGAACGGAGCTCAAAGGATTTGTTGGTTCCGGTCAAGCCCTTGGCGTAGGGCGAGTCACCAGCGCAGTCGAGAACATCAAGGTGGAAAGTCGGGCAGCACGCATCAATCGACCGATGCCGTCTCAGCCCAAAAAAGGGATGTACTACCCGCGATTAGAATTGGATCTTTCCTCGGGGGATACTCCCGAACTGATTCCGGCAACTCCTGCGAGTCTGGAATTGTCCCAGCGTGTTTCCAAGGTTGCCGGTATCGAAACAAAAATCCAGATCCGAGGTAGAACGGCGATCATCGATACCTCATCGATACCGTCCGAGTCGCTCGACCTCGTGAAGACGCTCCTGAGCTTTGAGCCCGGCATCGATCGCGTCGAGTAAAAACGGCGTTAGGGTGTCTTACCTGACATCTTTCGATCGAAGGTTATGAGATGATTTCGTGAATCGGAGCGATGGGTTCGACTCCTACCAGTTTTTGGTCGAGGCCGGAATGGAAATAGGAGAGGCGATTGGGATCGATCCCTAGTTGATGCAGGACGGTTGCATGCAGGTTCTTTACATGAAAGGGTTTCTCCACAGCAGCTGCTCCCAGTTCATCGGTTGCCCCGACGCTTGTGCCGCCACGGATCCCGCCACCAGCCATCCACATGGTGAAGCCGTAAGAGTTGTGGTCGCGGCCGGTTCCTTGGGCGTATTCGGCGGTGGGTTGGCGGCCGAATTCGCCACCCCAGATGACGAGGGTGTCTTCGAGCAATCCGCGACGCTTGAGATCTTCGAGCAGGCCAGCGATTGGCTTGTCGGTGTTCCCCGCATGGAAATCGTGGTTCTGTTTTAGGTCGGCATGCGCGTCCCAATTGTCGTCGTTATGGGCGCCGCCGGAGTAGATCTGAATGAACCGCACTCCCCGCTCGACCAATCTTCGCGCGAGTAGGCACTTGGTTCCAAAGTCGCGTGTGCGGTCTTGATCGATCCCGTAGATCTTGTGAGTATCGGCGGATTCGGATGCGATATCGACTGCTTCGGGAGCGTGCTCCTGCATCTTGAACGCCAGCTCATAGCTGGAAATGCGGGACAGGAGTTCCGAACGATTGCCTCGCAGTGCTGCATGCTCGCTGTTCTGTTCGTGGAGCGCGTCAAGGATCGTGCGCTGTTGCGAGCGAGTCACCCCCTCGCGTGCCTTTAGGTCGAGGATCGGCGTCCCTTGAGTTCGAAAGATCGTGCCTTGATAACTCGCGGGCATATAGCCGCTCGACCAATTCTTTGCACCCGAGATGGGGCCTCCTTTGGGATCGAGCATCACGACAAACCCAGGAAGGTTCTCGTTGATGGTCCCCAAGCCATAATTGACCCATGAGCCCAGGCATGGGTGCCCGCTCTGGACGCGTCCCGAATTCATCATGAGCATTGCCGAGCCGTGAATCGGTGAATCGGCTGTCATCGAATGGATGAATGCGATGTCATCGACATGCTGAGCGAGGTTCGGGAAGAGATCGCTGACCCATTTCCCGCATTTGCCATACTGCTTGAAATCCCATCGGGGTTCTACGATCCGTCCAGAGTTCTTGTGGCCGCCGCGACCAAATGTTTTGACTTCGACCGTTTGATTATCTCGCCCTTTCATGGTGGGCTTGTAATCGAATGTGTCGATGTGGCTGGGGCCACCGTACATGAACAGGAAGATGACGTTTTTGGCTTTGGGGGTGAAGTGCGGTTGAGGAAGCTTCGCAGAATCGGAGGCTCCTGCGCGAGCGAAGAAACCATCTTGGGACAGTAGACCAGCAAGGGCTGCGGATCCGAAACCCGCTCCCGTTTGCCAGAGGAATTCGCGGCGAGTGCGCCCACAAAAATTTCGTCGCATTGATCTGTCTCCGCTGCTTAGTCTATGTAAACGAATTCGTTGGTGTTGAACAAGAACAAGGCAAAGTTAGCAAAGGCTACATCTGGGCTCAAACCATGTTTTCCTATAAGGGTTTCTATCAGCCGTACACCTCGATCGATTTCCGTGTTGGTTGCATTTCGAGATAGGGCTAGCAGATAGCCTCTTGCAACTTGGCTTCGCAGTTCCGAGCCTGCTTCGGTAGCGAGTCTCTGGGCAAATTCCATTGATTGCTGGTTCAAGAAGTCGCCGTTCATCATGCCGAGGGCCTGACCGGGCTGGGTGGTGATGAAGCGAGCTTCGCAACTGGTGTCGGGTTCAGGGAAATCGAAGTTCGACATCATCGGCACCAGCAGCGACCTCTTGATATGGATGTAGACACTGCGGCGAGCTTGATCTTGATAGGAGGATTTCTCCCATCCTTTGCCGGGAACGGACTGGCTGGCGAGAACCTCGCGCGACAACTCGGGGTAAATGCTCGGGCCATACATCGTTCGATTGAGTCGTCCGTTGGCCACCAAGATCGAATCTCGAATTTCTTCAGCGCTCAGTCGTCGGAGATCAAAGCGGTTGAACCCATCGTTGTTCGGATCCTTTTCGATCACATCTGACGATGCCAGCGAGGATTGCTGGTAAGCCCGTGACGTCAGGATGAGTTTGTGCAGCGATTTGGGCCGCCATCCATTTTGGACAAATCGGGTTGCAAGATAATCGAGCAATTCGGGATGGGTAGGAGGATCGCCGAGTTGTCCAAAGTTATTCGAGGACCGGACGATCCCGCGTCCAAAGTGATGTTGCCAAACTCGATTGACGACAACACGACTGGTAAGGCGATTGTCGGGGGAGGTGATCCATTTCGCGAATGCGAGCCGGCGTCCGGTTGTCTTCGCTGCTTCATTCGGTGCGATGCTGGGGGCACCGCCACCGAGGATCGATGGGAAGGCCGGTTGAACTTCATCCCCTTTGCCCTGCGGACTTCCACGCATCAGGATTTGCGTTTGAGGTGCCGATGTCCCGGACTCGCTAACGCACATTCCGTATTCATCCCATGGTTTGCGTTTTGAGTTTTCCTCGAGTTCCCGTCGCAGTTTCTTGAATTGGGCAACATGGTCCGCATTGAGAATTTCGGCGGCAGCGGATTGAAGAACTTGGTTCAAGTCCACCGACTTGCGATCTTGCCGGGTTAACGATCTCCGCTTGAAACCGGGTCCACTCCAATCCAGTTGCAGTCCTTTGCCGAAGCTGCCTTGGAAGTAATCGACGCGGAAATCGTGGCGACCCGCAGTCAGTCTCACACCGGAACGTTGCGGCCGCCCGGTTCCGTGAATGCCGTCGTACTCGATAATCACTTTACCATCGAGGGTCAGTCGCGAACCGTCATCGGAATCGAGGCGAAACGTATACTCGCCATCCTTAGGAACAATCAACTTGCCCACGAAGACGAATCCAAAGTCATCCGGTCGCGTCGCCAGGGAGATATCGAGGAGTGGTGGTTCCAGTTTGCCCACCGTTTCAGGTTTTAGAGAGTCGAAATCGGGAAGCTTCTGGAACGAGTCTCGAAAAAACCGATACTCCATGTCATCCAAATCAAATTGATCGGTGGTGGTGTTGATGGATTCCAATTCCTGTCGAAGCATTGCTTCGATTTCATTGATCTGCATCTGTAGACGGTTTCCGTTGTCCCGAATGTCTGCTTCCTTGGCGGCATACGCAGCGCGATCTTCGGGACTGCCGATGAGCGGCCGTTCCACATGCGGGCCGTAACCATTCGGGGTGAGATTGCGGAAAAAAGCTACCGTCGAATAGTAGTCCTTCGTCGGGATCGGATCGATCTTATGATCGTGACAGCGACTGCAGTTGAGAGTCAGACCAAGCAGTCCCTGTCCGACTGTGGTGAGGATATCATCGAACCCATCGTACATGGCGAGTTCTCGATCCGCGGGTTCGTCATCCCAAATTCCCAGCCTATAGAAACCCGTGGCGATCAGTGAATCTTTGGTGACTTCGGGGAGTTCGTCTCCTGCGAGTTGTTCCATCAGAAATTGATCGTAAGGTTTATCCTCATTGAATGCGCGAATCACATAATCGCGATAACGCCATGCATAGGGCTTGGGACCGTCTCGCTCAAAACTGTTGGTTTCTGCATAACGAACCACGTCGAGCCAGTGTCGAGCCCATCGTTCGCCATAATGTTCGGAGGCCAAGAGCCGATCCACTTCGGTTTCCCATGCTGCCTGGAAATCGATTGCGGCCCGCTGCTCGAAGTCAGCGACTTGTTCCGGAGTCGGCGGCAACCCCGTCAGGTCGTAGCTTAGCCGGCGCAGCAAAACTCGCGGTTCAGCCCGTGGGGACATAGCTAGATTCTTCGAGGAAAGTCTTGCCTCCACGAAAGCATCGATCGGATTGTTTGCGGTTGTTCCGTCCGGACGAATCGGAACTTGCGGATTGCTGAGTGGCTCGAACGCCCAGTGTTGTTTCCAGTTTGCTCCCTGTTCGATCCATCGGGCGATTCGTTGTTGTTCGATCTCCGTGAGAGGCTTACCCTCGGGAGGCATGCGAGTATCTTCGTCCGTGGAACGAATGCGTTCCAGGATGGCACTAGCTTCCAAGTCTTTGGGAACGATAGCTCGATTTCCGGATTCTAGAACCACCGAAATGGTTTCTGGCGAATTCAATCGAAGGCCTCCCTCCGCTTTGTCGGGACCATGACAAGCGAAGCACCGACGCGCCAGAATTGGCTGAATATCAGTCGAGAACTGGATGGTGCTCTCTTGGCCCAAGACATCGGCAGGATGCCCCATGAAAAGAGCAATCACTGCCAGGCGGCATGCAAATCCCCAACAGCAAAGCCCATTCGGCAGATTCAGCGTGACTCTGCTTGCGTTCATCACAGATGGCATAGGTGGGATGGTGGGTAACAATTCCAAGAACCGCGAAGAGTTATCTATTCTAACCCGCCAATCGCTCGCTGTCTCGGTCAAGTTCTGTCATACACGCGAACTCCCGGCGGGGTGAATCGGTTATACTCGATGCCCTCTTCGGGTTTTTTCGCTAATCTTCTCCCTCTTCCTTTCCGTTTCGGTCATGGTCAATACGCAAAAAACACCCCTTTCCTTGTTGCAGATCATCAACATGTCGGTGGGGTTCTTCGGGATTCAGTTCGGTTGGGGACTTCAAATGGGGAACATGTCCCCGATCTATGAGTATTTAGGAGCAAAGCCAGACGAGCTTCCGATTTTGTGGCTGGCTGCACCGCTGACCGGTTTGATTGTCCAGCCAATCATCGGCTACATGAGCGATCGGACCTGGACACCTCTCGGTCGTCGGCGACCTTATTTCTTGGTGGGCGCAATCTTGTCGAGCATCTGCTTATTCTTCATGCCACGCTCGGGCGCATTGTGGATGGCGGCGGGCTTGCTGTGGATTCTCGATGCGTCGATCAACATCAGCATGGAGCCCTTCCGTGCTTTTGTGGCAGACATGCTCCCAGAGCGACAACGTACCCTGGGCTTTGCGATGCAGTCCGCATTCATCTGTGCCGGATCAGTTATCGCATCAAAGCTGCCCGAGTACTTGAATAAGAATCTCGGTGTCAGCAATGCAACATCGGCCGAACAACAGGTTCCATTAACCATCCATTATGCATTTGCGATCGGCGCAGTCGTGTTTTTCCTGGCGGTGTTGTGGACGGTCCTGACGACACGCGAATATCCACCGGACGAAACGAACCATCCCAAAGAGTCCGGGGGGATAAAAGACTTTCTCAATGCGTTTGCTGAAATGCCACCACGAATGAAGCAGTTGGCGGTGGTGCAGTTCTTTACCTGGATGGGATTGTTTTGCATGTTCATCTATCTTGGTCCGGCGTTAGGCCGGGATTTGATGGGAGCCGCCAGCACCGATGACCCGCTCTACAAAAAGGGAGTCGATCTAGCGAATAACTGCAACGCGGTTTATAGCTTAGCCGCTTTCGTTGCATCGTTGTGCCTTCTGTTCCTATCCAGCAAGGTGTCCGCGAAATGGATCCATTTCGTATCGTTGCTGTTGGGAGGCCTTGGATTGATTTCGGTGGGTTGGGTGACCGCTGATACGTCATGGGTGCTGACTTCGATTAGCTTCGTTGGCGTTGGGATCGCTTGGGCCTCTATCCTATCGATGCCCTACGCGATGTTATCTGCCGTGATTCCGTCTCATCGCACGGGCATTTACATGGGAATATTTAACTTGTTCATTGTGATTCCCGAGATCTTGTTTGCGATCGGTGTAAGCCAGCTGATGAAGTCGGCTCCCTCGATCACTCGGTTGCAGGTAGTGGTTTTTGGCGGCGTAGCGCTGTTGATAGCGGCTGCAGCCACCTTGCTAGTGGCTATGAATTCGACGGTGCGCCAAGATTCAAGTCAAGCCCCTGCGAGGACGGCCTAATCGGGGCACGTGATGCGACAGACGAGCCTGGGAAATCTGCGTCTTAGAAAAATCGAAACGAAAGGATCTGAAATGTTGGTGCATTATCGCAAAGCAGGTGTTGCCCTTTTGATCATGGGATCCATTGCGATCCATTGTGTATTCCATGGTCGAATCGCGAATGGACAGGAGTCATGGCCCCAGTTTCGAGGGGTCGGTTCGTTAGGCGTAGGGACAGACGCGCAAATCCCCGATCGATGGACCGCTACAGAAAACGTTGCATGGAAAACCGATATTCCGGGGCGCGGATGGTCTTCGCCAGTCGTTTGGAGCAATCGGATCTTCCTGACAACGGTAATCAATACTGGCGAACAAGAAGAGGCGAAGAAGGGGTTGTACTTTGGTGGCGAGCGACCTAAACCGGCAGAGTCGGTCCATCAATGGCACACGTTATGCCTCGATCTCAATACGGGAACAGTTCTTTGGGACCGTCAGGTCCACGAAGGAGTTCCCGAAACGCCGATCCACATCAAGAGCAGCTACGCATCGGAAACGGCGGTGACAGACGGCGAACGGGTCTAT
>JBILVV010000425.1:0-4326 GCA_044370255.1 Pirellula sp.
ACTAGGGTGTCTTCGGTGACCACATCGTAGGGGTCCGTCCACGGCGTGATATACCAAACGCCAGGCTCCAAACCGGTTGGCAGCTTGACCGTCGTTTCGACATCGTAGCTTTGGAAGCGGACCAGGCCACCTTGGTGCGGTAGGGTCTTGAGCAATATGTCCCCTTGTCCGGGGTGAGGTCGATTGCGGTCGCGAGTCAGCCAAACCGTATCGACCCATTCCGCTTTGTCCGTCGGACCACTTCCTCGATTTTCGATGGTAAATCGAATCGGCATCTCCACATCGCTGGCAATCTGCGGAGGAATGATGACTCGTGTCACCATCAAATCCGCGAGGGGTTGTGGAACGATGAAGATCGGTTTGACGAAGATGTTGTTTTCCACGTCGTTGGGCCATTCATCTATTTGCTCTTTCGAATCGGTTTCGAAGATCAGGAACATGGCATTGCGATAGCGGAGTGGAATCTCGAATGCCTTCGAACTCTGCGTATAGCGTTCGCCGGGAGCCAGCGATGTGACATTCTTGGCCTCCATCAGGATCAAATCATCTCGCGAAACGCGGTTGTCGAGCGATAGATAAACGCGATCGGTCCACTCCGCGCTGTAGGTAGGTATGATCCCTTGATTGATGACACCGAATTGGACCGTGATGATGCCGCCACCGTCGACCCGCGATGGTGCTTCGACCAGTTCCGGATCGATCTGCAGATCGACACGCGGTTGGACGCCGATGTTGATGAAGTCTGCGGCTTTTCCGCGATTGTTTTTGTCGGCAGGGGATCGTTCGAAGATTTCGTCATCGGCATCGGCCATGACGATCACCTCATAAAGCCCTCGCGTTTGTATCGGAATGCGAACTTGTTCCGTTCGTTCGTAGTCGAATCCAGGAGCGAGTGTGGTGAAATTGACAAAGTTCCCGAGCAGGATGTCTTCGGGATTCTCGACGCCGACGGCTCGCAGCAGTACGCGATCGGTCCAGGGGCCTTCGGTAGTAACCGTTCCTTGGTTGCGGACCTTCCAAGTGACATCGATGAAATTTCCTTCAACGGCGGTGGGTGCCCCGATCACCAGGGGCACCTCGAGATCCGGAGTGATGCTGTCTGTGACAGGGATAGCTAATGGGGGCAAGCTGTTGTTGGTATCGTAGATGAACTCGAATGGAACGGGTGCCGGTAAGATGCCATTGCCTGGCGATGCCAGAAACAGATGCGCATAGATCACCGTTGGGAGCACGTCAGGCAGACGGATATCCAAGGTTCGTTCGTAGGTCGCACCAACAGCCAAATCGCCGAAACGATCGACATCGATGATCCCATTTGGCAAGAGCTTATTCCCTGCGGCGTCCTCACTTAACCGGACTTGGTCTAGCCACGCACCGATATTGGTTGGCCCGATCCCGGCATTCTCCGCCGTCCATCTCAGCCGCAAGGTTTTGCCGGTGGCGGCGGCGTTGAGGGCAACGAAGCTGGTTGGGACGATATCGGCGTACGGGATCGCCATGACATCGAAGGGAGTCAGCAAGACATTGTCGTTGTTGTTTTCCCGTTCGTGCTCATAGACTTCGTTGAGCGCGTCGGTCCGTACACGCAATTGAAATCTGCCTGACATGCCCGGTGGTAGGGTCAGTGTTTCGGTGCGCGCATAGGATTGGCCGGGCTGAAGAGCACCTGTTCGCGTGAATTCCCCGAGGACCAGTTCCGAGGACCCGGACGTTGCGATGATGCGATCGACCCATCGCGTTGATTTTCCTGGGCCGTTACCTCGATTTTCGACGGTCCAGAAGACGCGTGCCTTGGCCGGATCGCCGATGACCTGCGTCGGCGCATCGACCTGAGTGACCACCAGATCCGGATAGGGGGCTAGAGTGATATTCAGAGCCGCACTGATGGTGTTGTTGGATTCATTACCCGGTTCTGCGATTTGATCCAGCGCATCCGAGACGACGATCACATAGAAATCCCCGGAAATGCCGTCTGGCCATCGGATAGCAACGTTGGAGGTGGTTGATTCACCTGCGGTCAATGGTGAAATGGTTGATGACGACTTGAGGAGAAGGTCGTCGGAGGAAAGATTGGCATCACGAGATAGATAGATGGAATCGGTCCAGCCACCGGTCGTGCTGGCAATCCCTCGGTTGAGCGTATTCCAAGTGACACTGGCATTTTCCCCTGACAATCGACTACCTGTCGTTGCGAGTGCCCAAGGAACCAAATCAGCACTCTGAAAGGCGATCGGTGCGGAGAAGGTGATATTGTTCGTATCGCGTTTCCGTTCAAACACTCGCTCTGTGCTATCGGTATAGACGAATAGGCGGTAGTCACCATCGGGCAAGGCTGGCAGGAGCACTCGTTGTGTGACGGCATAGGTACTGCCAGCCCCCGCGGCAACCGTTCGTGACACGCTTGCCAAGAGGATGGTAGCCGTCGTTGAGCCATCGACAGAAAGGTAGATAGAATCTAGGTAAGGAGCATTGCCAGCGCCATCGCCAACATTTCGAATCTCGTAGGTGACATCGATGGAGCTTCCTGCAATACCGCTGTTCGGGACGAGCACCGATTGGACTGTAAGATCTGCAGCGGGGGGTTGTTCAAACGTGACAGGAATCGATCGGAAATTATTGACTTCGTTTGTCTCCGGCACCAAGCCTCGAGCATCGGTCGCAACGATGAGGAAATAATCACCACCCTCGAGGTCATTGAGCAACGGGATCTGTACAGGGAGTGAGCTCGTGTAAAAAGCCTCTGGTTGGAAGGGAGCGGATCCTTTCGCTTGCACCTGCCCCAGGATGTAATCGTCGCTCGATACGATCGAATCCTTGGAGAGGAAGAGGCTATCGTTCCACTGGATGATCAAGGGCAAGTCTCCTCGGCTAGTGACCTGCCACGTGACCGTCGTGGACGAACCGGCGATCAGTCGCGAACTGGCCGCCGCAAGGTAGCTGGCTTCCAGATCCGGTTGGGTAAGCCAAAGGGTTGCCGCGTAAACATCGTCGTTTTCTCCGTTGGTGCTATCGCGGTCTTCGTTCATAAGCAAACCTTCGATATCCGACACCGCAGGACCTATTCGGACCATGTACTGTGCTGGAGTCAACAGAGGTTTCTCGAATCGCACGTGAAATCGTCTTCGGGTAGCGTCCACCATCGTGACCGATTTTACCGATTCCCGCTCTCCTCCTACGCGCCGCACGTCGAAGTCTTCAGCGGTCAGTGTTGGCCGATCGATCGGCTTGTTGAATTCGAGGATGAGGATAGTCTCCGTCGCGCCAGAAGTGAGCGATGCATTGGAGACGAGCGGCCCGAATCGGCCTATGGTATTGATAATGTCGTACGAAAAGGCAACACCTTCCTCGATCCGAATCGCGTCATCACCTCCGTACTGATCGATCGTGATGTGTGAGGTTGCATGAACCGAAAACAATCGCCCATTGACGACAACACCGGTGGGAGTGATTGCGATTTCGTCTAGGCCAGACGTTGCCTTGAGATAGATCCATAGATTCGGGGTACTGTTGAAGCTCGTTTGCGAGTTGGCAATCAGCAGATCTCCCTCGCTCGCAAACATTGAGTCGACGCCGGCCCCCGCATTGATCAGGTCATTGCCACTGCCGTAATAATGGTAGGGCCAATCCGTCGCTTGGCTATCTCCAATAAGCGTGTCGTTCCCATCGCCACCGCGGAGCGTGTCATCGCCACTGTTGCCAAACAGAAGATCGTTTCCGCCATTCCCCTCGACAATATCCTCGCCATCCCCTCCGTGTAGAGTATCGCTACCAGCCCCCCCCTTGATCGTGTCGTTGCCTGCGCCGCCATAAACCGTGATCCCAGCACCCGTCCATGCACTCGCGTCGATGATGTCGTTACCCGACGTTCCCCAGATAGTGAATGCTTCGAGACCATGATTAAGCGACGCCACACCATTGGCGATGTAGGTAGAGTTGGTGAGTAAGGTCGTGTTCTTAGCAGCGTCCTGTACGGTATCAAAACCATCTCCACCGAAAAACTGGTTTAAGCCATCCCATCCAACGAGAGAGTCGTCTCCATCTCCTCCATCCAGGATGTCATTGCCGCTGCCGTAATAATGGTAAGGCCAATCCGTCGCTTGGCTATCTCCAATAAGCGTGTCGTTCCCATCGCCACCGCGGAGCGTGTCATCGCCAATGTTACCAAACAGAAGATCATGTCCACCATTCCCTTCGACAATATCCTCGCCATCCCCTCCGTGTAGAGTATCGTTACCAGCCCCCCCCTTGATCGTGTCGTTGCCTGCGCCGCCATAAACCGTGATCCCAGCACCCGTCCATGCACTCGCATCGATCGTGTTATTGCCG
>JBILVV010000072.1:0-14904 GCA_044370255.1 Pirellula sp.
GTCTCCATCGTCGAGGTCGGTCAAACTGGGCAGTTCGCCGATCCGTTGCGAAGCGAAAACAGGCCCCGTGAAGAACATGGGAGCCGCGGCCCCGTGATCGGTCCCGAGGCTGGCATTCTCTGCTACTCGACGGCCAAACTCGCTGAAAGTCATGACCAGCACTCGATCGCGCTGTCCACCTCGTTCAAGCGATCGGCTAAACGCCGCAACGGCATCCGACCATTGTCTTAGCAATGACGCATGCACATCCAATTGATTCGCATGAGTGTCAAACCCATCGAGCGTGACATAGTAGATGCGTGTTCCCAGGCCAGCATGGATCAACCGCGAGATGATGCGCAGTTTTTCTCCCAAGGGGGTCTCCGGAAAATCGCCCGAAGCGTCCGGGGCCGATAAGGCGGATTCGAGTCTCTCGCTGGCTGCTAGGGCAGCCTGTGCACTGGTGGATACAAAGCCCAACAGTCCCGAGTCATCGGAGGTGGCGGTAGATGCGCTTTCTCGCTGCCACTTGGCTCCCTTGAGCCGCATCTGTTCGATCGAAGCAATTGATGGGATCTGCACACTTCGTTCATTGAGTGCGAGTGGCAACGGTTCACTCCCGATATGCAACCCCAACGCGTCGGAGGCTTGTTTAGCTGCAGTCGTATTGGTCTCTGACAAGTACCGCCCCAACCATCCCGAACCGGCCCGATCATGCTTGTACGTACAGGAGTGCCAGATATCCATGGATTCAAAGTGGGAACGATTGGGGGATGGGTACCCGACTCCTTGAATGATCGACATTCGTCCCGACTCGAGTATCGTGTCGAGCGACTTGAGGGATGGGTGAAGCCCAAGATCGTCGTCCAACTTGATCACGCTCGACGATTCGATCTTCAATTTGGGACGTGCCTTGGCATAATCCTCGTTGCGATACGGGACAACGGTGTTAAGCCCGTCATTCCCGCCCGACCACTGGACCACGACAAGAATCCGCTCGTTGCTGCCGGGTGCATCAGTGAGGCTTAGTTCGTTCGCCAGCGTTTGCATCCAGCGACCAGGGGTTGCAGCACCGATTGCTAAGCCGGTCGCGGCGGCCATTGTTTCAATGCCAAACTCTCTGCGTTTCATG
This sequence comes from Pirellula sp., assembly GCA_044370255.1. Classification (GTDB taxonomy): domain Bacteria; phylum Planctomycetota; class Planctomycetia; order Pirellulales; family Pirellulaceae; genus JBKCUI01. Next base: position 1,112 of record JBILVV010000072.1, read on the forward strand.
ATTACCTACGAAAGATGTATTTTTGGGTTGCGAGCCAGAAGGCCAAGCATGGTGGCCGGGGATCCGCTGCGGCAGCGATTTTTTTCCTCGTCGGTCAATGGCAATACCAACAACGAACGTTCGAGCCACTCGAGCCACTCGTTGTTGCTTATTGAGTGTGCGGTGCACCAGGCATCAAGCGGCTTGCCATCGAACCTCGTGTTTCCGTCGGCGAGCAAATCAACGACGAAATTCGCCCGTCCGATCAGTGTAGAGGAATTGATCCATGAGCGGCCTCCTTCCCAACCTTTGACATTGGGTGGAAAAAACAGCCCCTGCCCAAGTTGCTTGAGCAATTTGGAAACACGCTCCAAATTCGAGGTCGCGGACAAACCTCGCATCAACTCGGCCGCGAACTCTACCGGAGATCGAACCTTTCGTCCTGCACACCAGGAGGACAGCATCAAGCGACTGGACAATATTCGATCGACGAGCGAGCCGATCGAGTATCCCGATTCGACAAAGTGCTGTGCAAGCGGTTCAATCAAGGGGGCAGGGGCTTGCGGTTCGTCGCACACCAAGTATCGAAAGATTTTCGTGGCGATAAAGCGAGGCATGGTGGGTTGATCGAGAACCACATCGACAGCTTGTTCACCCGACTCGATATCGGAGCGTCCCAGGATCTGTTTCATTCCCGAGTCGTGCTGATAGGGATTGAAACGGAACATTTTGCGTCGTATTTCCCAGCCGGTGAAGCAGCGGGCTAGCTCTTGGACATCCCGTTCCGTGTAGTTGCCCTCGCCCAAGCAAAACAGTTCCATCAATTCGCGGGCATAATTCTCGTTGGGATGCGCTTTGCGATTGGAGATACTGTCCAGATAGATCAGCATTGCTGGGTCTTTCGATATCTCGTGCACCATCGCTCGGAAATCGCCGACCGCTCGGGCGCGAAGCGACCGATTTTGAATATACATCAGTTCAGCATCGATCACTTTCTCAGCACCTGTTGCAAAGTGCCCATGCCAAAACAGAGTCATCTTTTCGACGATCGGACTGGGGGACTTTACGATGCGATGCATCCACCAAGCCGCTAAGGCTTCGAGGTTACCTCCGGCTCGAACGGCTGAAGCGAGAGATTCGGACTCCTCCTCAAAGCTTTCGACACGAGATCGCAACTGTGGACTGCCATCGCCATAAAGCATCCGTAGCGAATGCTGTGGACCCCGTTTTAACGCTTCATCACGTTCCTGGATGCCGCATCCGAAACCTCCGCGGCGGAACAAAAGATGAACCCGCGCTTCATCCCAGGGTTCTTTGGCATTTGCTTGCCATGGTTCCCACGCCCAAGTCGGATCGATCTGATCGATCGGTGTTGCAGGATCGATTTCGTATGACACAAGCCCTCCGATTCGCAGTCGCTACTACCGATAGTTGACTCGAAGCTTCATCATGGAGCGTTCGGCAAACGCCATTTCCAACTTGAATTCGTCGAGCAGTTCAAGGATCCCCATCAGTGTATCGATTTCCTTGACCGCTTCGACTCGCGAATGCCCTTTCTCCAGCATGTTCTGCGCAATCAGAGAATCGCGATTGGCTACGAGCGCTTGCTGTACTGATTCCGCGCTGATCACGAATTCCGTATGAAGCGATGAGTTGCTCGAAGTTTGGTCGCTGACAATTCGATCCGGGTGAAGAATCAACTGCTTCGCCAGTTTCGTTGTGCTCGACAGAATCATGTGATCGCCGACAAACGCGAGAGCCGGTGAAAAATTGAATTGAATCGGCAGACCGTTTTCATACTTTCGATCGGCGTCGACGACATACTCACCCCAGTACAGGGAGGAGTTTTCCGATGTCTCGGACATCAGATCCAACTGTGGTTGCCCTTCCATCGCCCCGACGACATTCAAGAACCCGATGAAACTTTGAAAGATCCGTTTCATCTCTTTTTGCATCGCGCGAGGGTTTTTCAATTTGCCCACCATTGCAAACGCTGGCAGTTTCACCGATGGTTCAGCCTGATCCGATTCCCATGTTTGCGGCGTGGCCACCATCCGAATCTCAGGTTCGATCGCACCCAAAATATCGGTCCCGAAATCTCTGCCTGAGAAAAGAGTGGTCAGGGTGTTGTCGGCTTGTGCGAGTTGGTCGTTGACCTGCTGATCGAACAGATCACCGGCCCTGAGCCACATTTCCGATAGATTGCGGTAGGTGCTGAGCGATGCGATCGAGTCCTCGACGGCAAGAAGAGGAAGCGACTTTCCCTCGCCGCGCGGTCCGACGTAATGCTCTCGCGAGTCCTCAAACCATTTCATTTCCGTCGGAAACGAGATATCGGTCGATACGGCATCCGGTTCCAATCGCAGATCGACAGCAACGCTCGGAGCATTCTGCAGCAATTCCAGGATGCCTCCGAGCAATAACTCAGCGCCGAAATCCTTGGCTTGCTCCCGAAACAGATCGTTCGAAGCAAAGAGTCTGCGGGCGGTCGCTAAATCCACTTCTGCGGTTGCGATCGACATGATCGAGAACTTGTCCTGACCCTCTCGCGGCAGATCCGGGCCGTGGGTCGAGGATACACGCCAAGTCGCATCAGCCAACGAACCGCTACTGCCATCCACATAGTGGTCCACGATCGATTTGGCCAACTCATTCTTATTGGTAACCAGCAACCAAGGTCCCAGTTGCGCGAATCCCGTATCCTGGAATTTGTAGCCACGGATCCCCTTATACACGGCCGACGGGATCTCGCGCTGGCCGGTCTCGTTCCCCTGATTGTTGCGGGCGAACTCCAGAAGCTTGGTGATGGTGCGTTGCAACCATTTCTCGTCTCGGGTTCGCATCAACATAGCGATACCCTGGGTGTCTGGGTCGATGGCGACATAGACGCCCCCTGCCGTCAATCGCTTAGCCAACGTCTCGAGCTTCATCCCCATCGCCCATTCGCCCGCCACCAGCGCGGTGCGAGCGTTGAGGACTTGGGGCGAGTCCCATAACTCCTGAAATGGTTCGCTCTCGAATATGCGATCTCTCAATGGGTGGTTTACCCAAAGATCGACAGGTGCAATTTGCATGAACATCATAGCGGTGCTGGGTAGCAATCGCTCCGCATCCGACTTGGCCTGCGCGACATCGACCTTTACATCCTTGCTAGAAGTGGATTCCGCATCGGTTGCATCTTGTGCGATTGCCGAAAGGCATGACGTCAGAACGAAAAACAGATAAAAGAACAGATGACTCTGTTTCCTAATTGCGGCCGGTGGGCAGTCTTTTTCTGTCATGGCACTCCTTCGCGAGATTATGGAGTTGTATTAGGAAGTAACCGGGTCAACCGGTCGATGCGTTAGTCGAGCCAACATCTGTCTGAGTTCTCGAACCTTCAGGGGCATTGACAACAAGACATGATGGTCAGAGGTTTTTGCCCCTCGGATCACATGTTGCTGTCGCGGATCCACCAACATGATAACAGGAACATCCTTGGTCTGTTCTTGCTCTCCCATAGAATTAAATGCATCGAGGGCTTCATTCCCCAAATCCACGGCGCAGAGTACCACACAATCGATCGCATTTGCGGCACCCATCGAGAAACGAGCTAGGCCGCGCTCGGGATTGCTGAACACGAGCACGCGATAACCTCGCTTTTTTAATTTTTCTCGGAGCAAGTCCTGGAGTTCAGCCTTGCTTTCAATGATCATCACCGTCTTGCCCTCACCCTCCTTGAGTTGTTCCGGATCGATGACTTCTGCATCCTGCGATTGCCCCGAGGAACTGGCTGGCGCTTCGGGGTTTTGTAGTCGGTGAATAGCCGCTTCGATATCCGAAAGCATCTGACCCGGAGTTTGGTATCGCTTGTCGGGCTGGAACTCCATGGCTTTGTTGCAAATCGCATACACAAAGTCGGGCAGTCCGGGTAAGACGTCTGCTAGAGGGTCAATCTGCAGGAATCGGCTGACGTTCAAACGGTGCAAGCGGTCACGCGTTTCAGCCAATGGTGCCTTGTTCGTAAGGATGTGGTAGAACATGCAACCGACAAAGTACAAGTCGCTGCGCGCATCTCCTTTACGTACCGAGGTACCTCGTTCGAGCGCGGCGTAGTCGATAGCGCGTGCGCTCGGGCAATCCGCAATCGCTTCAGGGGAAGAAACATCGGCTAAAGCTGCCAAACCGAAGTCCACCAACTTGCACCGTCCGCTGCTGTGTACCAACACGTTGGATAGCTTCATGTCGCGGTGCGTGATTCCGCGTTGGAAGGCGAAGTCGAGTCCGGAGCAGATATCCTGAATCACGCGCAACGCATCCAACGGTTCGAACTTGCCCCGTATCTTGAGAATTTCGCGGAGAGTCTCTCCTTCGACAAACTCCATCACAAGATACGGAGCTCGTGGATCGTTGACGATTTCATAGATTGTAACGATGTTGGGGTGACGCAACTCGAGTCCCATCCGCCCTTCGCGAAGGAATTGCTCGATCTGCGCGACTTGGTCTCGGTGACGGCGGCGCAACACTTTGACGGCAACGACTTTGCCCGTATCGCGATGAACCGCGCGAAAGACCCGAGCGAACGTTCCCGCTCCAATCATGTACAAAACACGATACGGTCCGTAGTAATAACCAAGCCGCTCACCCGTCAACATGCGGTCGAGTTGGAAATTGGTCAAAATTCCTTTGCGAAGCAAAAGAGTTTTGATCTCTTCCATGGTCACTTGTTCCGTGCGCAGTTCCCCCCACAGTCGGTCGATTTGCTGCGACGTTGCCAGCTCCAAATCGATGCATCGCTGCGTTAGAGTACGAGGCGTAAATTCCATGGATACTTTCGGTGGCGGCAAGGACAGTAAGGCTGGAATCCATCCCTGATTCCCACCTCTATCCTACGCAAAGCTCGTTGGAATCGCAAATTGCAGAGTCGATTTCACGGCTCGCGATCATCGAGGGATGATTCGCTCGTAATCACTCCGATTCGGGGGAAGAATCGCCGTTGAAGTCTCCCTCTTCGCCGTTGAGTTCGCGAAGTTGATCCTGGAAACGGTCTCGCTCGCGACGGGTAGCCTCCAAGTCAAAGACCAAATACTTCATGTCCAATCGAAGTTGGCCGATCGATTCCTGGACCAATTGGAGGATCTTTCGGCGACGATTGGTGCTCTCCACAACTCGCTGAAAGGCGGGTTGGATCGCCAACTTGTGTTCCGTTGGCAGTGCTTCGATCACCTTTTGAAGCTCGACCAACTCGACCGGAATATCATTGATCGCATTTTCGGTGGTATGGGCTGCATTGCTCATGATGTCTCCTAAGGGGTCGAAGGCCTGGGTTCTGCGGTTCGTGTCAGCGGCGAAACTGAAATTCAAGAATTGCAGTTCCGGTGCCGAAGATTCGACCCGTGCCGAAACATTCACCGCAAAGTCTTGTCAGTCAAGGACTTAGAAAATATCCCGCGATTGCGAAAGTTTTCCCAAGCCGCATAGACTGTTGCGGAAAGTCAACAGATATCGATCTGGAGCCGAGTTGCAACTCTTGATACAAGCAGGGTTTGCGTAAATTTCCCCGCGGATGCGAAGGATGTTGCGGGCTCTCCACTTACTTTTCGGGTTTTGTTGCAGAAAGTCAACGCCCAGTCCCTTTGGACCGGTTGCGGAAGAGGTTGCGCGCGAGCCCAAGCGTTCTTTATTCGGAATTCGTTCGCTTGCCGCTCTGGTCATCGCCGTTTTATCCTGCTTCACGACGGCCGAATCCTCCAAGGCCCAATTGATCGAGTCCTTCGATGATGGGCGGTCGAGATTCCAACTTTGGAAACACGATGCCCGTGCGGTTCTTTCCAGACCTGCTCGAACCGAACCAGGCATCGAGTCGCTCGAGATTCAGTCGGGAAATGGATCCTTTATTTACCTCGCCTATCCGATCGATCCCTGCGGCATCATTCCGGAATTGAACGGATCGATTCGGCTGCGGAGTGCTGAACGTGGCTACCGAATGGGTTTTCGAGTGGTATTCCCCCACGCACGACACCCCGCTACGCATGAACCACTGACCGAGGTGATTCTCGGTACCGCGCATGAGGGGGCGGGGCGATGGTCGACTTCTTCGATCTCCGAGGTCGTTCCCAAACTCGAAGAGCGACAGAGGTTTCTTCGACAACGCGACGGCCCAGATGTCGATCTGCGAGAACCCTACATCGACGCGGTCATATTGAGCGTCTACGGATACCCGGGAGTCAGCCGGATCCAAGTGGACGATCTGGTCGTCGATGGCATGATTGCTCCAGGCATGGTAGTCGATGAAAGCACATCGATGGAATCGATTGCCGAGGTGATCCCGACAAGCGAGAGATTGCGGGTCCTGCAAACAAAAGTGCCTCGCTGGATTCAACATCAAGGGGAAAGCGTCGCGTACCTTCAGTCTCTTGGGTTCAATGCGGTGATTACACAACAGACGCAAGACTCACTCGTGCTCGATCAAGCCGCAGAAACCGAGATGGGAGTCATCATGCCTCCGCCTCTTTCAGCGCCAGCGGGTCAACAAGCAGATCGTTATCGTCCTGTCAGCGCATGGTTGGTCGGACTATCGCTTAACCAAGCTCAAACGGAAACCGCGCGAGCAAGAGTGGCTGGTCTATCCCGCTTGCCTCCATCGCTCGCACGGCCGACGGTTGGCGAAGCGTGGGAACTCTACGGGTCTTATAGCCGACTGAGTGATTGGATCTCTGTCCCAATGCCTTTGTCGACAACCGTTCGATCCACCCAGGAGGCGGCTCAAATCCTGAGATCGGATCTGCGACCCATCGCCGGGCGGCAAACGCCGATCACCTCTTTATGGACGCAAATGCCTAACGAATGGATCGCGCAGCGACAGATGGCTTCGCAAATCCTCGGACATGAGCAGTGGTTGCTTCCCGATCATGATCGTTTGCAAACTCGACTGCAACTGATGCGGAGCATGATGCACGGCGCGAGGGGCTGGATCTTTCGCTCCCCAACACCGCTCGATGCAGGGGATGATACATCGTCAGCGCGCGCAGCATCCTTTACCGGACTCAACCAAGAAATTGAGTTGTTGCTTCCTTGGATCCAAGCCAGTGAATCGAAGTGGCGGTCGATCCACGTCGATTCGCCGAATCATGCTGCATCGATCTTGGAAACCCCCAACAGTCAATTGGTCCTGATCGTCGCCGCTGGCCCGTGGGATCAGATTTGCAGTCCTGCTCCCATGCCCGATCGAGTAGTCGTCACTCTTCCCGTGAACGGTCAGCCTCGCGAGGTTTACAGGATTACCCACGCCCAACTCGAACGATTGCCGACTCAGCCAACGACAGGTGGTGTTTTGGTTGCCATCGACCGCCCGGGGTTAGTTGAGCAAATCGTTTCGGTGGTGGACACCGCTCCAGTATTCTATCTGCGAGATACCCTCGCTCGTCGAGCCGCGAACCTCGCCGAGAATCGAATCGACATCGCGACGCAAACACTGCAGATAGCTCAAATGACTGCAGTAGCTCGGCAGCTTCCTGAAAATGACTCGTCATGGGAATGGATTCGACAAGCTCAAGCGGATGCGCGTGCGGCGAATAATTTTTTGGTCCGATCGGAATTCCCTCGAGCTTGCCAAGCCGCCGACCGAGCGACGTTGCAGGCTCAGAACGTTATTCGAACCGCGTGGGATGAAGCTCGCTCGCAATTCCTGAATGTTTCCAGTAGCACTCTGATCGCTTCTCCGCTCAGTTTGCCGTTGCATTGGGAACTCGACCGAGCACTCCAAGGAAGAGTGTGGGGGCCTGTAACGATTGATGGCGTGCCATTCAGCACGCTCGACGCTTGGCAAGCATCGGGATGGCGAAGCAATCATCGCCTCGAGGATTCCATCGAAAGCACCGTCTCGATCACCAGCGAGGTCGGGCCTACCGGTGCACCGACGATGTTGATCTCTGCCACGAGCCGAAATGGGCAACCTGTTCCCTCGGGTTACGCCGGAGCGTCGATGCGGGTTACGAGTCCCAAGATCGTGGTGCCGATGGGATCGCTCGTGCATATCGAAGGATTGGTACAAGTCGAATCGATTCGCGATCAGTCTCAATCGGGGCTTTTGGTTTGCGATAACTTCGGAGGAGAAGCGCTCGGGCAACTGGTCTCCGCATATGACCCGAGCGAAAACCGTTGGCGTCGCATCAGCCTGTTTCGCTTTTCAACGCATCCCGACGGTCTAGAGATTTACTTCGAAACACGGGGGCAAGTGCAAGCTGCGATCACGGACCTGAGCGTCCAAATCATCATGCCCGCGCAAAATCAAAACCTGCCGGTGGGTACCGTGATCGGTCCTGAGTGAAAGTATTTCGCCCCCTAGAAATCGAGTTGACAACGCATTCCAAAAGCATCTGTATTCGAGCCGATCAATTCGCTTCCTTGAATCACGCCGTTGCGAGTTCGCCGTGCGTTCGATTGAATCTGAAGATAATTGAACATCACGCGGCAGTTCGGATTCACAAACCAATTGAGCCCGTAAGTGATGTTCTCCATGTCTCCGCCGCGTACACCATTTCCGATTGCCATGAGAGCGGACCGCGTACCCACATTGCCTCGGTCCCATAAGTATTTGCCAAACTGACATCGGTCATGAGACCTGTGTCAACAAACATCGGTGTTCCATCTAGCCGCGTTGGAACCGCGATGCCACTCGTGCCGCGAGGTTCCGTGTCTGCCGTAAACTCGCCAGCGAAAATCTCCGGAATGCTCCGCACACGCATCAAGCCATTCGGAGGAGCATCCAAAAAGTAGCCAAGCCCCAAATGAAGATAGTCGACTCCGCCGTTACCGTACCACGGTAGATAGGTCAGTCGCCCTGCAAGCCCGTTCCCTTGATCGGTACTCAAGGATCCACCGAATTGGTCTTGGCCCGTACGCAAGTAGGAGACAGCCCACGTTGCTTGAAGATCCTCGGTATGATCTTGAAAACCAACACCGACATGTCGGAATGGAGCAAAGGCCTGGAACGTGCTCGCCCGCTCCAAGAATGTGGTGTAACGGTAACTGCTAACCACTTCGAGCGAGAACGGCTGTTTCTATTGCCCCACCCGTACGTTACCCAGCGTTCCGACTTCTTTGAACTCGGCCCACACGTCAGTGAAGGTTGGCCTGCCTAAGAATCCGAAGTCCATCTGGAAGAAATAGTTCATGCGATCCGATACTGCACCGCTCACTCCGAGGCGCGCACGCCGCAAATCAGCACCACCCTCAATGGGACCGTAGACTTCGTGGCTCTGCGCATCTTGATTGAAGACCGCAGCATCAGCTTGGAACGCACCGTTGAGTACCGCCGTGGGGAACTTCTTCTTCGCAGCCTCCGCTTTCTTTGCCGACTCCTGCAGCGACTTGAGTTGCAACTCGGAGTCTACCGCACGCTCCTCCAAATCCTGCAAACGAGCCAGGATATCGTCGGAAGAACTCGAAGCCGATTCCTCTGTAGCATGGATCAGGAATGTTTGTGGATCGCTCCAACCGGATTCGAAAGCCACCCCCAACTCACCTGGGTATACAACGTCATCAACCGATCGGCGGATTTCCTGTGCGTGAAGCCCGTGGAGAGTTGAAATGCAAGCAAAGGCGGTGATTGCTAAGGATTATTTAGTAAGTCGTAGGCTCATGCCCGCCACGTCGATCTGTTGGAGTCAATTTCCAATGATGCGGAGGAAAAGATAACGTCTATGCCGAATGTATCGACTACCTCAACGCGAAAGATGAACGAAGCAAACGGAAGATGTGCAGGGGCCCGACATTCTTCTGAGAAACGATTGCGGCGGGATTACGATTTAGCGATGTTCGAATGCTTCCCTACATGCGTGGGGCGGCGCGAAATGACCAACAAAAAGGGTTGCCACATGTGTGACAACCCTCCGAAGAATGTTCTGGCAGTCTTGTATTCAGCGCATATTATCGCTTACTTCTGCGATGCCAATTGCTGGTACATCTGATCGATTCCGCGCCGCAGCACCCAAGCCTTCTCAGTGGTGCATTGCGTATGGTCGGCGTTTCGCAGGACCGTGGACATATGAGTCTTGAGCGAGTTCGGTAGCGACTCGGACATCAAATCATTCATCGCTGCCCGGTAGACCGTAACGCACTCGGAGTGATGCCCCGCGTTGAACAGAGGGGCTCCTCTGGCGACGGCTTCTTCCAATTTTCGCTTGGCATCGGCGCCGCTTGGAGGAGGCAGGATCACACTATCGATTACGTGGATCACGCCGTTGGATGCATCGATGTCGGTCTTAAGAATCTTTGCATCCTGGATTCTCGGACTGCCATCACGAAGCGAAATGGCGGCCGATGCCCCCTGCAAAGTCTTGATCGCTTTGCTGTCGAGTACTTTCTCTGAGTAAACACGGCCCGGGACAACGTGGTACTTCAAGATGTCCACAAGTTGTGCTTTGTTCTCAGGCTTCAAGAGCGTTTCGACGGTCCCCGCAGGTAGTTTGCCGAACGCTTCGTCGGTAGGTGCGAACACCGTGAATGGACCCGTGCTACCCAGGACTTCTGCTAATCCGGCAGCATTCGCTGCGGCGAGTAATGTCTCAAAGGAACCAGCGGCCTTTGCTGTTTCCGGAATCGTCTTGCTACTTGGAAGGATCACCGAATCGATCACGTGGATGACTCCATTGTCGCAAACGATATCGGTCGTCAGCACCTTGGCTCCATCGACCTTCACACCGTCGTCACCAAACTGTACGTCGATACGTTGTCCGTTGACTGCAACCGCGCCACGAAGCTTGATCACATCCTTGGCTTGAACTCTTCCAGATACCACGTGGTAGGTCAGGATATCGGTCAACTGTTTTCGGTTCTCCGGTTTGAGCAACTCGGCGACCGTCTCTGCTGGAAGCTTGGCGAACGCCTCATCCGTGGGCGCGAAGACTGTAAAGGGCCCCGGTCCTTTGAGGGTCCCAACCAGATTTGCTGCCTTCAGCGCGGTAGCGAGAGTATTGAATTGTCCCGCCTTCACAGCCGTATCCACAATATCGTCGGCTTGACTCATCACAGGAAAAAATCCTATCGCCGCCAACGCCAAACCCCTCAACAGTCCCCACTTCATCTTCTCTCTCCTCTGATTTTTTCTTTGTTCACCGGAACCTAGGTTCAGTACTAGTATCCTGGGTGATCAAGTAGCCTCGACACTCAACAAATTCGTTAGGGATTCAAAATCGGATGCAGAAAAATGGGAGAAAGGTGAAGAAATGGGAGGAAGGGGAGGAATGAAGCAATCTCAACCCGAAGCGTTAGCGAGGGATGGCGTTGCGTCGCTTTGGAGATTTTGCCTAGTTCGTCCTGATACTCTACGAGCACGCGGCGATGGCACGTTCTAGAAGATCGGGATTGACATCCCACCATTTGCGAAGCGAGACCAACGCGGGTTTGAGTCTTGGTTCGGCATACATCTCGGCTGCTTCCACATAAAGCTCGCCCACCTGATCGGACTTGAGGCAATCGAATAGTGGCTTGATACCACGAGGTTCCTTGCGTTTTGCTAATCCGACGGCCGCCTCGCTCCGCGTGTTGAAGTCGGTGTCCTGCATGCGCTCCAGCAAGGCTTCGCGTAACTGCGGTGAGTCTTCTTCGGTCATCGACAGCGAAAAGGTTGCCCAATCGCGGACTTGAGGTTCCGGATCGACGAGCAGCCGCATCAGGGTGTCGACAATCTGTCGTCCCAATTCGGGATCGCAGGAATCGGGCATGGGCAACCCCCAAGCGACGCGCCACCGGATGTCCTCCGACGGATGCTGAGACAATTCGATCAGCCACGAGACACCTTCCTTCAGTGCCCGAAAGTTCACGGCGCTGATCAGAGATGTCATCACTTCGTGATCGTGTTCGGTTGGGATCATCGAGCGAATCGTGGCATAGGCTTCCTCCGGATAGCTTTTGCCATCCGTCCCTAATTGGGCGAGAACCGAAACGCCGATCGATCGACGAAACGGGTCGTTGTCTTGGCACCAACGGATCGCTTTCTCAAGAACCGTGCGCGTGCCTGCTTTTCGCAGGGCAAAGACATGCTCCCACGTTTGATCGGACTCGACGTCCTGCAACGATTCGATCGCAGACCAGTGCTGTTCTTCGAGTTGTTCCGGAGTGTGTTGTTGCATATCGCGTTCGAAAACTCTCCTTCGCTTAACTTCGCTTTCTGACGTATTCTAATATAGAGCCTCCAAAGACAAAACACAGGTAGTGTCAACCATGAAAACGTTGCCTTTGTCGAGAGTGGCTGTTTTCACTTGGAATGATTCGCGATGCCCGTCAGTCAGGCAATCCATCGACATATGCGGGCTCATCTTGCTCATGCCCCACGAGAGGGATCAATGCTGCTTCCACGAAACCATCGTCCCTAAGAATCGCGATCGCACCACTCCCGGTATCGACAAACGCACTCTCTTGTTCAAACTCCGGACCCCGCTCGGCTAGCTTGTCGACAAACTCTTTTGAAATTCTTGGATCGAGCCACATTTTGCCCGAACTGGAATCAGGCTTATCGTCGTCGAAAGAAAAAGTGCCGAACCGCGGAAGGGTCGCAGCTTGTTTTGCCGGAAGCTGGAAATCGATCGCATTGACGAGGATCTGAAAACCTCCCTCGAGCAGCGACGAATTGAACGTCCCAGATACGATCTTAAGTCGTCCACCTCGAAACACCAAATGCGAAGACATGGGAGTGAGAAGTCGCTCTCCAGGTCGCGTTTTGGCTCCAACATGTGAAATTGTATTCGTCAGCGGAACGCCATCCACGAACACGCCGTCTCCCCACGGAAGCGAATTGATGGTGTTGGTGCCTGCAATAGCGTTGCCGTCCTGGTCCACGACAACAATGTGATAACTGTGATTGCCACGTCGATGCGGTAAGTCAGCGGGAAGCTCATGCCTTACGAGCTCCCATACCGCTGCAGCCTGCGTTGTAGCCAAGAACTCTTCCACCTTTGCGTCATCATCGAGATTGCCGGTTTCATAAAGCCAAGCTTCATTCCACATCGTTCTGGCGATTCGCACCATCACTTCCAATCGATCCGCCGATTCGGAGAAATGGGGTCCATTCGGCATATCGAAATGTTCGAGTGTCTTCAGTGCCAGTAGCGACCAGACGCCCCCATAGGATCGGCGCGTCATTGGCAGACACGGAAATGGCCTGTGTGAGAATTCCTATGCATAAAACAGAACGGCAGGTCAGTTGAATCATAGGTACATTCCGAAAAGGATCAGGCAAGATCCTCGGAATCGTATCGGGATCCAAATGGAAATTAGCAAAGATCCGTCGTTTGATCATGCCATGTATGATCGGGAATCGCATCAATTCTCTCCGAGCCGAGTTTTTGTTTTTTTTACACGATCACGGAATTTCCAAAGTGCCTCCACTGCTTTTTGAGGAGACACCTGCAAGACCAAATGGGGCCCCGGAAGTACGGCGACTTCGACATCCGGTCGCAAGGACTGGATGTGCCTGAGGCAACTCTGGCGAATCACCAAGTCGCTCGAGGCTCTCAGGTACAACAGCGGCACCGAGCAATCCTTCAATTCACCGCTCACATCGACGCTTGCAACGGCGTTCGCGCGAGCTGCGAAAGCTTTCGGAGATACCGTTCTTACCGACTCTCTGAGCGTGCGACCTAAGATGCCGAAACCGTGCCGTCCGAGCAACACCAACGACAGCAACCACAATGGTTGAAAACGAAACATCCAGGGTCGAACCGCTCCGCGCCATCGTTCAGGGACTGGCAGAGGGAATTTCGCAAAGGATGCGCACAGCACCACACCCCTGAGGTTCGGCGGCCGACGCGCGGCGAGCATCAAAGCCAACGGGC
>JBILVV010000073.1:0-14900 GCA_044370255.1 Pirellula sp.
GAGTGAAACCCTGATCGCGATGGACCGCGACCCGAGTGTGATCGAACGCATCGTACCGTTCTTGGAGTCCGAACTGGAGACGACCGCAGAGCGTTCCGAAATTGGTTGGTTCTTGCAACCCATTCAGGGATGTCGCTGGATCGTGTGCGCGGAATCGTACTGCGCGATTCCTGATCTTCTACACCAGCTCGGCATCTCGAGTGTAGATGGCATCTTGTTGGATCTCGGGCTGTCTAGCGATCAACTGCAGGATGCACAGCGAGGTTTCTCCTTTCGGACCGATGGTCCTCTCGATCTACGGTTCGATTCTAGCTCTGGGATCAGCGCAGCGGATTTCCTGAGAATCAGGACCGAGAAGGAAATCGCAGACACCATCTATCAGTTCGGCGAGGAGCGATTTTCGCGGAGGATCGCGCGGGCGATTGTCGAAACGCGCCAAGCGCAGCCGATCGAGACTTCGAAACAGCTTGCAGATTTGATCCATCGCCTGGTGCCAGGGAGAATCCACGGTCGGGTCGACAGTGCGACTCGAACGTTTCAGGCTTTGCGCATCGCTGTGAATCGGGAACTCGAGCATGTAGAGCAAGCGATGCAAACCCTGCCTCAGTGTTTGGCAATGGGTGGAAGACTTGCCGTGATCTCCTTTCACTCTCTCGAAGACCGAATCGTCAAGCATGCCATGCGCGAGCATGACTTGTTACATGTGATCACCAAGAAGCCGATTGTGGCCGATCTCGCTGAACTGGACGCGAATCCGAGGAGTCGTTCTGCGAAGCTTCGGGTAGCCGAGCGGATGGGTGCCTAGTTCGGCTTCATCTCAGCGAGTTCATCGTTGAAATCGAGAACGGGTTCCTCTGCGGGGGCCTCCTCTGTTGCGGCGTCGGTTGGCTCCCCGGCTGCAGCGTTGGCTACGGCAGGCTTGGTCCTCTTGGGCCTGGACATAAGACCGACCACTAAAGGGGCGATCAGGACGGTGAGGGTAAACAGAATCCAAAGGTAAGAGATCAGAGTGAACATGAACGTGAAACCATTGGCCAAGCAAGGGGGTGCGGAAAAACCACGACCGGGTAGATCACTGGATGTCCAGCGTACTTGAGATCCCGTGGAATAGCAAATTTTTTCAGAACCCGACGCGTCAGCGACGAACGCATGAGGAAAGACCTCAAAAGCTTCGTAACTCTATCCCTAACTTATGTTTCGGGTTGAGAATTACGTTGGACATGCACGGTCCAAATCAACCGCGGACTCGGCGATTCGGACGACCGGTGGAGCGGGAGGCCGGTTGGCTTGTGGGGCGCCCTCCCGGCGAAACCTGTCCCTGGCGAATCGTCGGGGGGGAAGATGTAGACTGGCCGGTCTTCACGGTATCCTCGATATGCACCCGCTCTTCAGCCAATGTTGCTGGGACTCCCGACCGTTGCTCAAGGAGGGCCTCAATCCGAAGATGATAGAGGGCGAGGGCCCGGGTGGCGTGACCTCGAGGACCGATCGGCCACTTGAAGTCGCGCCGATCATGGATTTTGCTCAGCAGGAAATCGACCGCTTTCTCCACCCGCGGACTGGTCAACTCATCATCGGACACCGTAAACATCAGCCACTCAAGCATGTGTCCCGACGTTTGAACCTTGCGTTCGTCGTTCGGCTCGTTGCCCCGACCTGCATACCAGTTGGTGCTGAAGCTACCGTCCGGGTTCTGGATCTGCCAAGTGTAGCGCACATACTCGTTGATGAACTGGGCTGCACGTGCAAATTGGCCGTTGATCGGCAAGCCCTGCAGTTCCCGCTGACGCAGGCAGAAAGACAAGCCCATCAAGCGATGCGTTCCACCACAGGCTGAACCAACAACCGGCTGTGCTATCTCCTCCCGCAGTAGTTTTTCCAGATTCCAAACTTTGCCATCGTTGCTCCGCCACTGTTTGTCGGCATCGACGTAATACGATAGTCCGATCAACTTAAACGTCAGCTCCGACTTCTCTTTACAGGTTGCCATCTCGTAGCGAACCAGATCCTCGACCTTGAACTTCTTGGAACCGATCTGTATCGGGTAATCGAGTGGAACTTGGCATTGCGCGAGAATGGCCAGGAACTGACCTTCGTGCCCTTGAACTCCCCCTCCGACATTCGGAATAAAGAAGTCTCCACGAGGTGTGAAAATTCTCTGCGTGCGGCACAGTCCATTGTGGCACATCCATCCGATTGCATTCACTCGGCCATTCGGGCCGATCAACTCGTAATCTGCGCCATAGGCCAGGATTGCATGCATCACGGCCCATGGTGAGCGAGCGGTGGTCGTCTCAGGATTGTTGAGGTAGTGGTCGAGGCAACTCTGAACTCGCGCCAATCTTTGCTGCATCGGGACCGGTATATTGGCTCGCGGCTTGTCAGTGATTGCATGCTTCTTGTTCGGTGATCGAATCCCATTCCCCGGTGCATCGCTCGTATTGGGCTTGGCTGCGCGGTCTGCATCCACTCCTTGCATTTTATCGCTCGTGGAGTTGCGAATGCTCTCGGGCGAGGGTTCTTCCTGGGCAAGATAGTCACGCATGTCCTCGTCCGAAGACTTGATGCTCCGCTTGGCGGAAGTTTCCTTGGCAGAAGTTTCCTTGGCAGAAGCCTCTTCCGACTTGGATTTCATAGACTGCGAGAGGGCGCGAGGCGTTGTCGATTCTTCCAAATCCACTGCATCGACCTCGAGCAACGAACGCGGAGTTCGAACGTTCCTCGAAGAAGCATCCTTGACGGATCGCTCTTTATGGGAGGTAGTCTCTTTATTCTCGGTGCTTTCCTTATTCTCGGCGCTTTCCTTAGCGGCGGTGGTTTCTCGGGATGGCACATCTGCAATCTCGGCAGGTTGATCCGCGTTGTCGGCGAGCATTTCCTCCGATGTCTCTCCAATGATGATACCGCCAGTTGACTCTTCCTGATTCGCGGCCTCGCCATCTTTCGAAGCTTCCGTGAGGTCCGGAGGATCGAGCGCTCCTAATGCGGCTTCGGGAATCTCGATGATCGCGTTGTCATCTTCGCCAGCGATGTTTGCGTCTGCCTTGATTGGCTTCTGGGATACCAGTGTAAGCCATTGCATCCATGGTCCAAATTGCTGAGTGCAGATTGAAGCAATGCGTTCTGCAAGTTGCCGCTCTTGGATAGCAGTTGGTTCTTCGGCGACTAGAGGTAGCGACGTGGGGTCTAGAGCCGCGGCATTGGGTTGACTCGTCTCATTAGCGCGCAGAGGATTGTCTTGACCTAAACTCCACTCTGACCAATTCGTCAGAACAGCCCAAGTTACCAGCGTGAGGGCGGCCAATCCAAAACGGCTGATGTGACATGACCGCATAGCGAATAATCAGTTAGACGACATGGGAAATGCTGAGATACCCTGTCGTCTATCGGCACCCACTGTTGGGCGCATACAGAGATAAAAAATGGAATTCGTCCGCGATTGCTCGAATGCTATCATCTCCACATTGGAACGATCGACTTCATGGAATCGGCTAAGCTCGCCTTCGGCTCGGGAATCTCTTCACCAGCTAAGTAGCGTTTCCACGCATCGATGTCCCCACCGTAATTCTTTCCAGTAATGCTCTTGAGAGCGAGCGAGGCTTGGTATTGCATAGCTGGGCTACGATCCTCCAGTTTGCTAGCCAGGAACTGACGGACCTCGTCAGTAGGGTGTTTCCCGAGCGACTCGGTCGCTGCGAGTTGTACGACGCGGCTGCTATCGGATGTAGCCATCGCCATGAGAGCTGATGCTGCTTCGGTGTTGGGCCGAGCGCCGAGGGTCTGAGCGACGGTCAATCGTACTTTGTCGTTCTTGTCTTGTGTCAGAGGTGTCACGGCCGCCACAGCATCTTGGCGATCCATAACTTCTTGGAGAACCAATACCGACTCGCGCCTCAGTTCGGGGCTGGTTTCGGTTTGCAGGATATCTGTCAACTTAGCAATCCATCGCGATTGCTCTTCGGTAGGCATGTTTGCGATTTGACCTCTCAGAAGTCGCATTTCATTGACTCGCTGCGAGTAGACGACTGTTTTTTCACGGTCTTTACGCCACTGCGATTGGATGTAGGGATTCAGCTTCTTCATTTGGAAGAAGGGGCCATCGGTGCATCCCGGTGCGGCGGCGAAGAGAACGCATGCCAGAAGAATTCTGCTAATCCTGGAGTCGAGTTGAGGTGAAGATGGCAACGGCACGGCGCGTTTCCTTGAGGTTGGTTCCGAGGGATTTCCCGGGGTTCGCTGGGGAGAATAGCAAGCTGGGTTCCCTGAACGCCAGATCAGAACGCGAACCGAGTAGAGTTGGCTTCCTGTCTTGCAAAAAGAAGAAAATGTGGCAAACTGTCAGTAGTGGTCGAGGAGTAAACCTTGGCTTCACGTGGTTTTGCGTTGCCTTAAAGGGGTCTGTTTGGATTCGAGCGGGCACCGCGGGGTGAATTGGAGAGGTGGCTGAGTGGTCTAAAGCACCGGATTGCTAATTCGGCGTAGGGTTAACTCCTTACCGCAGGTTCGAATCCTGTCCTCTCCGTTGGTTCTCTGAAGCCCATGCTGCAAAACCCTGGTTTTTCCAGGGTTTTTCGCATTTCTGGCCAATTGCTTTGGCTTTCCTGCACGTGCATGCTTTCAGGTGCTGCGTCGTCTAGTGCGCTTCCTTGATACTTGGTGAGTCGCTCGAGTGGGACGCCAGAGTCGTCCCCGAAGCCTCTTTTTTCCAGTGAGAACAGGTGGATTTGTAATGGAGGGGGGTAGGATTCGAACTTCGGGTGCGGTGGGTTGGTGAACTGTTGCGGCGGAACTTGGATGAAATCTGGCCGCCATCAACTAGCGGAGATTGACACGCTCGCATGCATTGGATACGCCCTCCAATCCCTTGGCAGCTTCGATCAAGAGTTTGCTCGTTGTGCTGGTGTCGTAGGTTTCGTTGGCTTGCCAAGCCAGGATGCGCCGTGAGAAATTATCGATCACAGCGTGAATGTACACTTTCGCCCCGCCCACCAAGCGAATCAGCGTCATGTCCACATGCCAGAGATCTCGTTCGGTTTAGTAGCCCTATCGACTCGGAGAGAGTCGTATCATGGCGAGCACTTTCCGCAGAGGAAAGAGCGTGCAAGCACGATTCACTTCCTGGAGCAGTCGTTGTTTATCCTTGCCTTCAGGAAGTCTTGATAGCTCCAGAGAGAATCCAGACAGTCTGAGAAGCACTACTAGGAGATGAAGAATGCATCGCAGTTTACGCACTTGCAAGGTTAATCGAGCGACTTCGGATTCGAGTTTCTCGATCGAATGGTCGGAGCTTACGAGACCAATGAACGGTTTAGGGGATCGCAGTCCCGACATCGCGTGGACATGTCCGGAACGATGGACCCATTCGCGCAGTCGATGATCGTAAGCGCGCTGCGTCGAGTGAAGGCAACCATGAGCATTTCAACGCGATCAACTTCCGGTAGATTTAGTGTTCTGCTGGAAGCCCGCAGATGTTTAGGTCTGATTGAAGAGTCGATCGAGTAAATCGCGGACTCCGACGGTATCTGCTGCTTGGCTTCGTATTGCATCGGAAAGCGACTTTCCATAAGTCAGCTCTATGAACGCGAGTTTGTTTTCGCTCTCATCCATTTCTGGGAATCGCTTTCGAATCGCATCAAACGCCATTTGTCGCAGATGGCTGGACAGCACACATGTCTGCCCAATGCGATCGTGTCCGGACATGGCTCGCATGAGTGCCAACTGGACTTCTTCAGCCTCAGTCGAGGTGTCGATTGTGTTGTGCATAGAATTCTCCCGGCTATCAGTTGGGTGTACTCTATCCCTTCGCGACCGATTTTTAAGTAGAAACGACCATCTTGTGATAAGCCAGTTGTTTTGGAGTTCTGGGATGCTTTTCGGCTTTTATCGCAAACCGACGATCAATTCAGACCGCCGATCAATGCATGCCACATAAGCATCACTTTGCTAGCGATCAGCTATTGAGGTGGGCGGCACGCAATACCCTCTGCGTCGCATTCTTTCCCCGAATTGGTTGCCTAAAGACGGATGATAAGAAGAGGGCGGGCTCGTACAGGACACCTTCTTCTTTCACCTTGTTGTCCGGTAAGTCGGGATCGCGTCGTCGGGCAACAGACAGACAACCCCGTCTTCTAGGGGATAAAACCACTCACCCCCCTCCGAAACTAGACCTTGCGTCAACTGGCAAAAAAATGTACGACCAAGCTTCGTTGTTAATGTCCCCTGCTCCTGATGCCGTTGCAACGACTGCAATTGATCCGGGGACGCTAGCGTTAATTTGGTTCCTGTGTTTGGGCAACGGATGAGCCCTATGAACCACTCGGGTAGATTCGCCATTAAGCCACCTCGTTTAACAACCCTGTTCGCGGTAGTACTCCTCGGAGCGTCCCTTACAGCTAACGGGCAGCAACCGATTGCGCCCTCGGACCAATTCACAGCCCCGACTCCGGTCATGACGTTCATGGATATGAACACCGGACAACCTTGGGGTCGCTATGTGATATCCGAAACGGTCACCGTTCCCAAGTACGAGTATCAAGAGGTCAAGGAACGGGTTTGGGTTCCAACTTGGGTTCAAGAACCCCGAGCCACGACCGCAACCCAGTACGAGCAGGTCGTTTCCTATCAACTCCGTCCCCGTTCGGTTCCGAGCTGGAATCCACTCGTGCCGCCGCAACAAATTCTTGAATATGCTCCCATTGTGCAGTACCAGCCTCGGAATGTGCAGGCCATGCAAATGACGACGTACCAAAAATATGAGGAACGAGAAATTACTCGCATGGTCCCGGTATTGGTCAACGCGAGCGAGCAGCGAGCCAAATTCGTAGATCGTCCCCTCACATCTCCTCCCAACGCTGGCCCGATGGCAAGCAATCTCGTTCAGGAATCTGCGATGGTTGCACAGGCATCCCGAACCAGCGCCCGCTACCCAACGCGATCGATTGATTACCCGAGCGCCAACTACGGCTCTCCGACATATGCCTACACGTCACCGACCATGGCATGGAGCGCGCCTCGTACTATCGTTCCCTCACCCACTACCACGGTCGCGAATTCCGGAGTTCCAGCTACCAACGCGAGTTACTCCTATGCAGCGTCACCGCCAGCGAACACTGGGCTATCGAATACTGGGCCGACCTCAGTTGGAGCTCCTCCAAACAGCATCATTGTCGGCAACGGAACGGTCTATAGTTCCGCATTGGTACCTGTTCCATCGGCATTGGTAGCATCGAATCCGATGGCGACTCCGACGATCCCTGCGCCGATGAACAATACTTTCGGATACCCTGCTAATCCTAATTACCCTTATGCCTACACACCGTACGGCTCGGCCCCAACTGCCTATCCGCCCTACGCGGCCTACCCCTACGGAGCGAATCCCTATGCGTCTTGGATGACATCTACGGGCACTCTCTTTTCGACGAATATGTTCCAGACTCAGTCGAGTGCGCCGGTGGCAAACACCGCCATGGTTCCCAATAACCCAGCATATGCATCGAACGCCCCGAACTTCTGGGGACGGAGCGCTCCAACGACGATGCCTCCTACGTTCGGAACGTATCCGCCAACCGTCAATGCATCGGGAACCACCGGCTATCGCTGAGCGAACCGGATCGAGCGAACCGGATCAGGATCAAGCGGCAGCGTCGGAGTGATCGCCTACCACGGGTTTGCCTCTACACGGCAACCGGAGCAGATATCTTCGGGTGCGGATCGTAGCCGATCACCTCGAGATCCTCGAAATCATAGTCCAGAACACTCCGACGAATGTTCTTGATTTTAAGAGTCGGACAAGGACGGACGGAGCGCGAGAGTTGTTCACGAGCTTGATCGAAGTGATTGATGTACAAGTGAGCATCGCCGAGGGTGTGAATAAAGTCGCCCGGTTCCAATCCATTGCTCTCTGCCAGCAAGATCGTCAGCAATGCATAGGATGCGATATTGAACGGTACACCGAGAAACATGTCAGCGCTCCGTTGGTACAACTGACAGCTCAACCGTCCCCCTGCGACATAGAACTGAAATAGCAGATGGCAGGGTGGCAGGGCCATTTTGGAGATATCCGCCACATTCCATGCGCTCACGACCATGCGCCGGGAGTTGGGATGGGTGCGAATCTGGTTCTCGACTTCGACGATCTGATCGATGCATGAGCCATCGGGGCATTCCCAGGACCGCCATTGCTTTCCATAAACCGGACCAAGATCCCCGTTTTCGTCAGCCCATTCGTCCCAGATCGTCACGCGATGGTCTTTCAGATATCGAATATTTGTTTCCCCTCGCAAAAACCAAAAAAGCTCGTATGCAATGGAACGGAACGAAAGTTTCTTAGTGGTCAGAAGCGGAAACCCTTCGCTCAACGGGAATCGCATCTGGGCTCCGAACAGACTTTTGGTACCTACGCCGGTGCGGTCACCCTTCAAGTCCCCTTCTTCGAGAATGCGCTGCAGGAGATCGAGATACTGTTGTTCCATGGAAATTCACCGCTAGAAGGAGGCAATTCGCTCCCCGAGTTTAAACGATTTGGCATCTCTTTTACAGACGACTCATCTCCTCGTTCAATGGACATCGTCCCCCACGTCAAGCGTTTCAACAAAACAAGCCAGGAGCGACGCATGCGCCCCTGGCTCGTAAATTTGTAGATCCATCCCACAGATCGACCGATCGCGCGATTGTGGACGTGCGATTGGGGATGCGTGATCAGCTTCCGGTGTGAATTTGGATCTGGCGCGAGGTCGCCTTCGGTACTTTGGGGACCCGAAGATGCAAAACTCCATGCTTGAGTTCGGCGGAGATTCCTTCGGCGTCGATTTGCTTCGGCAGACGAATGCTGCGAGCAAATTTTCCGAGAACTCGTTCTCCGCGATGCACGACTGCCCCTTCGTTCAACTGGGTAGCGACTCGCGAAGCGCACACATGGAGTTTGTCGTCCAGCAATTCGACCTTCAGGCCTTCGCTGACAACACCGGGAAGATCGAGGTACAGGCTGAAGCCCGTTTCATCCTCGACGATATCCAGTGGAGGAGCGAAGGTCGCTTCCGCTGGTTTGTCACAGGCTGTGTTGCTGCAGCCGGATTGGTTCAAGACATTCTCAACGATGTTTTCCATCTCGCTCGCAAAATCCTGCAAAGCGGTCGGCAACTGACGAATCTGGAAAGGAAAAGGAGCCATAGCGTTACACCCTCTCGGTTCAAAGGCCTCGACTCCGGTGCTCGACAGTCGTCTGTCAATGTGACAGCACCTGAATTCGACGGAAAATCACTGTATGCAATCAGCGTGCCAAATCTTTTCAGTGCCTGCCCTGATTGACACGCGCCCACACAATCCGAACAATGCGACGTCAGAGGGATCGTCCTTCGCGGTAGGATGCCGCATTTTTTCTTTCACTCATCGGTCTGACCACATTGCAACGAACGAAAACAGGTTGGATCGCGGTCTTCTTGTTGGCAGCATTGGTTGCTGTCGTTTTCGTGCTGTGGAAACCGAAGGGGGGGTGGCAACCGCAGACGGCTACCGATCCGCTAACACAGACCGCCGGTAAGTCCTGGACACCACCGGCTCCGCTTCAATCCGCACGGGCGATGAAGTATCTCGAGCAGCTATGCGCTATCGGTTCGCGTACGACCGGAACACCTGGGATGGTTCAGCAACAGCAACTGTTGCAGGCTCACTTCGAGAAACTCGGCGGCCGAATCGTTTGGCAATCGTTTCAGCATCGACATCCGCAGACCGGCCAACCGGTCGAAGTGAAGAACCTGATCGTGCAGTGGCATCCGGATCGAATGGAACGTGTCGTCTTGTGTTCGCATTACGACACCCGCCCATTCCCAGATCGCGACCCCAAGAATCGTACAGGTTTGTTCGTGGGCGCGAACGATGGCGCCAGCAGCACCGCTGCACTGATGGAACTGGGGCACGCGATGGCAGACAAATCGATCAAGATCGGCGTTGACTTTGTACTCTTCGACGCCGAAGAACTTGTGTTCGCCGATCAAAAAGGGGACTACTTCATCGGATCGACCTATTTCGCCCAACAGTACGTTGCCGATCCACCGGCGTACCGTTATCGCTCGGGAATTCTTATGGATATGATCGGCGACAAGGATCTGCAGCTCTACTACGACAAAGCGAGCTTCACGTATGCGCCTCAGTTAGCACGCGAGGTCTGGGATATCGCGAGAGGGCTGGGGCTCAAGGAATTCAGCCCGCGCATTGTCCACGATATCCGAGATGATCATTTGCCGTTGAACGAGATAGCCCGCATTCCCACGATCGATATCATCGACTTCGACTATCCGACCGCTGCATCGCGAACTCGAAGCTACTGGCACACGATGGCCGATACGCCCGACAAATGCTCCGGCGATTCGCTTACCAAGGTACTCGCCGTTGTCCTGGAGTGGCTCAAGCGACAGCAGCCATGATGGGTGAAACTGAGAACCCATCGTCCCTCCAGTTTCTCAAGATTCGGCACCGATATGGATCCAGAATTGTCTTAGAGGATATCAGCTTCAGCGCGACACAAGGCCAGTGGCTGGTCCTGTTCGGCGAGAGCGGCAGTGGCAAATCGACTCTTCTCCGTATCGCTGCCGGCCTGGAACGCCCCGAACAGGGATCCGTATGCATGCTCGGTTCGGATCAGTCGATGATTCCGGCGCACCAACGTCCGATTGCATGGATGTCGCAAACTGCGGACTGTTACGAGCATCTGAGCATTGCTGAAAATCTAGCGATCGCAGAGCGCTTGGTTCGTTCGCACGCACCCGAACAGCCGATCGATATTGCATCCTGGCGAACCGAGCTCATCGACGAGCTTCGTCTGGCAACCCTGATGACCCGAAAACCGTCGGCGATTTCAGGAGGGGAACGACAACGGGTAGGCATCGCTCGCGCACTGCTTTCGCTGCGCCCGATCTTGCTCCTCGACGAACCGCTCGCTCATTTGAACGAATCGATGCGCGAAATGCTCGGAAGAAAGTTGCGGGAATGGACCCGTCGAATGCGGATGACGGTACTGTACGTCACGCATGATTCGCTCGAGGCAGCACAACTCGGAGACCGGATGGTCATTTTGATCGGCGGTCGTATTGAACAAATAGATGCGCCGAAGTTGATCATCGACCAACCCGCAAGCGAGCGAGTCGCGGAACTAACGGCCCGACTCCGCCGGTTCGGAAGCACGGACATCGGCCGCTGAACGAGACGCCTCGAACGCGGTTCCCGTCGCTGCGATGGGGAGCGAGATACGAACCTCCGTTCCGTGACCTAGCTTGCTGGCGATTTCCATCTTTCCACCCGCAGCCTCGACAATGCTCTGGACGATGTGCAGGCCAAGTCCGGTCCCTCGAGGTGTTTGCGATGGATCCCGCCCTGAATTGCTTCGAAAGAAACGACGGCCAATCTTCGGCAAGTCCTCTTCCGAAATACCGATACCTGTATCACGGATGGTCAATGTGCAACGCTTATTCACATCGTCGCGAAGCAAGGAAACATCGATCGTGCCGCCGGTCGGCGTATACTTGATCGCATTGTCGATCAGATTGTGAATCACAAATCGCAAGTGCTCCGGGTTGGCGGAAACGATACAACGATCGTTGTGCAGGAATCGGATATGAAGATCCCTTGCGCTGGCGAGAGCTTCATAGAAATCGCTCGACTTGGCGATCAATTCATCCCAGGCCACCTCTTGCCGCACCAGTTGATGCCGATCGGCTTTGGCCTCGCTCAGCAAAAGGAGTTGATTGACGAGCTTCTTGAGGTATTCGCACTCCGAGAGGACACGTTGCAACATGTCGCTCGACTTGCCGTCCGGAATCCTGCTGGCGACTACCTCGACGTTGCTGATGATGGCAGCGAGCGGTGCCCGCAGTTGGTGTGCGGAGTTAGCGATCCAGTCTTCGTTTTCACGAAGCTGCGATCGTACTTTGACCAAAAGGGAATTGAGCGTTTCAGCCAGAGCATCAATCTCATCGCGATTGCCGCTTCGATCGATCAGTTGTTCCGATGCAATTGCAATACTTTGCGTCGTCTCGGTCAACTGTGTCAGGGGTATGAGAAGCCAAGATGCTAGCAGAATGGCCAAGATAGGTGCGCCTAGGAACAGCGGCCCGACCGCGCTGATGAGCCAACCGTCGAACTGGGCTATCGTCATATCAACCAAGTAATCCGAGCATCCGACCTGCAGGATCCCTGGAACCATCGGACGCTCTTCCGAACCGTCATCTGTCGGTGCACGTTGCAATTCCACCGACTGCTGCATGAATCGATATTCCCCAAAGACTTGAACCAACTGTGGGTCGACGTTCGCCGAGGTTGGCGGGATGATCGGCGCGGTGATCGACTCCCAAATCACTTTTCCTTCGCTATCGACGATGCGAATGAACAGCCGGTGCAAGGGATGGATTGCCACCCGGCGATTCCAGGCTTCCGTCTTTACGGAGGAGAATGGGAGTTCTTCCTGCTGAATGATCTGTTGAAAGTCGTCGAAATCTTCGGTCAGATCGATATCGGACTGGCGGAGCAACAGCGCCTGGAATGAGGACCTGCAGATCCAACCGACCAACAGCCCGGTGATCCAGATAAAGAGCGTGATGATCAGCGCCGTCCGATATCTGAGGGTGAGTCGCCAATACGGCTTCAAGATTTTAACTCCCCCTGTCTCGACTCCTCAGCAGTCAATCACCCAATCGAGGACCGACAGCCCGTCCGAATACCTCGAAAACCGCGGCTAACGCGAAGGCGGCTCATGTTTTTGGATAGGCCTAAGTGGTCTCCGTTTCCTCTTCGTGTTCGACCAAATCCTGATGGGCAGGAACGGTTTCCGAAAGAACATACCCGCGGCCTCGCAAAGTATGGATCAACGGCTTATCAAACCCTTTATCGACCTTGCTTCGCAGTCGATTGATATGGACTTCGATAACGTTTGTTTCGCTTTCCCAATTGGTATCCCACAATTGATGGTAGAGCATCTTGCGCGTGAGGATCTTGTTTTCGTGCCGTATGAACAACTCCAACAGAGAAATCTCCGTCGGCGATAGCTTGAGTTCTTTGCCATCGCGGAACGCGCGGCGAGTAGTCAATTCCAATCGCAAGGGTCCGAACGTGAGGACGTTTCCTTCAATCTTTCGACTTCGTCGGGTGATCGCCACCAAACGGGCATGGAGTTCTCGCATCTCGAAGGGCTTTACCAAGTAATCGTCGGCACCCTCATTGAGTCCCTTCACTCGATGCTCGGTTGTCCCCAGCGCGCTCAATATCAGGATAGGTGTCTGATCGCGCCCAGCGCGAACGGACTTCAATACATCCATCCCGGACTCGTTCCCGAGCATCAGATCGAGTACCACTGCATCGGGTTTACGCGTTTTCACTGCGTCGATGGCATCCCTTACGTTGGAAACAACATCGGCCGCAATACCTTCATCCGACAACCCTTCGCGGATGGCATCCGAGAGAGCGGGATCATCTTCAACGACAAGAACTTTGCGAGGCATAATGCAAACGTGAAAGCAAAAGAAAAGGAAGAGAATTAATTTTGCGGACTTCCAATGCTGGCCGCTTGCAGCAATGCCGCGGTGTAACCGATCAAATCTCCACGCCCGAGAGCGTGCTCCATCATGGGTTGGAAGTCCCCTGCTGCCTGAGCCAGCTCAAGTAGCGAAGGAGCAATTCCAAAGGGCCGCATCCCTTGCGGCATCCAACGC
Organism: Pirellula sp.; assembly: GCA_044370255.1. Taxonomy (GTDB): domain Bacteria; phylum Planctomycetota; class Planctomycetia; order Pirellulales; family Pirellulaceae; genus JBKCUI01. The sequence goes on from JBILVV010000073.1 coordinate 13,698, forward strand.
ATCAAAAACGATGCGGCTTCCGAGGGCCTTCCGACCCTGGCTAGTAAGTCCGCATACGTTTCTATAGCTACTGTCCCTATCTCCTCAGCATCGAGCGTCTCGGCCTTTTGGCGAAACAATCGAAGCGCCCCATCGACTTGCTCCCCTAGCAAGGCTCGAAACCAAGCCAAACTCATGGGATACAAGTCCGCAAATGGCTCATCGCTTTGGTACTGATACTGCGCGTGCAATTGTCGACCATACTCTGCTAAATCGGCGGCCAGCCGAATCAGTCGAAGATCATCCAGCACACGCGCGAACCGGACCGTCGAAGCCAAATGCGTTGTATCTAAATGATACGTCCCATCGCGTAGCAAACCAGGGTGCAAACCTAGCCAATCGGAGATCTTTTCCCCCGGAGGCGAGGCCAAATCGGGTTTCCGACGTCTCAGATCCGCTATCAAGTTCGCCAAAAGCTCTCCATGCACATGCTCCACCAAGGCACCTACGGCTGCCTGCTGCTCTTTTCGGCCGCGCATCGCGACCACCGAATCGAGCATGGTAATGGTGTTGCAGGTCCCTCGCATCTTCAAGCTCAGTCGAGTTCCTTGCCCCACATCCACTCCCTCATGCACATACAAACTCAGGAGCAAATCCAGGTTTTCCTGAGTCGGCTCGATGCTCGACATCGCTTCGGCAGCGAGTGCATTGTCCCCGACCGCCCGCAGGAACATCCACCCTTCCTGAATCCGCCCCGAACGCATCAGGCCCTCTCCCACCTCTCGGCATGCGTCGAGCAATCTTCGATCCAATTCATCTTGAACATCGCTCGGGACCGAGGCCGCAACCGCTTGATCGGGAACCAGACCATCCACATGGACCGCCGGGAGCCCTAGCTCTAGTCGATGCAGCATCTTGCGCGCTTCGAACAACTCGTTGTACCGATGCTGGGATCGAAAGTGATCGACGAGACTACGCGCGGCCGCTACCGGCCCCTGTTCGGTAGCCGTCGCGGTTAATTGCTCCAATATCTTTGTTTCGTTTTGCATGAACTTACTAAAGGATTGCCAAAGGATTACGAGGATGTTCGAGCGTACCGCGAGTGACTCCCACGCGGTTCTCCGCCTTCAACGACCGCCAGACCGCGCTGCCATCGATTCGACCAGCGACTAGATCTCGATACAGCCGAACCAATCGTTCGATCTCGGCTCGCGGAGCGTCCCA
>JBILVV010000426.1:0-4299 GCA_044370255.1 Pirellula sp.
AAACGACCATACCCGAAGAATGTCCCCCTCTCGCAGAGCATCAGCCCCCCCGGGCCCGCACGCCTCACTTTGTCCACAACATATTGCATATCGGAGGGGGCCATGAACTGTCCTTTTTTGACATTCAACGGCTTACCCGTCGATGCACACGCCACAAGCAAATCGGTTTGGCGAGCGAGAAACGCAGGGATCTGAAGAAGATCGCAGACCCGCGCGGCAGACTCTGCTTGGTCAGGCAGATGAATATCCGTGGTCACCGGACAACCTATCTCTCTGTTCACCTCAGCCAACACTTCCAAACCCTCGTCGATACCCGGGCCGCGAAAACTTCCAGCGCTGGTTCGATTGGCCTTGTCGAAGGAGGCCTTGAAGACGTATTGGATCCCTAACTCCGCGCAGGATCTAGCCACCGAGCTCGCGATCTCCAAGCACCGATCCAAGGACTCGATAACACATGGGCCTGCGATCAGGGTCATTGGTTGCCCAGGCCCGCATCGAAAGTCTCCTATGCGAACCGATTCGAATTCTAACGATCCCTCAATCGCGTTGGGTTCGGCCATGTCCGTTTCGACCCTAGCCGGTCATTCCACCATCGACCACTAGAACCTGGCCGGTAACATAACTGGCTGCAGGACTAGCGAGAAACAGAACGCACGCAGCTACATCATCCGGGGTTCCCAGGCGATTGGCCGGAACTCGCTTCTTGACTTCGTCGACCACTGCATCTCCGAGCGCCTTGGTCATGTCGCTCTCGATAAAGCCTGGCGCGACCGCGTTGACAGTGATCTTGCGCTTTGCAAGTTCCTTGGACAGAGAACGAGTCAATCCAATCATCCCCGCTTTCGTCGCAGAGTAATTGGTTTGTCCTGCATTGCCGATGATTCCGGAAACGCTCGACATGTTGATGATACGCCCGTAGCGTTGTCCCATCATGATTCGAGTCGCGGCCCGACAACACAGGAAGCAACTGGTCAGGTTCGCCGCGATGATTTCATCCCAATGGGCATCGGTCATGCGAGGCAACAAAGTATCGCGTGTGATACCAGCATTGTTGACCAAAATATCGAGTCGCTTGTATTCGTTCTCGACCGTTTCAAAGAGTTTTTCTACGGCAGCACGATCGGTCATGTCGCAAGCGATCGCGACCGCTTCACCTCCTGCAGCCGTGATCGCAGCCACCGTCTCGGCCAGCTTCTGTTCGTTGCGCGCCACACACAGCACCTTAGCCCCGTTCTCTCCCAATCGAATCGCGACCGATTGTCCGAGCCCTTGAGACGCTCCGGTAACGAGGGCTATCTGGCCTTGCAATGATGCCGACAAACCTAATGGATTAGCCATGATTGTTTCCTAGTAGCAACCTTCCCTTTTAGTTTCTTGTCTTCGTCAGATACCTTCATCGCGGACAACTATAACGCCGACACATCAATCGCCAAACGCTTCGCAAGGGGTTTTGCGATCGGTCCGTTTCATCGTGCCAGTCAGGACCCTGCCTGTTCCGATCTCGAAGAACTGCTCTACACCCTCCGAAATCATTCGCCTGAGCGAGGCTTCCCAAAGAACTGGTGAGATGATTTGTCGGGTGAGAAGCTGCGCGAATGACGGAGCATCTTGGTGTGGCGCAGCATCAACGTTTGAAACCAGAGGTATCTGAGCGTCTCGCAAACCCGACTGTTCGATCGCCTCGGTCAGATCGGTTACTGCCGGTGACATAATGTCTGTATGAAACGCTCCGGCGACGTTGAGCCGAACGAATTTTGCGCCTGCATCGGAAGCGTTCTTTTCGCATCGATCTAGCGAGCCGGTGTGGCCGGAAACTGCGATGTTTCCCGGGCACAACAAATTTGCCACCTGCAGAATCTCACCAGCGTTGCGCGACGCATCGCACAAATTGTCGACCTGCTCCCTTTCGAGCCCGAGAATACTCGCCATGCCGCTTGGAATCGCCGACGCAGCTTGCTGCATCGCATTGCCGCGAACCGCTACCAATCGGACTCCTTGCTCAAATCCCAAGGCACCGGCTGCATACAGTGCGCTGTACTCGCCAAGGCTCAGGCCAGCGACAAACGCGACATCTTCATGAATCTCGGGGCGTTGCTCAAAAAAATCGGTCAGAGCCGCCACGGAATGGACAAACAAAGCAGGTTGGCTGTGTACGGTGCGTGCCAGTTCGCTATCAGGTCCCTCGGCACAGAGTTTCGCCAAGTCGTAGCCTAAGATTTCAGATGCGATCGAAAAAAGCTCTCGACCGCGCGTACTCCGGTCCCGCAGGCCGACTCCCATCCCAACGCTTTGAGCCCCTTGACCGGGGAAGAGGAGTGCGGTCTTGGCCACGAGTCGTCGCTACCTCTAGGCGTTTCTATTCCTGAACTTCGCCCATATCGACCACTACTCGTCCCATGTAAAAGCCACACTTGGGACATACGGTGTGTGTTGGGACGGAAGAACTACAGCGGCTGCAAATCTGCAGTTGCTTGGGTTTCTTGTGATGATGAGCGCGCCGCTTGCCGGATCGCGCGTTGGAATGTCGTCGCTTTGGAACTGCCATCTGTCTGTCTCACGAAATGGATCGCGTTTTTGGGACAGGCAGAGTACGTCGGTGAGGGATTTCTGTCAAGCCGAAACCAGTTTTCGAACAACGATTCCGCAGGCCTGTCCTTGAGAGGAATAGGCGACATGGGCGAAAGCTGCCCCCGGGCCATCGGACGACTGAGCCAGCCGAATCGGGCATCGCGGGTCGACCGACCGTGTATTGAGGACCGGGAAAAGCCGGTCTTTTTCAAGAGCTAGGCAACTGGCGATGATCTCGATCGATCCGCTTCCCGCTCCTAATCCCCCAAAATAGCTCTTGGCAGCAGCAACCGGAACGTCGGCTTCCCCCAAGGCATCTCGAAGACCGGCGGCTTCCGATGCATCCCCCTCGATTTCACTTTTGCCGCACCCATGGATATGCATCTGATCGGACTGGAATCGGATACCGCTGGCTTCCGAGCGTTCTTTGAGCAGGCCAACGACATTGCGAATCGCGAGCCTTATGTTGTCGCGAGTCCCTCGTGCCGCTCCCACCGAGGAACTGCTCGAAGCGACGACTTCGCCCCAGATTTTCGCGCCGCGAGCAATAGCGCGTTCCAAGGATTCTAGCACCACAGCACCTGCGCCCTCGCCGATAATCGCTCCATCTCGCGAAGCATCGTAGGGACGAGACATCTCCGCAGGATTATCGCGGGAACTAGCCAATCGCTCGTTTGCGGCAAAGTGAAGCGCTCGCAAAGGTTCTAATCGCGAACCCGTCGCGCCGGCCAGCATCACATCGGCTGCTCCTCGACGGATCGTTGAAACCGCTTCAGCAATCGACGCGCCGCTACTAGCTTCCCGAATGGTCACAGAGTTGCTCGGGCCTCGCAAATCGTTGTAGATGGCTACATGGCTAGCCGGCATATTCGGTAAATACTTGAGCAACCAAAGAGGATTGACTTGGGGGCGACCGGTCATGGGCCATTTTTCGTAGCAGAATTCCTGATTCTCATCCAGGCATGCCCGGACACCGTCCGCGTATTCTTCCGGTCGTGTCAGGATGTAGTCGCTACCATAAACGATTCCAAAGCGTTCTGGGTCGCGTGCGGAGGGATCGCTCAAGCCGGAGTGATGGAGTGCTAACTGACAAGCCGCTACCCCCATTTCGATCTCGCGACACATCACCTTTTGATTCTTCTTAATCGCTCGCTGCAAGCTTTTGTCGAGCGGGCCGAATTCGGCGATATCTCCCGTAAAACATTTCGCTTGGCCCCCGAACCGAGCGGGTAGTTGGCTCGGTGGAAAGCAATCCAACTCGGTAATTCCGGACCGCCCCTCGATGAGGTTCTGCCAGAAAGTTTCGAGGTCGATACCCAAGGGGCCGATGACGCCCATTCCGGTGATAACGACGCGTTGGGTTGAGTGGGACATAGGGACGAGGAAAAGTGGAACGGCCAAAGGGATGGTCGGTTCAGGGTCCAGCGAATCCGGAAATCCATCGGTAAAGCAATGGAAAGGATACACGCCGCATGCCGACTCATCAACCAAGCCCTTGACATCCAGGGAAGATCATCAACAATCCAGAGTCCTTCGCCAATGTGTCCGTGGATACCGGACGGTCGATTTTACGACCGTAAACGGGTCAGGAATCCCTCGGATTTCGACTCGATTCAGACGCGGGCGAAATTTCGGGCGGTTAGCTCAGTTGGTTAGAGCGCAACGTTGACATCGTTGAGGTCGTTGGTTCGAGTCCAATATCGCCCATTAGCAGCAGATTCGACCGGGGTT
>JBILVV010000427.1:0-4290 GCA_044370255.1 Pirellula sp.
TCGACTCATGAAGCGGGATGGACAAGTGGTCCAGGTGCAGTCGAAGGATCTTACTTTCTCCCACCGACGAAGCAGTCTGGATGAGTTGGTGATCCTCGAAGCATCGCTGGCATTGAGGAAAGACGATGCGGCTCGACTCACCAAACGAGAACAGACCTTTTGGATTGTGAAACGAAGCAAGCAGCCGAATCCACCGATTCGTTCAGCAATTGCTTTCGTTGATCCGGATGGAGGAACGGCATCGGCGCTGCTGCACCAGTGCGGCGCTTTGGGGATGTACGAGGGAGGGGTTCAGTTGAGCATGGCCTACCCAAATTACCTCGTCGCAAATGAAGGGGCGACGTCGGACCAAGCTCTGGCCCTATTGGAGCGAGCCCGCGACCTAGTCTATGACCGACAAGGGATGAAACTCCAGTCCCATCTGGTCGTATGGTAAGGTAAGAATTTCTCATGAAGACTTCGAGAGGTCGTGCTTTCGTTATCCTTCTTGTTTTCACCATTCTGACGCGGTTCGTCCGTGAGTCGCCCTAGCATCAACGAACTTCGTTAATAATTCGAAAAGGCTTCGAGAAGTTCTGTCGTTGCGATCTTCACAGGTCGATTGATACCGTCCATGACGATTGTATCAACTCGTGTCGCTTGGAAATGCTCGCATTGTTCTCCTTTCGGGCGAACCGTGCTTTGCTGTCTATTTTGGATCTCTTGGCTTGGTAGCCCGGGTCGCGCGCAGGCGCCTCTGCCTGAGGATTGGAGAAGCCAACTCCAGAAGCAGGAAGAACGACTGCAACACCTCGAACAGGAGTGGGTGGAATATCAGGAGTCCCTCATTGCGGAAGCGGAGAAGGGGTCCAAGGAAATAGAGTCCACGAAGAAGGATGATAAGAAGAAGGAAGAGAAGAAGAAGGCATGGTATGAGAAACTGACTTTGCGCGGTTACGCCCAGGTGCGTATCAATCATATCGCGGATCTTCGTGATGGTTCGTTTCCCGCTCAACTCCCCGCCGATGCCTCGGTGGCAAACAATCAGTCCTTCCTCATTCGCCGTGCTCGATTGATCGTCAGCGGCGACGTGAACGAGCATCTCGGCGTATACTTGCAACCTGAATTCGCTGCCCGTATCCAGGGAGCAGCCGACTCCAACGATTACGCACAGATCCGAGATTGGTATGGTGATCTGTATCTGGACACAGGAAAAGTGCATCGCATTCGAGTTGGTCAATCAAAGATTCCTTACGGTTGGGAGAATCTGCAGAGCAGTTCGAACCGAATTCCACTCGACCGATCCGACTCGTTGAACACAGCACTTCGAAACGAGCGAGATCTCGGAGTGCTTTACTACTGGACCCCCGAGTATGCGCAGGATTTCTTCAAATACGTTTTGGACGAAGGGCTGAAGGGATCGGGGAACTATGGAGTTTTTGGGATCGGTTTCTACAACGGCCAGGGTGGGTCGTTCAACGAACAGAACGACAATGCGCATTTGGTCACGCGACTGACTTTGCCTGGGATCCTTTCCAACGGTCAACGCTATGAGTTTTCTGCGCAGGCGTATACGGGCAACTATGTTGTCTTAACCAGTCCCATTGCGCCGCTCGGTTCCGGTGCGCCAGTGCAACCCACCAGTCCAGCAAACGGCGTGCTCGACCAACGAATCGCATTGACCACCGTCTATTATCCCCAACCCTTCGGCTTCCAATCCGAGTGGAATGTAGGTCGCGGTCCTGCTTTGAATGACGCGCAGACCGCGATCGAGGAACGTTCGGTTCAGGGTGGCTATGCCCAAGTGATGGTTCAGATCAAAAACGATTACGGCACTTGGTTTCCCTTCATGCGTTACAACTACTATCAAGGGGGCTACAAGTGGGAACGCAACGCCCCTTGGACCCAAATCAGCGACTGGGAGATAGGAACCGAATGGCAAATCAGACCGGCGGCTGAGCTTACGGCAATGTGGACTTGGTCAGACCGCACCAACACGAGTGCTCGCAGCCAAATGGACACGCTGTCCTACGGTCAATTCGAAGGAAACCTTGCGCGATTCCAGTTCCAATTCACCTACTGAGATGCATCATCTCTTGGAGAGGGGCAATACGCGCACCGAGTCCCCTGCATGGATCTTCAATTGCTCGGCAACGGCAGCATCCAGCACCAAGTCGCTATTGTTCTCCAACCACTGGCCAAGCATGCATTGAAAACGAGGGTTCTCGATCGCAATCAAGCCCGAAGATAACTTCGGCGCATCGACTTGTAATGAAAGGACCTCGGAGACGCGAGCCACATGCGAGTTTTTTATCGCCTCGATTTTGCTGGTCTCGCAATGGAGGACTGCTCCGCCATCGAAGATATCGATCAGGTCTTTCTGTACGAAACCTTGCTGCACCAAGAGTGCATAGGCAGGTTTCGCTTGTTCGTGAACCTTCCCAATCACATCGATTGCATCGTGCGGCAACAACTCGAGATAGATCGGGTATTGGGGCATCAGATCCTCGATGAACTGTTTATCGATCATCGAGAGAGCATCGGCGCGCGGATAATCGATCGGAAAAAAATGGGAACCGATCGCGTTCCAAAAGGGGCTCTTCTCCGATTCATCGAGATAGCCGCGAAGCTCGGCAATCGTCTCCTTGGCGAAGCGCTTCACATGACCTGCCATATAAAGAAAACGGGAGAGGCTAAGGAGTTTGCCAGCTCCTTCGCCTCGGCAATTCGGGAGGAGGAACAAGCCACCCAACTCCGTGGGACCGTTGTGGATCTTGAGCAAATGAAGGGAACGTAGTTCGCGAGTCAGTCCGAGCAGTTCGCTGTGTTGTGTTTGGTTGACGACCTGATACGCGTAAAACGGTTCGAACCCGCCGGTTCTGGAGAAGATGCAGGAAGTGCCGATCAAGCGTTTGCTGTCGACATCTTCCATGACGAAGACATACGGAGCTCCTTCGGCTTTCTCGCTCGTTCTTCGAAATGCAAAGTGCGCTCGCTCGATTCGATCCGCCAATTCGTCGCGGTCCACTTTGAGGGAGGTCATGCCGGTGCTAGCGAAGCCAGCTAAGTCCCATAACGCATCCAAATCAGCGGTCGAAATCTCGCGTACGATGACGGTCATATCTTGGACATTCCATTGCTAGATGCGGATGGCTCGCGGTCTTTAGGGGGCTCGCTTGCGAAGCTTGCGTTGCAGGGATCGCCGGTGAATACCCAATCGCCGCGCGGCCTCAGAGATGTTGTTGTTGCAGTCTGCGAGGACTCGATGGATGTGCTCCCATTCCGCCTGCGCCAGTGTAGGTACAGGTATTTGGTCGTCGGTTTCGGGCATATCGATTTCGCTTCCGCCACGTTTGAAGGCAGACAAGATATCGTCGACGTCTGCGGGCTTCGGAAGGAAGTTGACCGCCCCCAATTTCACCGCATCGATCGCGGTTGCGATGCTTCCGAAGCCCGAGAGAATCAGGATCTGAACGTCGGGCCGAATCTCCTTGAGGTCCGCGATAAGACTCACGCCGGGCCTGCCGGGCATTCGGAGATCGACGACTGCCAACTCGGTTGGATTCCTTCGGAAGACCTCAACGGCTTCATCACAGGTGCCTGCGACAGCAACACGAAAGCCCCGTTCCTGAAATGCTTCCGCAAGCCGATCTCGCAGGATAACGCTGTCATCGACCAGGAGAATGCTGGATTCCTGCCCGAGATCATCGTGCTCTTCATAGGAGCCTGCGGGAATTGACTGATGCGTGGTGAAATCGGATGTCATGGGATGATTGCGAGTTTGAACCGTGGGTTGCGAACGTCGACACACCTTAGTTTAGCTCGAAGAACCGCCTGTCGGAAACGATTCAGGGAGGTGATGCGCGTGATACAGACTGCTCAAACCGACTTTTTCGACGTCGATCCGTGTGAGGTCATTCCCTCTAATCCAGTCAAGATACAGATCGATCGTTCCTGGCAAGTCGATGACCAGTTCGTTTTCAGAGCCGGAAACCAGTTTGGCTCCTGCGGGTAGATCGGCCGGTCCCAATGCTCGACGAGTGGAGGCTCGCAAGCGGTGAATTTGGCGAATGGCATCGATACGCCCCCGATGCACCACTTGTCCTCCCCGCAAAATCGCTACTTCATCGCACAGTTCCTCGATTTCGCTGAGAATGTGCGAGCAGAAGGCAAAAGTGCAACCATCCCGTCTGGCCTCTCGAACTAAGCCGAGAACTTCGTTGCGAACCGATGGGTCCAGGTTCGCAGTCGGCTCGTCCAGAATCATCAACGGACTCGGGCATCCCAAAACGCACGCGATCGCCAGCTTTT
>JBILVV010000428.1:0-4283 GCA_044370255.1 Pirellula sp.
TCGCAGTCTCGATTTCGGGAAACCGCCCTTGCAGCGATTCCTCGCCGCGCGACCACAGAAAAGTCGTGTTGTTCCTGCGAACCAATTGAGCTCGGATACCGTCCCATTTCCATTCTGCGAGATAGTTGCTCGGAGCCCCCAAGTTCATTACATCTTCAGCGATGGGATGGGCTAAACAGAATGGATAGGGGCGACTGATATCTGAATCTCGCGCGTCAGCGTTGAGAAGCCGGTTCATCGAGGCGAGGCTGGGTTCCCATCGACCCATCATGCGGTGTGCGATGGTCTCATTTGGGATCTTCGACCATTGGCTGATGCCACGTGTCAGCAGTTTTTGGCTGACCCCCACGCGAAAGCTGCCGGTGATCAACTTATTCATAACAAATCGCTGCACCGAGTTCAGGCAGGACCATGCATCGATCAACATATCGATTTGTTGGTCTCCGCTGGAGCGGGCAATCGGTTGGAGAGTTTTTTCGATCCATTCGGTCAAAGTGGAAGTAACGGGAATGCCTTTTCCCTCGGTGATGGCGGCGGTGGTTTCTGCAAGGTCGCCAACCCATTCGTAGGTTTCTACAAATAGCCATTCTGGAATACCGGATGCTTTCAGGGCGGCTGCGCGCAGAACGCGGGTTGGTACGCTGGGGGTGAGTTTATTTCCGGACAAAAAATAGATCGCGTGAGCGATATCTTCATGAGGTGCTTGTTGGAAATAGTGAACCAAGGCAGCGAGTTTGGCGTTGGTGCTGGTGGTCTCATCGAGTCCTCGAAACAATTCGACGAAACGGTTCATGCTTTCGTCTCTTCGGTTGAGTCGGTGGCGGGTTTAAGGTCGCGATCTGGGTTGGATTCTTCGTCATCGCCGGCAAATCGGGTATCGATTGCTGTGGACGGGCGTCCCAAGTCGGTTTGGTATCGCGCGAGCGTTTTGGCGAACCCATGCGTTACCCACAACTCTTCGGGGTTGCATTCCTCGATAGAGCTTTGCAAATCGTTCCAGTCAGCGTGGTCCGACAAAACGAATCCTCGATCCATAGCGCGACGACGCCGGGTACCGCGGATCGCCATCCAACCGGATGCCATCGCGATCGAAGCTTCTTTGAATCGGTCGAGCCAAGGCGAGTTCTGGGCCGACGGGGGAGCGAAGATCAGTGCTCCGCTCCAATCATGATCGCGTGGCATCGAAGCAGCGGATGGTAGATCGGGCAACTCAACACCCGAGGTGCGATACGCATTGTTCGGGCCGAGTAGCGCACCGTGTACATACATGTCCGCAGCCGCTCGTTCTCCTGCGACGGTGAGAATCTCTGCAATCAAGCGTTGCGACTTGCCAACCGCATAGGCCAACAGAACACTGGTTCGCTTCTCAGCGCGATTCTTCGACCACCATTGCAACACGTCGCCGATTACATGGTCAGTCTCTTGCCAACGAAAGACTGGCAAGCCAAACGTCGACTCTGTGACATACAGGTGACACGGGACTGGTTCCCACGATTCGCACGTGCGATCAGATTGGCGCTTGTAATCTCCAGATACGACAGCAACCGCTCCACCCACTTCGATGCGCACTTGTGAAGAACCCAACACATGCCCTGCGGGGTGCAGCGACACACATGCCGATCCGATCATTGTCGATTGTCCATACGCAAGCGTTTCTAGCTGAATGTTCGATCCCAGTCTTAGCTGAAGCAGAGCCCGACAGGAATCGGTCGCCAGGTAAGACTGGCTTCCCCAGCGAGCATGATCTGAATGGGCATGCGTAATGACGGCGCGATCGACGGCGTGCCATGGATCGATGTAGAAATCGCCAGCAGGGCAGTAGAGTCCTCGGGGGGTGCATTCGAGCAGATCGCGGAAACGGGGAGGGGCGTTCATCAACGTGTCCTTTTTATAGCGATGGCGACGGCAAGCATTGCAAGAAGCGATGCCGCGCCGAGCAATCCCCAGGCAACTCCATCACCATCCCACCTGCTTCGCCCCATCGATGTCTGTCGCACTGCGTACATCAGAAAGACAAGATGTGCACCACACAAAAGAGCAACCGACATCTTTCCGTGCACCGCATGAAACCGATCGCATAGCCAAGACCATGCGACAAGCGTTTGTATCGCATGCAGTACGGCACCATGTGGAAATTTCAAGACCCCTTTTCCGCCAACAGTTTCCGTCGAACCCCCGGTTAGCAATTGATAGTTGCCGATGACAGTGATGCTGATCCCGAGGAAACAGGAAAGGGTCAGAAAGATCATGCCGGTTTGCTGCGCGAGAATGCGAGCGGGACTTACGGCATCGAAGGCGTTCTGTTGCATCGAGCGACATGTCAAAACCAAGATCCCAACCACTGCGAAAAGAATGCAAGCGAGCATCGACACTTCGATCACGGTATCCACAGCAGTCGTTCGATTGAAGTGGCTTGGAACCCTTCGCCAAGCTTGACCGCTGATCAGCAGAACCTCTGCAACCAGCGAAACGCACAGCCCCCAGCGAAGGTATCTATCCCGTGGTTTGGGACGCAGATCATTGAGCAGCAGCAAGAGAGAGCCGAGGGTCAATCCAGTGGAGATCCCGAAAAGGATCGGTTTCCGAAATGACGTGGGTGCGTCCCAGGAAAGATCGGACGCCATTTGGATCGGAATATGAATGATGCCTAACCCAACGAGGAAAAGGACCGAGACAGTATCCCAACGCAGCCATGGGAAGGAAGAGGCATTGGGAATGTTTTGCGGTGGGGTTGCCATACGTCTCGTTTCGGTGGGATTCCCTAAAGTGGGCTGTATCAGCGTTGGTCCTTTGATTCGCGATTATTGTAGGGGATCAGAAAGAGGTCTAAGCGATGAATGGTCAGATCGGATGGCCGGACCGCCGGGACTGGAAATTGCATCTTGATCTGTTACTTTAGCGGTTTCCTGCATATTCCCCTCGATCCGGTGAGAGTCAACGTGATCCCCCCAAAATGCATGTTTGTTTTGATCGCGACATTCACCTTCTGCGTGAGTCAGAGAGGGGCTTTCGGGCAAGGGAAGATCGATGACCTCCCCGATTTGCCTCGGATTGCTCGCGAGTACCGAGGCGTTTGGGTTGCGACGGTTGCAAATATTGACTGGCCGAGTAAGCCCGGGCTTGCGACTGTGGATCAAAAAGAGGAAGCGATCCGCATTTTGGATAAGATCGCCGAATTGCGGATGAACGTCGTTGTCTTGCAAGTTCGAACCAGTTGCGATGCTCTTTACGATAGTGCGTTCGAGCCCTGGAGCTATTTCCTAACGGGCCAGCAGGGGCTCCCTCCCGATCCCTATTACGATCCGCTCCAGTTTTGGATTGAGGAGACCCATCGTCGCGGCATGGAACTGCATGCGTGGTTCAATCCATTTCGAGCGAAGAACACGGGGCAAACATATCCAGAAAGCGATGGCCATATCAGCCGAACCCATCCGAACCTAGTGAAACGCTATGGCAATGACAAAACCAGTTATTTGTGGCTGGATCCGGGTGAGTCAGAAGCCCGAGAGCACTCTCACAGAGTCTTTATGGACGTGGTGAATCGTTACGATGTCGACGGCATACACATCGACGATTACTTTTATCCGTATCCCGTGGATGACATTCCGTTTCCCGATGATCCTGCATGGGACTCTTACTTGAAGTCGGGAGGGAAACTCGCGCGAGACGATTGGCGGAGGGACGCGATGAACCAGTTTATCCGGAGGTTGTATAGCGAGATCAAAAAGTCGAAGCCTCATGTCAAATTCGGTATCAGTCCGTTCGGCATTTGGAAGCCCGGTTATCCGGAGAGCGTTGCCGGTTTCTCGCAGTATGACAAGCTCTATGCGGATGCGAAGCTTTGGCTGAACGAAGGTTGGTGCGACTACTACACGCCGCAATTGTACTGGTCGATTACCGCCAAAAAGCAGAGCTTTCCCGCGCTCTTGGCCTGGTGGAGCAACGAGAACACCAAAAATCGACACTTGGCTCCAGGGCTTTTTACAAGCAGGATCGGGGACAAGAATCGCCCTTATTCCCCTGAGCAGATCGAAAGCCAAGTCTTTTTGACGCACCACACGCCGGGCTGTCATGGCTCGGTGCATTTCAGTATGAAGGCTTTGATGGAGAACCGCGAGGGGATCAGTGATCGCCTTGCGGGGAATGCATATTCGGAACTAGCATTGGTTCCTGAATCACCTTGGATTGATTGCCCGATCTTGGATGCGCCGGTGGTACGTTCAATGAAAGACGGGGATGGCGGAATTACAGTGACTTGGGAATCTCAGCAGCGCCAGTCTGTG
>JBILVV010000074.1:0-14806 GCA_044370255.1 Pirellula sp.
GTCTCTTCGACAAGCCTCAGCGAAAACGGTGCGAGGTCGGTTTGGGAGAAAGATGTGGGGCAAAAAAATGGAAGGGCAAAAAAATCATTTGGGCAGGTAGTGAGATCGAACAGCGCTCGGGTGGCAACGCCCAGAGGCTTTGCGATGGGCGTGGTGAAGTGCCAGATGCCTCGATCACCTTCGTCACGTCTCAATTGCTTCGACGTTGACTAGGCTCTCAGAAGGGGCTCACTCAGCACGCCCTTCGAGGACTCAGGGACGTGCACCCTTGTTTGGCACCTTTTCTACCCTCATCTCCGAAGTACGGCGCGGTAGATGTTAGCGGCTGTTGTCTGATCGACAGTGACTGGATTAGGATCCATGAGTCGCCGGTTGGCGACCGCATCGCGGGCCATGTCTTCGATGACATCTTCGAGGACCTCCACTTGCTTCAATTGACTTGGCAACCCAATGCTGTCTGCTAATCGATCGAGCCGATCGGGAAAAGACGCGATGTCATTGCGTCCCCAACCCAGAGCCGCACTCAAATCGGCAAAATCCTCGCGACAGGCGTTGAAGTTGTGTCGCATCAACTCGCCGACAAAGCATCCGGTGATCGCTCCGTGTGGAATTGCATAGCGACCTCCGAGCGGTAACGCCAATGCATGAACGGCACAACAAGACGAATTGGCGAAGGCCATTCCCGCCAAATGCGAACCGATTGCCATCTCGTCGCGTGCTGCTTGATCCGATCCAGCGGCACAGGCTCGTTCAAGTCCTCGTCCGATTCTCGAGGCCGCTTCGAGAGCGAGGCCGCGAGCTACCGGCGTTGCGACGCGGGCAATGTACGCTTCAATAGCATGCACCAACGCATCCATGCCCGTGGAAGCAGTCACATGGTACGGAAGGGAGTCTGTCAGCGACGGATCGACGATAGCGATATCCGGCAGCAGACACGGATCGACAACCCCGACCTTATTGCCACTCAATTTGTCGGTGAGTATGGCGACGAAAGTTGCTTCCGAACCGGTTCCTGCCGTTGTCGGCACGAGGACGGTTGGCAGTCCACGCGAACCGACCTTGCCGATACCGACGATCGATCGCGCAGGAGCTCCGCGCTGGGCGCAAACCGACGCAACCTTTACGGCATCCATCACGCTACCGCCACCCAATCCAACAACAACATCCGCTTGCGCATCTCTGATCTGCGTTGCCAATTCGTCGACTGTTTCCAAAGGTGGCTCAGGTGGAACCTCAACAAACAGGCCGCTACACTTTTTCGACAGCTCTTTTTCTTCTCCAAGAGCATTCAGCAATCCTGCGAGTTCGACTCCGCGATCGGTAACAACGAAGGGGCGACTCCAACCTCGCTCCGAGCATAACGCGAATAGGCTGGCGACCTTGCCGCGACCGAATTCAACGAGCCGCGGAAAATGATTTCGAAAGCTTGTGGTCATAGTGATTCTTATCGGATGGAAAGAGTCCCGCCATCGACCGGAATGACGCTTCCAGTTACGAAGCTCGCTTCGTCGCTGCACAGGAATAGCGAAAACGCTGCAACTTCGTCGGGCGTCCCCATGCGACCGATGGGTTGTGCTTGACTGAGCTTTTCAAATATTTCCTGTTCGCGGCCGGGGTAATTCTTTGCGATGAAGCCGTCGACGAACGGCGTATGAATACGTCCAGGCATCAGGGCGTTGCATCGAACGCCGCAGTGAACAAAGTCTTTGGCGATTGAATAAGTCATCGCCACAACCGCCCCTTTGCTGGCTCCGTAGGCGAAGCGATCGGGAATCGCGAACTGAGCCAATGTCGAAGCGATGTTGAGGATAACGCCACCGGCGTGACTCATCGTCCGCAACGCGGCTCGCGAGCAGTTTGCGACTCCTCCGACGTTGATACGCATAATCCGATCGAATTCCTCGGCGTTTGTCGTAAGCGCGTTCCCAACATGTGCGACGCCCGCATTGTTGACGAGAATATCCAATCGTCCATGCCGTCGAAGAATGTTTTCAAACGCCGAGTCGACTGAGACAGGGTCACCCACATCGCAAAGTTCGGAGGCGGCGTGTCGCCCCTCGGATTTGAGTTCGGCCAAGCTCGCTTCGATCGCGTCTTGCCGCAGGTCGATGATTTCTACTGCCGCACCGTGAGCAGCCAAGCGTTTCACAATGGCCAATCCAATCCCGGAAGCGCCGCCCGTTACAACAGCGACCTTTCCAGCGAGATTGATAAGTGTTGGTTTCATCTTTTGCTTGACTCACGTTTATTGACAGTTGACGGCCTGCTCATCCAACACAATCAGTTTACGATCCCGCTGAAGCATGGGCGTACGTAGTATAAGGAACAGGAGAATCACGAAAGAGAAAATCCTCTCGAGAAGCGAATCCGACCTCTTGTCCTTATTCGCATCCCGCGCGTGCGCGATATATCTGGATGGACCCTACGTCATACGCTTTCGCAAGTGAGCTTGGAGTTCCAGAGCCATCGTCTCCAGATCGATCCTCGTTTTGGCCTGCAGCTCATCGTCGGTCGACAGGGGAAGACTCAGTAGATTTTGCAACATGCGTATCTTTCCAAAGAGTTCTCCCTCCTCACGCCCCTCCTCACGCCCCTCCTCACGACCTTCCTCACGACCTTTCTTGAGAAGTTGATCAGCGATTGAACCTGGTTCAATTTGTGTAGGAAATATCTTTCGTACAGCCATGGTAAGGGTCTCCATCGGTATGACTTGACTCGTGGCCATGATGTACACCACGATCGCATCCAAATGCTCTTTTTGGAACGTCGTTGCGCCGTGCTCGAGCAACCATTGAAGGATACGTTCCAATCGGTCTGCTAATTCCTGCCGACGAGAATATTTTAGCAGACTCAAGACGCTTTGCAAAAAGGGATCCGCCGCCAGCGATTCGTCGGGAACCTGGCCGAGATCCAGAAGCGGGAAAGCAAATCGGATACAGTACTGCCGCAACTCGTTGGGACCACCGAGGAGTTCGTCGATGCTGCGCGGCGCGGACCAAGTCGTCTCGCCGTGATAGATCACCAACGGGACCACCGGACAAATGGACTGGCCGTTGCGCTGCCGTTGTTCCCAAATTCGGACGATATAGCGCAGCAATTGAAAGCAAGTCATCGGATCGGAATGGCTCTTGTGCTCCAAAAGTATATAGACCAAGGCTTCGCCAGGGGACTCTCCTTGACTCAGGGTACGCGCCGAATAGAGGAGATCAGAAAAACTCTCGCGCAAGTGCGGATCAATGAAGGAATCTTTCTCAAGTTCGAGCGTGCTGAGGTCCAAAACGCGAGTAACGCTCTCTGGCAGATGCGTCTCTATCAAGCTTCGGACAGCGGACGCGTGCGAGAATGCATAGCGGAAAAAGTTGTTGTGGGGCGTTGGCAATTGAGCATCTTCCATACAGTAGATTCTACTCGATGCGAACGAATGGTTGCAGCACGCTCAGTCTTCCTGAGGAACCTCGACCTCGTCGTATTTCACTAGCATTCGGTGCTTTGCTTTGGAGCATCCCAACTCGATGCGTCAGCAAGGGGAACTCAAGGGACCTCCGTTTTCCGCCGAACCAATCCTGAGTTGCAATCGTATTGCACATGCATTAAATTAACTTGATTGGCTGGATTGCATTTTCGGAGGTGATTATGGGGTCGTTGGTTGGGTCGCTCAAAGTCGTCGTGATTTCGATGCTCGGCTGGATCGTGACGGGGGTGGTCCCAGCGATGGGACAGTCAAAGGATGCGATCGAAGTGGTAGTGATCACCATGGATTCGGACTTGACCGCTGAATTGATGACCAAGGTCCCCAGTGTTCGGATCGTTGTTCTGCAACATCGCCCGGGCGAATCCTACGAGGCGCTCAACGCCCGAGCGCTGTCAACGCGAAACGCATCCTATCTGCTGTTCGACTCGGCATGTGAGTCGACCTGCTTAGTAATGTTCCGGGAGAGACTCGAAATGCAAGGGGTTATCCCAGTTAGTTTACGTCAGATTGCGCCGTCCCGTCGCGAGCAGTTTCGCCACGGTGGCTCAAAAAAATACGAGCCGATCGTCTCTCTTCTTTCCTCCATGCCTGAGAACGCAAAGTAGTTCCTGGATTTAAACACTATGAAATCGTCGAAGAAATTGCCCGTCACGGTCCTCTCCGGTTTTCTCGGTGCCGGGAAGACCACCTTGCTGAACCATGTGCTGGCCAATCGAAGTGGGATGCGCGTCGCGGTCATCGTGAATGACATGAGCGAAATCAATGTCGATGCCGCATTGGTCCGTAACGGGGAGGCCAACCTGTCCCGAACGGAGGAGCAGCTGATCGAGATGACGAACGGCTGCATTTGCTGCACGCTCCGGGAAGATTTGTTGATCGAAGTACGAAAATTAGCAGAAGAAGGCCGGTTTGATTATCTGCTGATCGAGTCGACGGGGATCAGTGAACCGATGCCGGTCGCTGAGACATTCACGTTCGAAGATGAAGAGGGGAATAGCCTCTCGACCCTCGCCGATCTCGACACGATGGTGACGGTGGTCGATGCGGCTAATTTCATGGAGGAGTACTCCTCATTCGACGACCTTACCGATCGAGGCATGGGGCTCAACGAAGAAGACAAACGGAACATCGTTGACCTGCTCGTCGATCAAGTCGAATTCGCCAACGTCATCATCATCAACAAGACCGATCTGGTCACTCCCTACGATCTTGAGCAATTGGCCGTGCTCATTCGAAAGCTGAATCAAAATGCTCGTATTATCCACACCACCGAAGGGAGGGTACCGTTGGATCAAGTCCTCGGAACCGGGCTTTTCTCATTGAGCGAAGCGGAGCAGCAGCCCGATTGGCTCGCGGTCCCTCGCGGTGAAGAGACGACGGAGACCGAAGAATAT
Source organism: Pirellula sp. (assembly GCA_044370255.1). Lineage (GTDB taxonomy): Bacteria > Planctomycetota > Planctomycetia > Pirellulales > Pirellulaceae > JBKCUI01. Next base: position 4,867 of record JBILVV010000074.1, read on the forward strand.
GGTATCTCCAGTTTCGTCTATCGAAGTCGCCGTCCGTTTCACCCGCAACGGCTCTCCGATGCGCTCGATGAGAGCCTGAACGATGGCATGTTCACTGGGGTACTGCGGAGCAAAGGGCTCGTTTGGATCGCATCCAAGCACGATTGGGCATACGACTGGTCGCAAGCCGGTTGCTCGATTCGAATCGATCCTGCGGGGTACTGGTGGGCTTCTGCCCCAGAGGAGGAATGGCCGGAGGACAAATCAGACATCGAAACAATTCGCTCGATGTTTGAGGGCTTCTACGGGGATCGAAGGCAAGAGTTGGTCTTCATCGGTCGCGAGATGGATGAACCAGCGATCCGGGAAATTCTCGAATCCTGTTTGGTGACGGATCTGGAGTTCGTGCAGGGCCCGGAATTATGGGAACAGTTAGCGGACCCGTTCCCTGCCGTTGAATTGCAGGGCGAAGAGGAGTGATGATCGATGGTGGGAGACGAGGAACCCTTCGACGTACTGGTTGTCGGTGCTGGACCTGCAGGAATCGGCGTTGGAATCGCTCTCAAGCAAGCGGGAGTCGCCAATTTCCAAATCCTCGATCGCGGGAGACCGGGTCAATCGTTTATGGACTGGCCCACTGGGATGCAATTGATCACCCCCTCGTTCCCGGCAAATTCGATTGGAATGTTGGATCTGAATTCTATCGCGATCGGTACGTCTCCAGGTTTCACTCTGGGAACGGAACATCCGTTTGGCAAAGACTATGCCAAGTACCTGCAGGGGCTTGCTCAATTCTTTGAGTTGCCTACCCGTTCGCATACGGAAGTTATCGATATCAGTCGGGGTTCCGACAATGACTTCGTCCTCATGACTGCAGACGGGGAATTGCGGTGCCGGCATTTGATTTGGGCCACTGGTGAGTTCCAATTTCCGACGATCCCCTCTTGGCCTGGCGCAAGTCTGGGTATTCACAATTCACGAATCGGAGACTGGTCGGAGTATGTCGCTGGCGGCGAAGGACCTGCAATCATCATCGGCGGCTACGAGAGTGGCGTCGATGCGGCGCATCAACTGATCAAGCTTGGATGCAAATCGGTTCTGCTTGCCCGCGAGGCAACCTGGGCGAGCGAGGATTCGGATCCTAGCCGTTCACTTAGCCCCTTCACACTTCAGCGGTTTCTCTCCGCTCTCAAGTCTGGATTTCTTGAAGCAAATCCCGGCATTGACGTTCAATCGATTGAGAAATCCGAGAAAGGCTATTCGGTCTGCGACGCAAATGGAAATGCATGGATTACCGCACGGCAACCGATCTTGGCAACGGGCTTTCAAGGTGGGTTTCTGCAGATCATCGATCGATTCGAAATGCGAGAGGATGGGTATCCCCTCTTGAACGCGCAGGATGAATCAACCATCACCTCCAATCTGTTTCTCGTAGGACCGAGCGTTCGGCACGAAGACCTGATCTTTTGCTTCATCTACAAGTATCGGCAACGGTTCGCGATCGTTGCTAAAGCGATTGCCGATCGACTGGGGATGGCTACCGAGGAATTTGAAAAATCGTATCGCAAGTGGGGAATGTTTCTCGACGATTTTGAGTGTTGCGGGGAGCAATGTGTTTGCTAGGACGCTCTGTGATCCCATTTGGAAAGATCCGGTACGGCTCACTTGCCTTTCCGAGTTGATGCATCAACAACTTTACCTGCTCGGAAGAGATATTGAGTCAAGGCATGGAAACATTCTCGTTCAATATGGAGCAAAGAAAACATGTGCACCCGATGGTTGTGCGGTTAGCCTCTACACGTTTCACCTGCCTGGGGGCTATCGATTAGCCCTGCGAGGCTTCGGTGTTTTTATCGGTTCGGATCGATTGGGCGGCCTTTTCATGCAACGTTACAGGGTGGAACCCCAATGGATGCCATCGGCCCGATTTCAACCTGTCGCTTGGATCCCAAAGGATTTGCCTCGCACGCGAAAAGTTCGCAGGTCCGAATATGTGGCGGCATCCCAACTGGTGAACGAAGTTTGTCGATTCTTTTCTAGTTACGAACAGTGGGTTCGCGAAGAATATGGTGTTCGTTATCGGATCGGTTGCCTGGTCACCTTTCGTCGAATGGGGAATGACAATATCCACTGGCATACGCCAAATGCATGGGGTGACTTATGTTGACTGCTGAACAGCACAACCAATCTACGTCGAGATCACGATCGGTCGAGGAATGCCTGGTCGTCGGGAAGGAAAGTGTCGGTAAGTCGCAGTTGATTTCCGGCATCACCCGCACTTTTGCTGGGCAAGCGAACTTTCGCGGATCGACCGTGCAGGTGGAACGTTACCGCGGCCTAGATCGTGATTACATCGATACTCCTGGCATCATGCGGAGGTCCGATACCCGTACTACAGCGTTGGCGCTGGAATCCCTTCGAGCGACCGATCGAATACTGCTGGTGGTCCAAGCAACGTCGCTCGACGACGACCTTCGAGAAATGCTCCCCCTGGTCGTAGGCAAGCAGGGCACGGTCGTTGTGACGTTCTGGGACAAAGTCACGCAAGGGGAAGCAGCCCAACGTGCGATTCTTCAACTGTCAGAAGATGCGGGCGTTCCATTTGTAACCGTAGACGCACGAAAACTGACCGACGATTGCCGAGCAAACATCGAGTCGGGACTCCAACTTGCAAAGAAATTCACCAAGGGAAGTCTCGCGAGATTTGCCGGTTGGCGAATCGAACCCAAGGCCGGACTGTTGGAGCATCGGCTTCTAGGGCCGGTATTGGCAATCCTGTTGTTGTTGCTCCCTGCGCTATCGACCATCTACGGGGCAAATCGAATTGCCGACTTCCTGAATCCGATTGTTTCTTCCTATGTCGATGTCGCGATTGCCTACGTCAACACTCATGGGCATCCCTGGTTGCAATTCCTCCTTACGGCCAAGCAAGGGGATTTTGGTTACGGACTGCTCAATATGGGACCGTTTCTGTTTGTCTGGGCGCTGCCGACAGTCCTGCTGTTTTCGGTAATTCTAGCCGTTTACAAAGCGACCGGATTGGTCGACAGAATGAACTGGGCGCTTCATCCGCTGATGCGTCCGTTGGGATTGAGCGGACGCGATGCCGTTCGTGTGATGATGGGATTCGGTTGCAACGTACCAGCCGTGATTAGCACCCGGGCGTGCAGTGGATGTTCGCGCGGGCAAGCGATGTCCGCGATCGCCTTTGGTGCCGCATGCAGTTACCAACTTCCTGCTACATTGGCAGTCTTGGCGGCAGCGGCTAATGCGACCAATACCAGTGCGGCTTGGTTGACGTTTGTCTTCCTTACTTACCTATTTGGCACCACCGTTTTGTATTTGCGACTGACTGCATCAAGAGAATCTCGGAACTCCCTGAACGTCTTGATGACGCCGAGTCGCACATTCATGCAATGGCCCAGCTTATCGGCGCTTTGGCGCGAGATGTCGTCTACGATTAAGCAATTCTTCTGGCAAGCCATGCCCATCTTTGTGCTCATCTGTGTGGCGGCTTCGCTGCTGGCCAAGTTCGGTGTACTCGATGCAATTTCGCGGATTCTCGGACCGGTTATGGGGCTTTTTAACTTGCCATCGGAGTCGGCGCTAGCAGTAGTGTTGGCATCCATACGCAAAGACGGAATCTTCTTGTTCGCGGCGGAGGATGGGCTATCATTTCCCATGACCGCCGCTCAATCTCTCACGGCCGTTTACTTGGCAGGTGTGCTGTTACCCTGTCTGGTCACAGCACTCACCATCGCGAAAGAATCTTCATGGAAGCAAGCAGGCCTGCTGCTTGCTCAACAAGCCGCCTTTGCCATCCTGTTCTCGCTCGCGCTAGCGTGGGGTGGCCGATATTTCTTCTCATTCAGTTATTGAATGGAGCCTCATGAGAAAATTACCTGTCACTGTTCTCTCCGGTTTCCTTGGGGCAGGCAAAACCACACTCCTCAATCATGTCCTTTGCAATCGCGAAGGATTGAGGGTTGCGGTCATCGTCAACGACATGAGCGAGGTGAATATCGACGCTCAATTGATCGCCGGTGGCGATGCCAGATTGAGTCGAACCGACGAGAAACTCATTGAGATGACCAACGGTTGCATCTGCTGCACGCTGCGCGAGGATTTGCTAGTCGAGGTAGCTAATCTCGCCAAAGAAGGACGGTTCGACTACCTGCTGATCGAATCGACTGGAATCTCTGAGCCGGCTCCCGTGGCTGATACGTTCACCTTTGCTCTAGGTGATGGCGTTCCCCTGTCAGATATAGCCGAACTCGATACGCTGGTCACCGTTGTCGATGGAGCGAATTTCCTTGGTGATCTCGATCGAAGCAAGGATCTTCAGAGCCTCGGTCAAGCCATCAGCGACCAAGATACTCGCACGGTCGCTGACCTGCTGATCGATCAAATAGAATTTGCAAATGTCATTGTGATCAACAAAACCGATGCCGTCGACGATGCAACGCTTCACAAGATCGAGACACTTATCGAGCGATTGAATCCGTTCGCATTAAAATTGCGAAGCGAGTTCGGAAAGATCGAACCATCGAAAATCCTCGGGACGAAACGTTTCGACTTCGAGATCGCCAAGCAGTCCAAGGGCTGGCAATTGACTCTTCGGGGCGAAGGAGCAAGCGAGACGGAGGAATACGGAGTTGCAAGTTTTGTGTATCGAGCCCGTCGGCCGTTTCACCCACAGAGGTTTTATGATCGACTGCGCCGGGATTGGCACGGCATCCTCCGTTCCAAAGGGTTCTTTTGGCTCGCAAGTCGACTCGATAAAATCGGCGTGTGGTCGCAGGCCGGGCGGATGGCGAGGTTGGATTTCGGCGGATTCTGGTGGGCGGCTATCCCCAACGATTATTGGCCCGAATTACCCCAAATCCGCGAACGAATCGAGTCCGTTTGGAACCCGGAAGTAGGAGACTGCCGTCAGGAATTGGTCTTTATCGGAATCGATATGGATGAGATAGCTATCTACGATTCACTCCAAGAGTGCTTGCTGACCGATCAGGAATTATCCCTCGGGCCGCAGGCTTGGGCAACGTTCGCCGACCCGTTTCCCAAATGGAACCGCACCGTCGACGAGTTGCTCTCGTCCTTGGAAGCAGCCAACAGGCAACCGTGAGCGACACATGACGAGAGGCTCAGCCGTGAAATCCTTTATGTATTCCGCAGTGGCTTGGTTTCTGATCGCTGTGGAGGGACTTGGTTGTCCGTTGTGCGAAGCGCTCAGCGGCACCCTCTCGGACGACTTGCGGGGGGCTTCTTACGCGGCAATTGCGAAAGTACGGTACAGCACATGGGATCCTACAAGCCAGTTGTACCGAACAACGTTCCAGGAATCTGGCCGCTTGCAAGTCGGTGGCAAACCGCTCCCCCCACGGAACCAAGCCGTCGACATCCTCTTGCTCGACACATTGAAACGGGACCAGGTCTGCTTGCTTTTGGGTTACTCAACGTTGTGCGAGCGAGAGGCAGATCGCGAAGACCATCCACCACCAGCAAAGCAACAACAGAGTGAGGAGGTGGCTTGGTCAATCCCTCAACCTCTCACCGAGGAACTGAAGAATTACCTGCTGCAGATGCCATCGGAGTCCGAGCAATTATCTCGGTTGATCTACTTCTACGACCATCTGCTATCGGTTGATCCGGTGGTCCGCGACGATGCGTACAACGAGTGCGCTCGAACGTCTCTCGAAACGATCCGCAGCCAACCCTTTCGCCACCACGTCGATCTCGAGGATATTTCGAACCGCATTGCCAATCCCGATCTTTCCCACAAGAGCAAATGCTTCTATTGGATGCTGATTGCCGAGTTTGGTGGTCGTGACCAATTGCAACTGTTCGATCGGATCGCGATTCCCGAGATCGAAAAGCAGCTTCAACGATCGAATCCACTTTTGATCGATCAGCCTATTTGGATCGCTGCATCGATCGCCGCCTACTGCAGCGTGGCGGCTCGATGCGGAGAGGGGCAAACGGGCTTAACTCGCATCGAAGAATTGATCCTGGGAAATCCAAACGCATCCCCCAGCATCATCTATGCCGCGATCAGTGCGATGCGTGTGGTCGCGGATGATCTGAAAAGTGTCCCTGTCGATCGCATTGCGAAGTCGATGGAACAGGTGTTGAGGAACCCACAATCCGCGGACTTGGTGATCGCGGATTTGGCCAGATGGGAGCATTGGGACTGCTTGCCGACGCTGATCACTCTCTTCGATGATGTAACCGAACACTCCTCGTTGGTTCGCGTGCCGATCATCAATTTTCTCCGCGTCTGTCCCTTGCCCGAAGCATCGCAATTCCTCCTTCGTGCGAAGGAAGCCGACCCGCAGGCGTATCGCAGAGCCTTTTCGATTTTGCCATCCATTTCGAAGCGAGAGTCGACAAAAAACTTGAGTGGGGTGAGCGAAAGTGAGTAGAAGGATGGGTTCGCTAAGATCCATGAGAAGTGGTTCGTTAGTCGGCTGAAATGACATATGGGGTCATGCCTCTCTACCACTTGGACTTAAACCGATGGGAGATAACGATTTGACTGAAGCCCGAATTTTCTGATATCAAAATATCAGAAAGCGAGGGCGAACATTGTGGCGCAATTCACCATCCGAAATCTGGAAGATGATATTCATCAAAAGCTGCGTGACATGGCCCAGAGCCATGGCCAGAACCTTGAAGAGTACGTGCGAGAACTATTGCGCAAGGTTGCCCTGGAGCGTGTGGCAACTCCAAGCAACCTCGGGACGAAGATCGCCAAGCGTTTTGTGAAGATTGGCTTGAAGGAACGGATCGAAGAGTTGCGCGGTCGTCCAATGCTGGCGCCGAGTGTCAGCGTTTTCGAGATCAGTTTTGGCCTTAACTCTCTGCCTGGAGTACCATGTTTTGGACTTCCATCGCGCAGCAGCAATTCGCGCTGGTGAGATTTCTGCCAAGCTACATGGCCTGGGTCGCCCTGTGGAAGTTCGGGATGTTCAGATAGCTGGAATTGTTTCCGTTCGCCACGCGATCCGATCCTGGCGACTCGAAGTCTCAAGCGTTTCCAGAATACAAACATCTCGATTGTGAACCCCTGGCGCAAATACTAAGCTTTGCGATACTACGCATGTCCTGGTTTTTCTTGTCACTCCTCTCCGGTGAGTCGTCTAGATATCGATTCCGGATCCTGTCTCTCGTCTAAAATCGCAACGACATTCACATGCTCTTGGTCGATGAAGTAATAAATGGCGAATGGAAATTTTTTTGAGCTCATGCAGTGATATCCGAATCTCAGTGAGTGTATCCCACCAGAGTGTTCCAGTGACTTTATATCCTTGGTTATCGAAACCAAAAACAAGTCGCCCACATGAGTTCCATGTTTTTCATAGAATGCGACCGCCACAAGTAAATCAATCTCTGCATCGTCCGAGAGTTGAACGATCACCCCCGAGCCTCTTCAATCCGGTCGATAACCTCTTGAAGCGTAGAAAATTTCGTTTCGCCTCTTTCAATTTTTGCTCGTCGCATATCCAGAACCCGCTTGTGCCACAGAGGTGGGTGATGCTCGGGATTTTTTTGTAGCGATGCCCACAGCATCTCCATAGCTTCAATCTTCTCAGCGGTTGTCATGGAATCAATGGGGATATTCATGGTGCTTTTCTTTCCTTGGTTCCTACACCGAATGAATCAACACACGATCCACGGGGATGTTTACTTGGCCGTCTGAATTATACCTAGTGCTGGTAAGCAAAGTTAAGCCAGTTGATTTAGGATTAGGTCAAAAAGCCTGGGCGATAGTGTTCCAAAGAGTTTCCTGTACCTCGCCCGTTGTTTACTGGCCTGTCGAAAAGGAACGCGTAGTCGTCAACGCTAACGTACTCTGGAATTTCTGCGCTGCTCATGGTCTGTCGCCTTTTCCGTTGGGGGCTACTGACGATTGCGGTGATCGTTAATTCCAAGCTAGAACATATCGAAACACAGCCAATCCCGAATATACATTGGTTTGGCGTGTAAACGCAATTGTTTGCTTCGGATGCCCTCGACTGTCAGTCCAAGTCGGATAGCGATCAGCGAGGAGAGTTTTCAGGCAACGGACTCAGCGATGCGATTTGGGCCGAAGATAACTCGCCGCGGTACAAACGGACATCGGCGATTCGACCCCGGAAATGATCTTGCGCTCCGAAACCGATCTCCATTGGCGCATCGATGGTCAGGTCATATTCGCTCGCATCCATCGGGGACGACTCCGACACGAGCGAACCATCGATGTACAACTTGAGTGTCTTTGCTCCGCGCACGGCAGCGATGTGATGCCAACCGGGTGCGAGCTGACGATCATAGGTCGCGTTACGACCTGCTTCGATCGATAACACTCGCCCCGACGGAAGTGTCCCGACGAACAGTCGCCCTCGGTGCACCGCCATCGACCAGGCCCGCCGATATTTGACATCGGGCGTGTGGTCGACGCGACCTAAGCGAGTCCAATTCTCGTCCCCGTCGTAGCGATAGATCTCCGCCAGCGGCAAGGTACCCCCGTACATCCTGCCGTTGTAGACCAGAAGGGGCATCGCCTCGAGTTCCTGCCCCAGCTTTCCAGTATCCACCCAATCGAAATCTCCACGGTAACGAAACACGTGCGCCTGGGGCCACTCGCTGACATACAGGTCACCGCGATGGATTCCGAATCCGTAGGTTTGTGTTGCTTCCGGAATGACACCGATGTGTTTCCAATCTTGCCCATCGAAACGAAAGACCGAGCCTTCGTCGTAACTGGTCGCGTAGATCGCATCGTTGAACACCGTTAGCGCCTCAACTCGCTTTCCATCCGGTGTCTTGCAAGCCGTCCACGTTTGGCCTCCTTCATAACGAAAGAATCCCGCAGGTCGATAGAGCGAGCTCGCATAAAGCTTTCCTCGGAATACGACGAGCGATGCGATTGCTTCGGTCTCGGGCGATAATGAACCGCAATCCTCCCAGATATCTCCTTGCGCCAGTCGAAATACCCTGCCGCCGAAGGCCGGGTTTTCGGACTCTGACAAGCTTGAGCCCGCCAGTCGATACTTGGACGAAGCGGCATACAAGCTGCCGTTGTAAACCGCGAGTGCGGAGATGGCGTTCGCGCGATCGGGACTCCCAAGATCTGTCCAACGGTCATCCCCTTCCCACCGAAACACGCGCCCGGTCTGATCCGCGCCCGCGTGACATGTCGATGCATAGAGCCGACCATCATGCACGCACAAGGAAAAGATATAGACCGCATCACCAAGTCGACCGTGGTCGGTGAACTCACGCTCGACTCGGGCATGGTCGATTCCAAAGTGGACCTGGCGCGTATTGGGTTGGCTATTGGTCACACCTCCATGGCTGTAGATTCCCAAATGAAATCCGCGACGTTCCTTTGCGTCGTAGCAACTGACCAAATCCCCGAGAGTGTCCCCTAAGTCTTCGTCGGTATGCGCCCAAAGTGAAATCGAGAAGGGAGCCGTTCCCAATTTCAGTTGGTCGATCGGTGCAACTTCGACGACCGATGTTCGTCCATCGAAACGAGCTCCGCGAATCTTTCCGAGCGACTCAGCCGGTTCCCCGAAGTCGATCCCGGTTGCGACCGTTTTCAGTTTCGATGATGAAACATCTTCGGCATCGTCCTGCAAAGGCCAATGTCCCACAAGTTCAGCATCGCTTGCTTGTTGTGCCAGCAACGAATCGAGACACGACAAGAATATCGACGCCGACATCAGCGTCAGGATCCAAGTCGCGACTCCGTGCGAACGCCGTGTGAACTTTGAATATCGCATCGTGTCAAAGGATCCCATGATGTCTTCTCGAATTGGCGAACGAAATCGGCCTGCGAAATCGACCCGTGTATTGTTGCAAACCTAGCGTCCGACCGAGAGGACGTTCGATCGCTTCGAGAAGATATTTTCGATTTTTTGATTGACTCCTTCAAGCCTCTGTTGTACTATGCCGTTAATACAACGGTACAGGA
>JBILVV010000429.1:0-4280 GCA_044370255.1 Pirellula sp.
TTGCTCTCCCATCGCTTGCGAATGGCCGCGATCGACTGTTCGAGTTCTTTCTTTTTGAGGGTAGCCTCCGCGAAAGCCTTTTCCGTATCCGGATCCAATGGCAGAGGCATACGAATCCACTTGGAGACGTTTTCGTGCTCGACTGCGACTGAGCTTTTTAAAATGCCTGCCAGCGCGTAGTAGTCGCTCGTCGGTATCGGATCGAACTTGTGATCGTGGCAGCGAGCGCATCCGATCGTTTGAGCAAGAAACACCTTTCCAATGGTTTCGAGTTGCTCATCGATGATGTCCATCTCCAATTGCAGTTTGTCCTGTTCCTCGTAGTTATGGTCTCCCAAAACCAAACCGGTAGTCGCCGACCACTGACGCTGTGCATCGGCAATGTTCGTCGCATGCATTAAATCGCCTGCGATTTGCTCGGCGATGAATTGAGGATAAGGCATATCGGAATCGAATGCATCAATCAGGTAGCGACGATAACGCCATGCGTCTCCCAATACGAATCCTCGCAGTGTCAGCGACTCCGCGTATCGAATCACATCCATCCAACGGCGCGCGAAGCGTTCTCCATATCGCGGAGATGCTAACATCGAGTCGATCATCCGCTCTCGAAGCAATGCCCGCTCTTCCGGCCCATCGCCTGAAACCCAGGTGGTACTGTCCAAGGCCCCCCAATACTGGATGTCTTCATAGGTAGGATTGATTCCATGCAGATCGATCGCTAATCGACGAAGCCATGTCGTCAGGTCCACACGCTCCGACGGTGCAGCATCCATCGTTCGCTGCAACCGGATGAGAAACGCGTCGATCGGTGACTCCGCTGGGGCTTCATGGGGAGCTAAAGGGAATATGTTTGGAATGGCTGGTCGCGAGATTGCTCGATAGGCCCAGTGCTCTCGAGCGTGATCCACCGATAGGGCGGTCGATACGGTTTCTACAGCCTTGCCGGTCAAGAAACCATCAGGCGCAGGAGTACCCGCTACGATCCATTCGCGAAGATAAGCGACCTGCGCATCGGACAATTTCGAATCGGGAGGCATTTGGAGTTTTGGATCCCGGTAGTGCACTGCCCGAAGCAACAAGCTCTCCGCCGGTCGCTCGAGGTTAATCGCAGGACCGGAGTCACCCCCGCGAAGCATACTTTCTAAAGAATCAAGAACGAGTCCGCCACTTCGGTCCGTCTCCTCGCTATGGCATTCGAAACAGCGTTCTACTAGAAGCGGTCGAATGCTTGTCTCGAACACTTCGATCGCGGCGGCATTGTCAGTCTCCTGCCCTAGCCCCAGAGGAGCCCAGGTCGCAATGAGCCAGCTTGCCAACCCAAACACGAAGAGATTGCCAAAGCCACTGCGGCCACCCCAGGACTTGCCTATACAACGTCGGCCGAAAGGATCCTCAAACGGAAAGCGAGCGATCCTCGATTGAGCGTTATTAGCCGCGTGTTTCATGATCACACAATATCTTCTAGCCCCGAACTCTTGGCAACTAGCGCGCTTAGCAACTCGAACAGAGAGGCTTTCCGAAAGTCTTCAGACGCCTTGAGGTTAGCCGTTCTATTCGCAGGCTAGCTCTTCAGGTTCTCGGAATGCTTTCCATTGTAATCGAATGCTAGCATCGCAAGTGGGCGTTGCGGCTGGAAATATTGGGCTGGATTGCTTCTGTCAGCGGTGTGATTGCGTTATACTTCGGGTGAGATGCAGGGAGTGATTATCGCTTGGGGAAACAGTGGAGGAACCACTGTGGGCGAACACGAGCATCGGTCACTAGATTCGCCGCATGTTGCGGCAGGAGGAGAATCGTATGACACGCATTCCGATGAGTCAGGCGGACGAGCGAGCACGGCAGTTGGAGCAAAACCTGGACCTCAGCACGGCAGAAATCGGTCTCCAAGTTCGCACGACAAATTGCTTGGAGGAACGAGGTATTTTCACGGTGCGGCAGCTATTGCATGCCAACCCGGAGACGCTTCTAAGTATTGCGAATTTTGGTGAGAAGACCTTGGAAGAGGTTTATTTGGCGTTAGAGCAGATTGGTTACTATCGACCGTGGCGCAAACCGCGTTGATTTCTCGACTCACATTCGCCTCACTGGTTCTTGTTTTCGCCGCAGTTGTGAGTGGACAAGAACCGAACAACTTAGGTGATGTTCTCGACACGCTACCCGCCGAGGCCGTTTTGCAGGGGCGCTCGACGGGAAGTTCGCTCGATGAATTGCGACTCCTTGATTCGCTGGATATCCAGGGGAGGCATCGTTTCGTATTCCCGTTGCCTCGTACCGAGGCGGGGCCAGCGACTCAACGCCTTCGCGAGAAACTAAAGGATTTGAAGATCCTCGATGCAGTCTCTGCATCGTTGGAAGCCAAGGTTCAAACGGTGACAAGTCTCGCCGACCAAGCGGCAGCGCGAGGAGAGATCGGGTTGAGCAAGCGACTGCGTGGAAACGCACAGGGCCTGTGGTCCGTACTCGAATCGAATCGCTACCGTCCAGGCAACAAGCGATCCGAATCCGATTGGCCTGGAGATAACATTCGGGTAGCGCGAGCGACTGAACCATACTCGTTGCTGGCCTGGAACAGCGGAGCCTACAGCATCGCGACCACCCCTCATTTTTCCATCGCATCTCAGGCCGGAGACCGCCCGACGGCGGACATGGCCCAAGCATGCGAGCTCGCCCATGAGATTTGGTCACAGCTCTTTGCGTGGCGATTGATTTCTGAACAAGTAGATGCACCGAAGTCGGATCCTACATTTCGCAGAGAACCGTTCCGTGTGGTTATGTTTCGAACGCGAGATGCGTATGTGAAAGCCCTCCGTGCGATCGAGCCGAAGATTGGTATTTCGACCGGATATTACAGCCCCAGACATCGGATTTCTTTTTTCTATTGGGATGGGCCAAAGAGTCTGCCAACCTTGGTCCATGAGTTAACGCACCAATTTTTTCAGGAGTGGAACGGAAGGGAACCAAGCTTCAACTCGGATCGCGACCCCGGCTTCTGGGCGATCGAGGGAGTCGCCCTGTATTTCGAATCCTTCTCCATGCAGAAAATTGGCGGCGGTGTGATTGTCGATGTGGGAGGTTGGGACTCACCGCGATTGCAAATGGGACGTTATCGCCGCCTTCATGATGAATACTGGATTGCCTGGGAAGAGTTCAGTCGACTCGATGGCAACGCGTTTCGAAACTCGAAAGACATTGCAGCGTGGTACAGCCAAGCTTGCGGACTGGTGCATCGTTGGCTGGATGGTTCCGAGGAAGAGTTTCAGCAATTCACCAACTATTTGATCGATGTCTACGATAGCAATGGAGCCAAGGCAGCGGTGGCGCTGGCGCAGGACAACGACGCCATGCTTTCCGGGTACGACCAATACCTGCTTACGAGTTGGAACAGCACCAGCGAATCGAATGCTCGCCCCGTCTTCACTAATCGACGAGAGGCGATATTGTCACGTTGCGAGGCCACTAGTCAGGATCTGCTGGCATGGCCGAGCGAAACTCGCGAGATGGATTGGCTCGATTTGTCTTTTTCAAAAGTGGACGATCGATGGTTAACCGAATCTGGGGAAAGACCCTGGCAAATTGCACGATTGAATCTCGAATCCACAGCTACGACCGATGCGTCCTTAGCTCACATCGCGACCATGAAGGAACTCAAGGAGCTCGACCTTTCGCACTGCAAAGTCACCGACCAAGGGATTGCCGCATTGCGAGGGCACCCCAACTTGCGTCAACTGTGGCTTGATCAAACACAGATCACCGATGCGAGTGTCGACTTGCTCCTCTCACTTCCGAAACTGGAGCGATTGAGCGTCGAGCGAAGCGGGATCAGCGATCAAGGGAAAAAAGGTATCTTCACCAAGAAACCCTATCTAAAGCGTTAACTCGTACGCAGTCTTGCATTTGGCAACGACACAACGAAACATGACCCCGCCTTGCGCGGGACATCGACGACTCGCACATTTCCTTTCAGCCTCTGAACAATCGATCGCACAAGAAACAGGCCGAGCCCGGTCCCCGACTGTCGACGTTCCAATTCATCTCCGGCCCGATAGAAACGCTGGAAGATCTTCCGTCGCAGATGCCGTGGCACCCCCGTCCCGTTGTCGGAAACCGATAGGGTCGCGAATCCGTCGGAGTACTTCAATTCGATATCGATCTCAGGAGGCTTGCCAGCGTACTTGATCGCATTCTCCATCAGGTTGCGGATCAGAATCTCCGCGTCCACACGGTGAGCGAGAATCTCGCACGTCGCTACTTGAAGACGTACGCAATCCGCAGGAATA
>JBILVV010000099.1:0-12948 GCA_044370255.1 Pirellula sp.
GTTCTGCCGACGCACGGTACAGGCGATTGTTGATGCGGCTGTAGCTGCGGACTTGGCGTCGAAGGCTTCACCACCGACTCGAGGGAGATTTCGCTTGGGGCAAGAAGCAAGTGTGGGACAAAACAGTCGCCAGCTTCTCAAGGATGGGAAGATCTACTGGATTGGCCCCCGCGACGATTTTGTTCGTCCGACCGGGCCGTTTGATGTCGATCTCCCGGTGATGGTGTTTGAAGGCCAGAATGGGGCGATCCGAGGCGCATGGTTCAATCACTCCACCCACTGCATCGGGACCCGCACCGGCAAACGTTCGCCAAGTTTTTACGGCTTTGCAGCCCAAGAGTTATCCGATCAACACTCTGCTCCGTTCCTGTTCCTCTCGGGAGCAGCTGGTTCAACGCATAATCTGTCGCTCACTTGCGACGAGATGATAACTCGCATCAAGGGGGCTACCAACGAAGCGATGGTGCAGGCGGTTCCATCGACCAGTTCCGTCCTACGTGCCATCAAGCTAGAGGTCGCATTCACGATGCGCACGTTCGACGAGACGAAAGAAGACGCAGCCGTGGTCGAATACTGTCGCAAATACGCCCCCGCCAACGCCGATGGAATCATCGATGTCTTTCGCGAGAGTCGCCGAAAACTCAAGCCTCTTCAGGGTGAGGTACGCAAGATGTGGCTCCAAGCGATGCGGATCGGAGATGTGTATCTCATCGCAGTTCCCGCCGAGTTCTTTACCGCCCTTGGGCTAGAGATCAAACGAAGGTCACCTCATCGGTACACATTTGTCTGCGGCCTGAGCAACGATTATGTCGGCTATACGCCGACGCGCGAGGGGTTTGAACGAGGCGGATACCAAACTTGGACGGGGTTGCACAGTTTCACCGAAATCGGGACCGGTGAGGTGATGGTGGAAGAGTCTCTGAAACTGCTCGAGGAGATCGGTAAGTAGTCGCTAAACACTTGTCTGCAGTGCAGGATGATCCGATGCCTGCCAAGCGTCCAAATATCGACGATAGCCGCTGTGCTGTTCAGCCTGTTGCTCAAGCATGTTGCGAGTGGACTCAATGAGTTCCTTCTCTTTCTCCGGGAGCAACCGGCCCATCATGACTTGGATCCTCAAGAAGACAAAGTAGCTATCCAAGACGTCACAACGACAGTACTCACTGATCTCGGTGAGTTGTCCAGCTCGGTACATATCGAGAACCATATCCCCCTGAACATCGAGCTTGCCGGGCTTCGACAAGAGTGCTGCAGCTAGATTCAGTCCACCGCGGAACCATGTGCTTCCGTAATTGGTGAGGACCTCGTGCAAATCGATATGCGATTCCAAATTGTATCGATTGCGGTTTTGAGAGTAGGTTCGGTCATAGAGGTTGAACCAAGTGGGTACGCTGATCCCGTATCGAAAAGCTGCTAGTTCCATCAATGGAATATCGAATGTTCGGCCATTGAAGGTAACCCAGGTCGGGCGTCCGTAACGCTCCCATCCGAGCCAAAATTGCTTCGCGATCACTTCCGAGCGATGCTTCGGTTCGTCCAGTGACACGATTTCGATCAGGCTGAAGTCTTCGCGGATCTTCGCGATCACCAGTGCGATTGGCAAATGATAGGTGAAGGGGATGAAATCGCGTCCCGATTCGCATAGCAAGTCTTGGCGAAACATCGCGATCGCTTGATCGGACGAGTAATTGCATTGCGGGTATCGCGTTCTCGCGATCATGTCGCCGTCTGCGATACTCTCGACATCAAACAAAAGATACTTGACTTCGTGGGCTGGAGTGGACATCGATTCCGATCGCGATCTCAGTCGCGATGAAAAAACTCTCTGAAGGAAAATCACCTAAGCAGAGTGTTTTACCACGTTGCGTCGAGGTTTGCATCCAGGGCAGTTGGCTAACCGGCAACAGGAAGTTGCCCGAAGAGTTTTCGAAACAGTTCCTGGCGTTGCGGTTCCACCTCGGCTCCCTTGGACTTGGCCTTCCAAAGATCTGGATCGATGAAGAGGTAGTTGGGATCATACGGTCCCTCGGAAGCCATTTTCTGAAGCATCGATCTTTCAGATGCATTGAGCTGATGCCGATCGCAAAGTGCCCGAAACAGTTTATGAGGCGATTTGCATGGGCGGTTCCACCAACGAATGGTCAGCAAGGTCAGTCGCCATATCGTGATCGACGCCAACAATGTGAGTACGCTGGCCAATATCATCCATCGAGGTACGTAGAAATCATCGTAACCGTCAAGTCTCAAAATAGCGACGGTGTAAGTCAGACTCAAATCGATCATAGCTCCCCTCGCAATTTCATCAGCGATTTTTCGGCTGCTTGGTGCACATCCGGATTCGAATCGACTTCCAGCGGACTCAGTTGGATAATCGCTTGTTCCCGGTCGATTGCATCTGCCAACGCGTGGATCGCTTCGATTCGGACTTCATCTACCGGGTCGTCAAGTTTGTTAACGATAATCGCTTCCACCCCTCGATCCATTCCGTACAGATGCGCTGCGCGGATACCTCGTTGCCTCCGAATCGGTGAACTGGCATCCATTTCGATCATCAGGATGTCAACATACCTTGAGTCGGCTATGCGGCTGAGTCTGGCGTAGGCTGCCAAATGTGCGACCGGCCATTCCAGCAACTTCTCTAGCAGTTTTTCGCACTTGAAATCGCGAAAGAAATTGGCGATCGAACCTTGCAGTCGGCTCCCGACACGATCGTAGGCTGAGATGAACCCTTCGAGCGCTTCGCGCATCGATTGCTTCCACGGGGGTGGGACCGAAGACTCGATATCGGGGCTGTCGAGAGCATCGCTCAGCGCGATGACCGCGATGTCCGCATTGAGTGGCTTTTGGTGATCGAGCAGCAGAGCAATTTCTTCCTCAAGGGACGGATCCTGGTTTTGAAGAAGCCAATGAATTCGCGGCATGATTTCCTCTGTAGACAACGCTCGCAACGTCATCAATTCGACGAGGGAAATTTTCGCTTGAACCGAGATGCGTTGGTCTTGGAACGTTTCCTTGTTGAGGAACCGGAACGCTATTCCTGGAAGGTTCAAATTGCGAGCCAACTCTTTCGTGATTCCGAATCGCCTGCAGAGAGAACCGAGTACCTCAACAAATCCTGGATCGTTCCTGACAGCAGCAACCGTCGTTAGATGTTGGCTGCCGTTTTTATTCCAAAGAAATGTGGCTACCAATTCGAGGCATTCCTTTGTCTTCGAGCGTTCCAGATGATGAACGATTCGTTGCGACGATTCGTCATCGCCAGCATCGCGAATGATTTGAAGGACGATGTTGTCGTCTTGATGAGCAGCGGCGACCCACCAATCGAACATGGTTTGGACTCGATGTTGCGGGTAGGTTTCCAGACCACGAACCAGTTCCACCAGGAGTGACTGACGGGCCGTATCTTTGCTCGCATCGCCGGTCTGACGGCGTTGGGCGATCGATTTCACTAACAGTGACGTCAGTTCGATCGCTACCATTTGCTGTGGATCATCCGGATTGCAAACGACATCGATCAGGACACGGAAATGCGACTCGACTTCCATTTTCGCGATAGTCCAAAGGGCTCGCTGGCGAGTTTCCGGATCAGGACTTGCCAACCCTTGATCGATCACTTCTTGCATTTGTGCCGCGTGCGGGCGAATTCGATCCAGTTCCGATGTTGAACTGCGATCGATACATTGCAGGATTGCCGCGTAATCGTACGCGGTTCCGCGGTCCAGCAGAGATTGCAGCGATGCCGAGCGGATCATCGGAATGCTGCTCTTCAAACCGTGCGCAAGCACCTGGGAACTGGCTTGGTACCTGATCTCCCGAAGCACCGAAAATGTTTTTGCTAAAGCTGTGTCGATACGCAGGGTTAGACTCATGATCGGTCAGCGACTTTCTAGACGGTCCACCGGCGTGAATTCCGGCTTGGCTTAATTTGAAGCCTTCGTCAGAAAATCGGCAGAGGCCAAGGGGCTACTGCTGACTTATCCAAGTGATCGACTTGAGGCGGGCTAATCGTTGTCATATTGCGCCGTTTATGACGATCGTGCGGCCTGAATCCGCTCAGCGATCTTGCGGCGGTTCGGCGTTCCTTTCCAGTGAAGGCAGTCGTTGGAAACCGACCAGACCTCTCTTTCTATCCATATTTCCGCAGGCCGAGCGAAGTCGGCGACATCCCAAAGCACTTCTTTTGCCCGCCCCAATAACTTCGCTCCATCTACATTTTCGCAAGACGGCCTGCGTTGAACCACCAGCAAAACATGGTGTCTGCCGGTACCTAGGAGGACGCAATGTTCGATCGATTCGATCTCCATCATCAAGCGTTGCTCCATGGGCCGCGGCGAAAACTTATAGCCATTCGAAAGGACTTGGACGTCGTCGAATCGCCCTTCGATTTGAAGGCTGTGAATTGCGACATCGTTATCGAGAGATTCCATACAACATGCCGCTATCAAGTCGCCAGTGTCGAGCCAACCATCGCGGACCCTTGCTGAGGTGCCTTCTGGATCGCGCCAATAACCGAGCATCACTCCTGGCCCCGCAACCATGATTCGACGATCCGCATCAACGCGAACACGGCTTCCGCTTACCGGTGGGCCGACGCCATCGAGTATCCGTTCTCCTGTGATACTCGCGCGATTGGAACAGACAACAGGCGAGGCCTCGGTGAGTCCATAACCCTGAAAGATGGGAAGCCCCGTGTCCGAGAAATCACTTCTCAGTGCTTCATGGATCGCCGCGCCACCGCTGGCCAACCTCCGAATCGAACCACCGAGAAGTACGGCAAGATCGGTGCTCGCGATCGATGAACTAGGGGTCGTTTTCCCATCCGCACGTAAACCCATAGCACGACGAGCGATTTGCTCGTAGAACAGGGGAACGGCATTGATCAACTGAGGTCGCAGTCGAGGTGCCTGTTGAATGGCTGCGTCCATCCCATGGGCGCATGCCATTGTGCCACCAGCTATAACCCATGCAGTCAATTCGCAAGTTCGCGCATACGAGTGCGAAAATGGCAGCAAGTTGAGTCGCAGGTCCGATGGGCTCTGAGGCATCGCATCCAGTTTGGCAATCGCATTGCTCAGAAGATTGCGATGGCTAAGTACCACGCCTCGCGGATGATTCGTTGTTCCCGAGGTAAACAAAATCGCGGCTGGATCGTCGAAGTCATTTGCAACGGCCCAAGTTTCTATCGTGGATCGAGCATGTCGGCTGGATGACTTGCCAATCGATGCCATGTGGATTGCGTCAGCCACATTGGTACTTCGATCGGCGAAGACGAGAGGGGGTTCCAGGTCGCGCAAACATCGTTCGATCCATTTCGCTGGATAGCGGGTATCGATCGGAGCGTGTATGGCACCGATCGCTGAACAGGCCAAATCGAGTATGGCCCACTGAGCGCAATTCCGCCCCAGGTTGGCGATTCGATCCCCTTTCTTCACGCCGCGATCTGCCAAATAGCTTGCCGCCCGAAATACACTCTCCCGTAGATCAGACCAAGTCCACGCTGGGCGGGTCTCGTTCGGGTTGGCCGCGATCCAGGCGATCGTGTGCGGATCTCGAGAAGCGGTGATCAAAAATGCTTCGAACAGCGACGTTGCCGCTAGAGCCTGCGAGTCCATCGGAAATCAAACGGCGGTCGGTTTGGCCACTTGCTTGGGAGTGCTGATGGCAACTGGCGGTTCCTTGATGGAAACGCAATCGACGAAATACTCTGGTTTTCCATCGACGATCTCTTCGACCAACCCATGGATATCGGTATCGAAGCCTGGAAACCGTTCATTGAACATTCTCGCGAACCGCAGATACTCGACGATCGATTTGTTGAATCGTTCACCAGGGATCAAGAGTGGAATACCGGGTGGGTAGGGAGTCAACAACACCGCAGTCGCACGGCCTTCGAGGTAATCGATCGGAACGCGATCGATCTCGTCGTGGGCCATCATTGCGAACGCATCGGATGGTTTCATCGCAGGCTGCATCGGTGAGAGATACATCTCGGTGGTGACTCTAGCGACGTCATGGGCCTTGTAAGTGTCGTGGATGCGTTGGCACAATTCCTTGAGGCCGACTCGTTCATATTGGGGGTACTGTTGCACGAACTCCGGTAGGATCTTCCACATCGGTTGATTCTTATCGTAATCGTCCTTGAATTGCTGCAAGGCACTGACCAGCGTGTTCCATCGCCCTTTGGTGATACCGATGGTGAACATGATGAAGAACGAGTATAGACCGGTCTTCTCGACGATAACTCCATGTTCCGCCAAATAGCGAGTGACGATGGAAGCCGGAATACCGGTTTCCGCGAAGCGGCCCGAAACATCGAGGCCGGGAGTGATAACGGTGGCCTTGATAGGGTCGAGCATATTGAAGCCGTCAGACAGTCCGCCGAAGCCATGCCAATCTTCATCCGGCCGGAGCACCCAATCGCTCCGTTCGCCGATTCCTTCTTCAGCCAGGTGCTCGGGGCCCCAGACCTTGAACCACCAGTCGGCGCCCCACTCATCATCAACTTTGCGCATCGCGCGACGGAAGTCGAGGGCTTCCATGATCGATTCTTCAACGAGCGCCGTCCCGCCCGGGGGTTCCATCATGGCGGCCGCGACATCGCAGGAGGCGATGATGGCGTACTGCGGCGAGGTCGATGAGTGCATCAGGTAGGCTTCGTTGAAGGTGTGGCGATCCAACGTCTTGTTGGCGGGCTCGCGAACGAGGATCTGAGATGCCTGCGAGATACCGGCCAGGAGTTTGTGGGTCGAGTGAGTCGCAAAGATCATTGACTCCTGAGGTTTTGGGCGATCGCGGCCGATGGCGTGCATGTCCCTGTAGAAGTGGTGGAAGGCTGCGTGCGGCAACCAAGCTTCATCGAAGTGGAGCGAGCCGATCTGCCCGTCGAGCATGGTGCGCAAGTACTCGACGTTGTAGAGGATCCCATCGTAAGTGCTCTGCGTAATCGTCAGGATTCGCGGCTTGCGCTCGGGGTTTCGTTTCTGCGCTTCGCGAGCGAAAGGGTTGGCCTCGATCTTCCGCTGAATGCTTTCCCAAGTGAACTCGCTTTGCGGGATCGGTCCGATAATCCCCAGATTGTTGCGGGTCGGAGTGAGGAATACCGGAACGGCTCCAGTCATGATAATGGAATGAAGAATCGACTTGTGGCAGTTGCGATCCACAACCACGATGTCGCCGTTGGCTACGGTGGAGTGCCAAACGATCTTGTTGGATGTCGACGTCCCATTAGTCACGAAGAAACAATGGTCTGCGCCGAAGATACGAGCGGCGTTCCGTTCCGAGGCTGCCACCGGTCCGGTGTGGTCGAGCAGTTGTCCGAGTTCTTCGACCGCGTTGCATACATCCGCTCGCAGCATGTTTTCACCGAAGAACTGATGAAACATTTGGCCGACCGGACTCTTCAGAAACGCGACGCCACCGGAGTGCCCGGGGCAGTGCCAAGAGTACGAACCGTCCTGCGCGTAATGGATCATCGCACGGAAAAAGGGAGGGGCAAGGCTGTCGATGTAGGACCGTGCCTCGCGAAGAATATGCCGGGCAACGAATTCCGGTGTATCCTCGAACATGTGGATGAACCCGTGGAGTTCCCGCAGGATATCGTTGGGAATGTGCCGCGATGTCCTGGTTTCGCCGTACAGGAAGATAGGTATATCCGAGTTCTTGAAACGGATCTCGGAGATGAATTGCCGAAGCTTATCCAGGGCTGATTTCATCGAATCTTCCGAAGCAAACTCGTCGTCATCGATCGACAATATGAAGGCCGATGCCCGGCTCTGCTGCTGTGCGAACTGGGACAAATCCCCATAGTTCGTCACCCCGGCGACCTCCATTCCTTCCCGCTCGATCGCCTCGGCCAAAGCTCGGATCCCGAGCCCCGATGCGTTACCGGAACGAAAATCCTCATCGATGATGACTATCGGAAACTTAAACTTCATAAACCTGGGTCCCTAGCGAGCGAAACATCCTCAAACTAACGTTCAGAGTAACGTTTCATCGGAAAATGGGATAGCGAGACTGGGCCCTGATAGGCATAGTTTTGACCTAGCTTTTTCCAAGGAAATCCGGACAATTCCCCGTCAGTTCAGGGACAGGGAATGCCGAAGTTCTTCGGAGCGGTGTTCCAACCGTCCCGTTGGTCGACCGTCCCGTTGGTCAATTGTCCCGATGGTCAATTGTCCCGATGGTCAATTGTCGCGATGGTGCCTGCCCCTGTTGGCGGTGCTGTCCCATGAGTAGGGCACCGAGCTTCGACTCTGGTGCTACATGAAACATCCTCCTTTCCAATCCAAATCGGTGCAAACCCTATGGAAACCACTCTCGTTCTTCTGAAACCCGATTGCGTCCAGCGTCGTCTCGTCGGCGAAATCATCCTTCGCTTTGAACGCAAAGGTTTGAATATCGTCGCCATGAAAATGCTTCGTGTCTCCCCTGAATTGTCCAAGGAACACTATGCGGAACATGTCGCGAAGCCTTTTTACAAAAACCTCGAAGAATTCATCACTTCTGCACCCATCGTCGCCATGGCGGTGGAAGGATTAGAAGCCATTCGAGTTGTCCGCGAGATGCTGGGTGCTACGAATGGTCTCAAGGCCGCTCCTGGGACTATTCGGGGGGACTTCAGCAGCTCGCGTCAGATGAATCTCGTGCATGCTTCGGACAGTCCCGAATCTGCCGCACGCGAACTGAAGCTTTACTTCAACGATAACGAAGTGTGCCGATACACCCCGACCCTCGTTGGCAGCTTCCGAGCTGGCGACGAAGCATAGGCTCGATCGACATAGGTTCAATCGACCTCCACCCCTACCTGCTATTCCCTTCCTATTGGATTGCTAATGCGTCGCAACGACATTCGGAACATCGTCATCATCGCCCATGTCGACCACGGAAAGACGACTATGGTCGACTGTCTTCTCAAACAGAGCGGACAGTTTCGGGATTCGCAGTTGCAGGGCGAACGCATTCTCGACAGCAACGATCTGGAACGGGAGCGTGGGATCACGATTCTGTCCAAGAACATCGCGCTCGAATACAAGGGGATCAAAATCAACTTGATCGATACCCCGGGTCACGCGGATTTCGGCGGCGAGGTCGAACGGGTTGTTCGGATGGCGGACGGTGCGCTGGTCTTGATCGATGCCGCCGAAGGAACGATGCCCCAAACGCGGTTCGTTCTTTCAAAAGCCCTCGAATGTGGTGTTAAGCCGATCGTTGTCGTAAACAAGATCGATCGACCGGACGCCCGTTGCGATGAAGTGGTTGAAGAGGCACTCATGCTGTTGGTCGATCTCGGCGGAGAGCATTACATGGATCACTTCGATGTCATCTATGCATCGGGCCGATCCGGGTATGCAACCCACGATTGGAGAGTGCCCGGCGATAGCATGATTCCGCTACTGGATTTGATGCTCGAGAAGATCCCAGGGCCCGACGTGGAGCCCGATGCTCCGCTGCAATTGCTAGTCACCAATCTCGACTGGTCGGACTATGTGGGGCGAATCGCCATCGGTCGGATTCAGTCGGGTACTATCCGCAAGGGGCAACAAGTCGACATGATCAAAGAGTCGTCGACGGTGGCTGCACAAGTAGCCAACCTACAATTCTTCGACAAGCTTGGACGCGTCGACACCGATTCGGCAAGTGCTGGCGACATCGTCGCGGTCATCGGTTTGGAAGACATCGAGATTGGAGACACGATCTGCAATCGAGGCGAGCCCAATCCGTTGCCTCGTCTGCAAGTCGACGAACCTACGCTAGAGATGGTCTTCAGCATCAATTCGTCCCCTCTGGCAGGTCGCGATGGCAAGTACGTTACGACACGGCAACTGAAATCGAGGCTCGAGAAAGAACTCGAGCGAAACGTCGCCCTGCGTGTCACCCCGATTGAAGGGAGCGAAGCCTTCGCCGTTCGCGGTCGCGGAGTGCTTCACCTGTCGGTCTTGATCGAGACCATGCGGCGCGAAGGCTATGAGATGAGTATCAGCAAGCCGCGAGTGGTTCTCAAGAAGATCGATGGCGAATTGTGCGAACCCTTTGAGGTCCTCAACGTCGAAGTTCCGACCGATCGCGTGGGACCCGTGATGGAAATGGTGGGTAACCGACGGGGACTTCTCGAATCCATGACTCCGCGCGGCGAATACACCCTGCTCCGATTCTCGATCCCTGCCCGCGGATTGATCGGCATGAGAACCCGGATGCTCAACGCCACTCAAGGTACCGCGATTATCCACCATCGTTTTTCGGGTTATCAACCGGTCGGTCCGGAATTGGCACGCCGCACCAACGGAGTCCTCATCTCTATGCTGCCCGGAAGGGCAGTCGCGTACTCGCTATTTGCTCTTCAAGAGCGATCCGAGTTGTTCGTTGCCCCGGGAGACGATGTCTATGAAGGGATGATCGTCGGCGAAAACGCCCGGGACAATGACTTGGTCGTGAATCCGACGAAGGAAAAGAAACTGACCAATATCCGTGCGGCAGGCAACGATGAAAACATCATTCTGAAACCCCCGCGGGAACTGTTCCTCGAGGCTGCGTTGGAGTACATCGAGGACGACGAATTGGTCGAGGTCACCCCCAACGCCATTCGACTCAGAAAGCTCTATCTGCGAGAAAGCGACCGACGTCGCAACCCAAAATCGTCCGGCGAACTGGTCGAGAGCTGATTCTAGCAACCGGATGCGTTATATTGAGAGGGACGGTTTGCGTCATTTCGTGTCTCTATCCTCTCTCGGCTTTAGCGCATTATGAATCCATTCGATATCCTCACTGAAATCATCAAGTCCGGAAACTCGCAAGGGCGAGGAGGTGGCGGGAACCCGCGACCGGAGATTGTTCGAGATATTCTGGTTGGCGGACCATCGCAGGGTGGTGGCCGTGCTCAATTCCCAGGTGTGTTTCGCGAGGGTTCAGGCTCCGGCAACGGTCGCCCGTCTGCAAAGGACATCGAAGACATGCTCGGTGTCGGTCGCTCCAGTCCGAGTCAACCGTCACAACCCGCACCCGCACCTGCCCCCGCTCCCACATCGCGGCGAGTCGAAACCCCAGCACCTCGATCGGGCGGTGTGCCGCAAGGGGATATCTTCGGTCAGGAGCCGACCAAGCCTGCTGTCGAAGAAAGCGCTGCGAGTGAACGAGAGCAAGTGATCGTTCTCATCCGCGCCATGATCCATGCGGCCAAGGCGGACGGGCGTATCGATGCCCAGGAACAGCAAGCGATTCTCGAACGGATAGGAAATACCAACCAAGAGACCATCAATTTCCTTCGTCAGGAGTTTGCCAACGCGACCAATGCTCGCGACTTTGCTTGGTCGGTGCCTCTCGGGATGGAGGCTGCCGTTTATGCTGCCTCGATCTCGAGCATCACGATCGATCAACAGGCCGAAGTCGATTACCTCAAAGAACTCGCGCACGGACTGCGGCTCTCGCCAAAGATCTGTAACCAGATCCATCAGCAGTACGGCATTCGCCCACTGTTCTAACCCAAGCCAATCCTTCCATTAGGTCCGTGTGCATGAGCCTTACTCGTCGATTTCATCGAACTGTGGCTTGGCTCGGCCTTGCGATTCCGATCCTTTTCGTCCCGTGCGCAGTTGGGGACGAAAAGGAGATGCACGGGCTGATTGCCGCGCGATGCTTGGAATGCCATCGCGGATCGGAACCGGCCGGTGGATTGGATTTGAGTTCTCGCGATGGGCTCTCGCGAGGCAGCGACTCGGGAAGCGTTTTCGATCCTTCGAATGCGAAGGAGAGCCTTCTGTGGCAGGTGGTCTCGTCCGATTCGATGCCTCCGAAAAACAAACTCAAGGCTGAGGAGAAAGAACTCTTCGCGCGATGGCTGCAACAGGGTGCTCCCTTGCCCGAAAGCCCGATCGATCCGATCGCGTTGTCATCCAAGTATCGCGCAGGATTGGATTGGTGGTCGCTTCAGCCTTTGCGCGACACAGCATCGATAAAGCCCAACACTGAAGCATGGGTTCGCAACTCGATCGATGCATTTGTTTTGGAAAAATTGATTGAGCAGGGCTTGGAGCCCAATCCGAGCGCGTCGCACCGTGTGTGGCTTCGCAGAGTGTATCTCGATTTGATCGGTATTCCCCCATCGTTTGATGAGGTGATGGCGTTTGATGCCAACCCGAGCGAGCAGGCCCATGAGGCAGTGGTGGATCGATTGCTTGCCTCGTCCGCATACGGGGAGCGATGGGCGCGGCATTGGTTGGATGTCGTTCGATTCGGCGAGAGCGATGGTTTTGAAAGAAACTTTCCGCGACGAAACAGTTGGCCCTATCGAGATTGGGTCATTCGAGCGCTCAACGAAGACATGCCATACGACGAATTTGTGCGGATGCAAATCGCAGGGGATCAATTGGACTCGTCTCCCGACGGTACTGCCGCGATCGGCTTTCTTGTGTGCGGTTTGCACAATACTGTGGTCGGCCAGAGCGAGCGGATGAAACGGATCGCTAAGCAGGACGAACTCGAGGACAAAGTTGGAACCCTGTCGCAGGCGTTTCTCGGCTTGACGGCCCAGTGCGCTCGTTGTCACGAGCACAAATTCGATCCCATCTCCAGTCGTTCGTACTACCAATTGGCGAGCTCGCTGCAGGGAGTCCAACATGGCGATCGGGATCTCGGGGAAGCTCGAGGGAAAATGTACACCGTCCTGTCGGAACAGAATCTCGGACCGACCCATATCCTCGTTCGCGGCGATGTGTTTCAACTCGGTGATTCGGTAAAAGCTGGCGGTATTGTGGGGCTCAGTGCGGCGAGTCCGGATTTCGGATTACCGGACTCCGCGAGCGATGGCCAACGACGAGCGGCTTTGGCACGCTGGATCACCACCGCC
The DNA here is from genome assembly GCA_044370255.1 of Pirellula sp. Taxonomy (GTDB): domain Bacteria; phylum Planctomycetota; class Planctomycetia; order Pirellulales; family Pirellulaceae; genus JBKCUI01. Next base: position 12,839 of record JBILVV010000099.1, read on the forward strand.
AATCCTGCCCTGTTGTCGCGCGTCCTAGTCAATCGAGTTTGGCATTATCATTTCGGCACCGGGATCGTCGAGACTCCCAACGACCTGGGTTTCAACGGTGGCCGGCCTTC
>JBILVV010000075.1:0-14765 GCA_044370255.1 Pirellula sp.
CAATCCCACCTGATCGAGCAGATCCTGTGCTCCCGCATCGATTACAGGCGCGTCGTGCTGATGCAGGGAACTGACCAGGACTCGCCGGGGCGATGTCCCTGCGACCGTCGCTAACCTGGATCGCCACTCATCATACGACGCGTTGCGAATCTCACACCAATCGATGGCGACGACAACGATCGGCTCACCGCTCCCGAGCAACACGAACCCGTGCAACTCCAAGGTGTCAGCAATCGCAAGAGATTTCTGTGGTAGCACCCCCATGCACCGATGACCGATAGGTATCGTCGCATCGATCGCGAAATGTCCGATGCGGTAGGTGGTTTGCTCTGGCTCAGGCGGCTGACCTAAACTTTCCGTATCCAGGACAGCGATGAGTAGGATGCTCGAGAAGGCGAATACAAATGCGTGAAGGCACCGTCCGATCCGTTGCGACGAGATGAGCCAGGGCAACTCAGATAAATCGGCAATCATCGTCCGCCACGGAAACTGCCAGCGCCGCCACCGAAGGATGGACCCGAGGGAATCCCCCCTCCCCCAAACGACGGACCTCGCGGCCAACCTCCCACTCCAATTCCAGGTCCTGGAATCGGACGTGGGTAATAGCCGTAATTCGGTACCCCGTAGTAGGGAACCCAAGGATTCATGGGTCCCACACCCCCGTACGGGTTGTAACCATATCCATATCCATATCCATACCTATACCGAAACTGATTGTTGGGGACGAACCCTCGCCCCACATTCCCAGGGATGTATCCACTTCGCGGCACGATTGTCCCACGATTCTGAAAACGTCCCCGCGGTGGATCGGCCATCGCCGTATCGCACAAACAAGCAAAACCGATTACAACGAGCAACGCTGCAATGAGCCATGATTTTCCAAGTCTCGCTGACATATTCGATCTCCCATTCTGACAAATGAAATTGCTCAGCTCATTATATCCATCACACGATCTCTGGCACGACGAAGGGTGGCCTGTAGGTGCGTTTCAGGTACGCGTTTCCGCGCTGTGAGCTTTCTCCGATAAACCGTCCGGTCTTTGGATCCAGTTCCATCCACGGGCTCATCACGATCGACGGATTCTCAGGCTCAATTCCATGTGCATGCAGATGCATATGCATTTCCTCGATCAGAGTATTCCAAACCCCGAAACCGCGTGCAGCTTCGATGGTTTCCATCAAGCGAGCATGCTCGCCTGTCTGAAAACAGATGTTTGCGAAATTGCACCAGCCGGTTGAGTCGTGCCCGACCTGGACCTCCGCATTGAGCAGACTTGGGTCTCGCTTAATCACCGCTTCGACAAAATTCGCTTGATGACCTGCACCACTATTGCCTCGAAACTCTTGGATGACTTTGTTGTCCTTGTCAAAAGCCCGTGCGGAACCTCGTTGTCCTTCCAGTCGACCTCCCTCACCGATCACCACATAACCGCTCCCTGGTCCTGGCACATCGGGTGATTTGTTGCTATCCGGTCCCGCGGTCAAATTGCTCAGCCCAATCACTACGGGCAACGTCCCGGTATCGAATGCAACCACATGCACATTGGGGGTTTCTCCCGAATCATTCCACGCCACGCGTCCGCCTCCTCCCAAGATCCTGCGCGGCACTGCCAGACTGTCCTGGAAGACCACGTTGCGAACATCATCCAAGACATGGACGCCCCAGTTCCCCATCTCTCCGGACCCCGTATTCCAATCCCAATGCCAATCGTAATGCCAAGCGTTTCGGAATACCGGTTTGTCAGCGGCCGGGCCTAACCATAAATCGAAGTCGATCGCCGGGTCCTTGGGTAACGGTTCCGATCGTTTGCCTATGGGGCCGCGTACTCCATAGCGATTGACTCGTACGCTTTTCAATTCGCCGATCCCCTTCTGCACATGCAAGAAGTCCTTGATCTTGGCCTGCATCGGATCCGATCTTTGCTGGGTCCCAACTTGGCAAATGCGATTGTATTTTCGCGCGGCAGCGACCGTTTGCTCACCTTCCCATTGCGTATGCGATAAAGGTTTTTCGACATAGACATCTTTACCTGCCTGCATCGCCCAAATCGATGCCAAGCAATGCCAGTGGTTACAAGTCGCAACGACGACTGCATCGATCTCAGGATCGTCGATCATTTTGCGAAGATCGCTTGCGGTCTTGGCACCTGGAAATCGCTTCTTTGCCTTGTCAACTCGACTCGGATCTGGATCGCAGAGACCGACAACTTTCACAGCGGGAATCTTTTCAAAAGATCCCATCAACTCGTTCGCTCTGCCACCGCAACTAAGAAATGCCAAGCGTATCTCTTCATTTACTGCTATGCTTCTTCCAACCGCCGAACTCGCTATAGCCCCTGCTGCGATTCCTGTTGCAGAAGCGGATAAAAAACGACGTCGATCAACGGAGCGATGGGAAGTCATCGGGAAATTCCTGGAGAGAGTTTTCTACAAAGGGCTGTCTACAAACCAATCGAGTCAATTTACAGTGTAACGAAAACAGTCGCTCCTGCCATGAAGCATCCATCGCCAAAAAACCGTATGCAAGGGACTCTCATTCTTGGTTTGCTATTCGTACTTGGGTTTGTTCCGCGGGTTTTCGCCTTCGAAAGGAGCACTTCGGATCCCCCTCCGAATGTGATTGTCTTTCTTTCGGACGATCAAGGTTGGGGCGATTTCGGCTTCCAGGGCAATTCCAATCTCGAAACGCCCAACATCGATCGATTAGCCAAAGAAGGAACCTCTTGCTCTCGTTTCTATGTTTGTCCAGTCTGCGCTCCCACACGAGCGGAGTTTCTCACTGGACGCTACCATCCGCGCGGCGGGGCCGTGGGAGTCACTCAAGGAGACGAGCGTTTGGATCTCGATGAAGTCACTTTGGCGGACCGATTGCAGAAACGGGGTTACGCGACGGGAGCGTTCGGGAAATGGCATAATGGATCTCAATATCCGTATCATCCCAATGGCCGCGGGTTCCAAGAGTTCTACGGTTTTTGTTCTGGACACTGGGGGGACTACTTTTCACCGCCCCTGGAACGCAATGGCGAACCATGTCGCGGCAACGGATTCGTCGCGGACGATTTCACCGATCATGCGATGGCCTTCATACAACAACATCGCGATCGCCCGTTCTTCTGCTACTTAGCCTTCAATACCCCTCACACACCGATGCAGGTGCCCGGCATCTTTTTCGATCGAGTGCGCGACCGAAAACTACGGATGCGACACGCGGGCCGCAAAGAGGAAATCGAAGAGGTTGGTATGACCCGTGCAGCAATCGCTATGGTTGAGAATCTAGACGCCAATGTCGGGCGAGTTTTGAATCAACTCGATCAACTTGGCCTTTCGAAAAAAACAATCGTTCTGTACTTCAATGACAATGGCCCGAACAGTTACCGCTGGAACGGCGGCATGAGAGGTCGCAAGGGGACGACCCACGAGGGTGGCGTACGCTCGCCGTTGTTGGTGCGTTGGCCTGGAAAAATTCCCACATCGCGGACAATCGACCAACTCGCAGGAGCCATCGATTTGGTTCCAACGTTGTGCGAGCTGACAGGTACGCCCATCGCTCAGGAAACTTCGGAAGACCAGCCTCTCGACGGCATCAGCCTCGCATCGCAGCTACTTGATACAGCCCAGCCAGTCGTGTCTCGAACGCTCTTTACCCAGTGGGGCGGCAAAGTCGCGATGCGACAGGACCAATATCTGAGCGATCCTGACGATGCCTTATTCGATGTGGTCGCTGATCCGGGCCAGAAAATGAACCTAGCCAAGCTGCAACCCGATCGCGCAGCCACCATGGTCAGCGCGAAAGCAACTTGGAGAAAGGAGGTTTTGGAAAAGTCAGGGCCCAAACGGCCGTTCTTAGTTGGCCATCCCGCGCGAAATCGAACGGAACTTCCCGCTCAAGATGGTAAGTGTTCCGGCCCTTCCATACGTCGCAGTACCAATGCTCCGAACTGTTCCTACTTCACTCGCATGACGAGCCCCGATGATGTGATCACCTGGGATGTGCAGTTCCTGCAAGCAGGAGACTACGAAGTTGTCGTCCAATACGCCGCTTCGCTTCTAGCCGTCGGTGTCCCTTTGCAATGCCACGTTGGTGATGCGAAAACGGAACGAACGATCGAAATGGCTTTCGCCTCGAAATCGATCGGCAAGGAACATGACCTAGTGCCACGGCAATCCGAATCGCTGATGAAGGAATTTGCCGAGATGAGCCTTGGCCAAATCACGGTCCAAGCCGAGACCGCTCAGGTTCGCATCCACTTAAGTGAGGAACTACCACCATCCGGCGGCGAAGATTCCGTTGGGGTTGAGATTCGCGCCGTTCACTGGATCAAACGATAAATAATGGATGAATGCGCTGCCGCCATCGCTTGTGTCGTCGCCGAAGATTTTTGCTAACCTAGGGAAGACTATTCTTTTCGAGCAAGTTCATCCATCGCGCGGCGAGATAGGTCCGGGAAATCGGTGAAGAAACCGTCCACTCTCAGTTCGTTCACCAACACGCGATGCGTTTCTTTCAGAGAGCCGGACCAGCGAGGTTGAGTTTCACGGCGCACGGTATAAGGATGGACCTTCAATCCTTTGGCGCGAGCTTGTTCTACCAATCCCGTCGATCGCAAACCGCCATCATCGGTGCGTGTTGCCAACAACTCCAAGGATGGGCCGATGCCTGCTGCATAAGTAGCCACCTTGGCGACTCCGGTTTCATCCAAGGGGCGCCCCAAGAGTTGAATCAATGGAAACGGGCAACTACATTCCCGATGGAGGTATTCCAATTCCTCCGATTCAAAACACTGGATGAAGCATCGATGCGAGCGATCGCGGATACCGAGACGTTCCAATTCCTTGAGGAGCATTGCCCCCATCGACTCTCCGAATTCTTTGCGATGAAACGCTGCCCCTTTGAGTTCGATGTACAGTCCGGTATTCCTGCCGGTGGTAGCATCCAGACCTCGAAGGAGCAAGATTTCATCCTCGAGCCTCATGATTCGTTGTCCACAACGTCCCGGAAAACGATCGGCGAATACCTGATCTCCATTCTTGCGCGTCCGTTCGTGCATTTGCAATTTTTGAAGCTCTTCCCAGGTGAAGTCTGCGAAGTACCAACGTCCATCTTCACGGGCTCGGCCTGGGAATACCTCTTCGACATCGGTTGTTTCATCCATCGTCGTATCATGGGTTACGATGAAGACACGATCCTTACTGAGGACAACATCTTGTTCGATGTAGTCGGAGCCTTGGGCATGGGCGAGCACCTTGGCTGCCTCGGTGTGTTCTACGACGTATCCGCTCGCTCCTCGGTGCGCGATTACGATCGGAGCATCGACCGCGTCTCCCTCCCCGAAACAAACCGCGAGTAGGAGCCAAAACCAGATGAAGATCGACATGAGCAGAGCCTTTGTGAAAAGCTGTTGGTGATTCGGAATCTCGGAAACGGAATTTGGTTTTGCAGAGTAGCAACTCAACCTGTCAAACGCGTGGTCCTAGGTTCGTTTACAATCCTGGGAATTAGAACTTTCCACTTCATTTTTGCAAACCGCGCGAACCTGCGAGTTGCCGTCTGTGACTTGAATTATTCATGAAGAAAGGAAACCGATGAACGCGCGACAACTCGAAAAGCTCGGTCTCGATCCTGGCTGCATCCCTACTGCGATCCAAGTGATTCAGCGTGTTGTCGCTCAACAGGGTGTTCGAGGCAAGGACATCAAGGAACGGATCAAGGACGTGGTTGCAAGCCCCGCTACCTATGCGTTGGATGCAGATTGGGGTGCCTTGGCACAGGCTGTGCTCGCATGCGCTCAGCAAGGACCTGCGGTAACAGAACTTCGCAGTATCGAGTATCCGACTTGGGGATCGGACATCGATGCGGGTGCCCATGTCCAGATGGAACAGGCATGTCGACTGCCCATGGCCGTTGCCGGGGCGCTGATGCCTGATGCTCACGTTGGTTACGGTCTTCCCATCGGCGGTGTGCTCGCCCTTGAAAATGCCGTCGTCCCGTACGCAGTCGGGGTCGACATCGCCTGCCGCATGAAATTGTCAGTCGTCGACATTCCGCCAATTGAACTGACCAACCGCGGAAATCGATTCGAGGAAGTTCTGCAGCGAGGGACTCGATTTGGTATTGGATGCGAGCATGAAAAGCCTCAGGATCACGCTGTCTTGGATCGCGATTGGGAGATCACGCGGGTGACTCGCGAAAAGAAAGACATCGCCCGTCGACAACTAGGCACCAGCGGATCGGGGAACCACTTCGTCGAGTTCGGGACACTGCGACTGGCTCACGATGCACCGGATCTCGGTCTATCTGCAGGCGAGTATACCGCTCTACTTAGCCACAGCGGTAGCCGCGGCCCCGGCGCAGCGGTTTGTTCCGTTTACAGCAGTATCGCTCGAGCAAAGCTGCCGAAGAAGTACCAAGAGACCTTCGGCTATTTGGCATGGCTCGAACTGGATAGCGACGAAGGGCAAGAGTATTGGGCAGCTATGGAATTGATGGGTGAATTCGCAGCTGCTAACCACGATGTCATTCATCGCCTAGTGACGAAGTTGCTAGGTGCCCGAGTCATCGCAGGAGTGGAAAATCATCACAACTTTGCCTGGAAGGAAATCCATCAAGGCAAGGAGTTGATTGTTCATCGCAAGGGAGCAACGCCAGCGGGGCCTGGAGTTCTCGGAGTTATCCCAGGATCGATGGCGACTCCCGGATTTGTCGTGCGTGGTATGGGCAATGCAGAGAGTCTCCACTCGGCATCGCACGGAGCTGGTCGTTGCATGAGCCGAAAGGCGGCGCGGGACAAGTACCGATGGAACGCTGTCCGAAACGATCTTGCCAAGAGAGGAGTGCGTGTGCTCTCTGCAGGTGCGGACGAGGCGCCCGGCGTATACAAAGATATCCATCGCGTCATGGCGGCCCAGTCCGATCTGGTCGAAATCGTAGCTCAGTTCGATCCCAAGATCGTCAAGATGTGCGAAGACGGCAGCCCTGCAGAGGATTAGCGATCATCCTCGCAAATAGGCTTTAACTCGTGCCAATAGCAATATCTGGCGCTACGGGGCCAGCAATCTCCTCGCTAAGCGAGTTGCTTGGAAGGATCGACCGCTTTCCGCTCTGCAGCGCGAGCGCTGCAAACAAAGTCACCGCGAGAATCAAACTGACTGTGTTCCATGCGTCTGTGTAGGCGACACCGCTTTCGGTTTTTGACAATGCCCAATTCATCCACGTGGGAATCTCGATCGATCTCGATGACGAAGTGGCAAGAGTCATTGAAATCGAGTTGTGAATCACATGAAACAGACATGTGCAAGCGATTCCTGCGGTGCGATAAGCCAGCCAGCCGAGCAGCAAGCCGGTCGCAGTCGCGCACACGGTCTGTTGCAATACACCATGCGATAGCCCGAATAGAACGGCAGAACCGATTACCGCTCGCAATACCCCTTTGTTTTCCAGGAGACCTGCGAACACAAAGCCTCGGAATACCACTTCCTCACATAACGCCGGAAGCACCGCCAGAATCAGCAGAACACTCCACAGCGGAACACTACCGAGAATAGCGTCAATCTGATGAAGCGACTGAGTAGTTTCCGGACCGAGCGGGTATTCATGACTGATGAAGGCGGCAAACTGTACATAGGTTGGATGTAAGTAAACTGCGAGTAACCCACACGCGAGCAATTCCGAGAATCGAGGCACAGTCAGACGCAGACTTCTCGGTACCGATCGAGTCAACATCACCGCCATGATGAGCGATGGGCCCAGCATCAAGCCGATCTGAATCACAATGGTCGACGTAGCGAACGTACCCCAGTTCAACTCCTGACTCGCCATCGCCAATCGACCAAAAAACAGGGCGACCAGGATCGATAAGCCACACAACACCGACTCGGTTGCCGTTGGATATTCCGTTCGATGCATCCAAAATCGGACGATCCAGCCTTTCATCGATCCCTTGTCCACGTCGGAGAACAGTACCGACTCATTCTCAAACTGCCGTACCGCCCAGCGCGTGGCCAGTAAGCAGCACAGAATGGTAACGCATGCCACCGAAGGCAAATACATCAGCGCGGTGCCATACTCTCCGTCCATGAAAGCGCGAGACAGCAACACTGCACCAGTCACCGGCACGATGCTCGTGCCTGAAGAAAGAGTGATGCCGGGCATCACCGGCAACATCACCAGCGGAAATCCGACGAGAATCAATGGCATGAGGTAATACTGCCCTTCCTTGGAGCTCCTGGCAAGGCTTGCAACCGCCAAGGCCAAAGCACTAAACATGGCCGACATCGGTATGACCAGCACCATGAGCCAAAGGATCAGGTCGAGCGAGATGGGCCCAAAACCGCTGAGCGGGTTGTCAGACGTTCCGTCCATGGCCTTACGGAAAACGAAACCTGTCGTGACAACCATACTGATCAAATTCAGTACAGCCGTCATCACGCTAAAGCAAGTGATGGTCAGCAACTTACCCCATACGATTTCCTTGCGCGTCGCAGGACTACTGAGAAGTGTTTCGAGCGTACCGCGTTCTTTTTCACCCGCGCACAGATCAATCGCTGGGTAAAAAGCACCGGTCAGTGCCCACACCAGAAGAATAAGCGGAAGGATACGAGACCAGACTACCGCTTGCTTGACTTCCACAGGCGCTATATCGGAATGTTCGATCGGAGGTGGTTGCCACAAGTCTTGAGCAATCTGTTTTTTCTCTAAATGCTGCCGCACATAGTGGTGATGCCACTTGTGGATCAACGATTGCAACTGCATGACCGCTGTTCGGGAACGCTCCAAACGTTGATTGCTCAAAACCAAGAGAGGGGTATTTCCGGCCTTGGCGTTTTCGCTGTCCGCAGAAACTGGCTCCTGATTACCTTCAATGTGCTGTCCTCTTAACACCAAAATCGCATCGGCTTGGGATCGAAGAAGCAGATCCTCGATCAACCGGTTTCTCTGCTCGCCCTGGATCGATTCGGAGTCGCTGGAAAGCGTTCCTAGTTTTCGATCGATCTCGATCGCTAATGGGGAGTCTGACGCGTGATGCGTCCACAGGATCGACGGTTGTTGATTCGCAGTGTCCGGCGAACGAATCGATTCCCTGGCACCTGATTCCTGAAACCATTCGGAATCGCCGACAACGGAAATGAATATTCGCTGAGGGGTCTTCACCTGCGCTAACTGCAGCATCATCAACCCGGTCAGCGGGTAAAGCAGGAGCGGCAGTACGCAAATCGTGAACATTGTCCGACGATCGCGCAATTGATCCCGCAACTCACGAAAGAAAATCAGTTGGACTCGGGACCAGTTCACATTCCCCCCGCAGTGTTCATCGGAGCAACGCCTGGCACGCCGAGATCCTCAAACCAGATTCCGCGATTCGCAGCCTTGGACCTGCTCTGTTCACTGGCCATGATCAACTGGTAGAACAATTCCTCGAAATCCGAGGTCTTGTGGCGATCCGATAATTCCGGAAGACTTCCCGAATCGAGCACCTGTCCGCGATTCATGATCGCAACACGGTCGCACAATCGCTCGACTTCACGCATGATATGCGTTGAAAAGAGAATGCATTTCCCCTGATCGCGAAGATCGATGATGATTTGATGAAGCGCTCGCGTCGCGAGGACATCCAAGCCGAGTGTCGGCTCATCGAAGATCAAGACCGGAGGATCATGGATCAGCGCCCGAGCGATGGAGACTTTCTGCTTCATCCCGGTCGACATTCTCGCGCCAGGGCAATCCCGGAAGTCGGTCATTTTGAGTTGCACAAAGAGCGTTTCCATCCGCTCGCGAAGTCGCGAAATCGGTACACAGTACAACCGCCCGAAAAACTCCACCATCTCCCACGCGGTCATGCGTTCATAGATGGCTGTGTTGTTCGAGACGAAACCGATCGAACATCGAACCATCTCCGCTTGCGACACGACGTCGAAGTTTGAGATAAAAGCCTGACCCGAAGTCGGCTGCAAAACCGTTGCAAGGATCCGCAACGCAGTCGTCTTCCCTGCACCATTGGGCCCCAGGAGACCGAACACTTCACCAGCTTTCGCAGAGAACGAAAGTGACTCCACCGCGACGAATGGATCCCGCTGGTAATCCGCATAGGATTTCCGCAGATTCTTAACTTGAACGAGTTCCATGGCTGACCGGAAGACGAAGGGGGTAAAAAATCGCAAATGCAACACTTAACCATTACCTCACACACCGATGCGGTATCGATGTCGGCAGTTCCTTCGAGCCATTAATTGACAGGTCGGACTGTGGTTTCTCGTCTCGCGCCAAACAATCCGTACAACCGGATGTGTGTGGCCAATCGATGCAAAATCGCTAGTCCGAAAAACCAACGTAGAATTTGCGTTTTACCAATAAGGTTCTATTCTTTCTCGGGAAGGCTGCTCTCCCACTCGAAATCGCTCCATCTCTTAACTTTCGTTTGTTCCTGACAGGCACAACATGTCTACCCTCAATCTGAAGCCGTCGCTCGCGGATGTTCTCGCCAACACTCAGATTCCAGCATTGCCCACGAGTGCAATGAAGTTGCTCGAACTGTCTCAGGATCCGAACAAGGGGCCTGCCGATTACGCGCAGCCGATCGAAGCGGATGTTGGATTGATGGGCCAAGTTCTTCGATTTGTGAATTCTGCATATTTCGGATTCTCTCGCGAGATATCATCCGTACAACAAGCGCTGACGTTGGTCGGTATTCGAACCATCAAGAACTTTGCACTGTGGAGTGCGGTCTTCTCGATTGTTCCTAACCCCAAGCTTGGTCCGTTTGATCTTCGCCGTCTATGGCAAGACTCTCTGCGGCGCGCTTTGTTCGCACGAACCATTGGTCGCGAACTGCGACTGGCGAATTCCGAAGAACTATTCGCAGCCGCCTTGCTCCAAGATATGGCGATCCCGTTCCTGCTCAAGGCATTGCCAAGCCACTACGAACTGATGTTGGAACGCCGCAGCAAAGAGAAGTTAAGACTCTCCTCGCTCGAACGGGAAGTCTTTGGCTGGGATCACGCCCAGGCGGCAGCACACCTCTGTCGCCAATGGCACCTGCCAGAGGATTTCGCAACTTTGATCGAACGCCATCCTTCGCTCAATGAGTTGATGTCGGGCAGCAAGCCACAGTTTGCGGCCGCCTGCGTCGCTCTCGCGGCGTTGCTCCCCGCTTGCAAGGATACCAAGTGGGAAGAAGAAGGCGAGTTTCATACATGGTTCGAACGGATCAACCAAAACCATCAGGTATCTTTACCTGACTTGATGGCCAAGGTTGACGAAGCGATGGAAGGCTTCGCTCCAATCATGAATCTGCCGGTGCCGGATAAGTCCTTGACGGCGTTTTTGACGGCTCCCGTAGCCTGATTTGACTTCCGAGCTAGCCAAGTCCACTGCGATAAAGTTCCGAATTTCGGTAAACTGAGACACGTGACAACACGTTATCTCAAGCTGGAATTTGGAACTCTCGATGACCCTCTACTGGATGGCAGGCAGCCCCTCGCACTCGCTTGGGCTCCATGATTACCGTGAAGCGCTCGCGGATCTTTTTAGTCGCTTCGGTGGGCCGCAGCGAGTTCTCGCAGTCCCGCCCGACCACACTCGCATGGACTCTGATGCTGGCGCGATCACGCGGGTAGCCCATGAATTGTTAGGAGATCGATTGACCGATGTCCTGCCTGCCCTGGGTACGCACGAGGCGATGAACGAGTCGGAACTCTCTAAGATGTTCGACGATCTGCCCCGCTCGTTGATTCGCGTTCACAAATACAAAACCGATGTCGAAACCCTCGGTCATGTCGACTCCGAGTTTGTGCAACAGGCGACCGATGGGATCTATAGCAAACCTTGGCCCGCCCAGGTCAACCGATTGATTTCTCGCGGAGGACACGATCTGATCCTTTCGATCGGCCAAGTTGTTCCTCATGAAGTCATCGGCATGGCCAACTACACAAAAAACATTTTCATCGGAGCCGGTGGGGCTGCTGGAATCGACGATAGTCACTACCTGAGCGCTTTGTATGGATGCGAGCGAATCATGGGACGATGCGACAACCCGCTCCGAAGAATCCTCAACCGAGGCGCCGAACTCTTCCTGCAAGAGATCCCGATCGTTTACATTCTAACAGTCGTCGAATCGGTTCCCGGATCAGGCCCGCTCGTCCGAGGACTATTCATCGGCGATGATCATTCGGTCTTCTTCAAAGCGGGTGAATTGGCGGCCCAGGTCAATTGTTTTCGTCTGGATACAGCGCCCAACAAGATCGTCGTCTGGATGGATCCGGACAAATACAAGAAGACTTGGGTCGGGAACAAAGCGATCTATCGCAGTCGCATGGCAGTCGCCGATGGCGGTACGATTGTCGTGGTCGCACCGGGAGTAACAAAGTTCGGCGAACATGCCGACGTCGATGCATTGATTCGAAAATACGGTTACCGTACAACCCCGGAAATTATGGATGCCGTAAAGAAGAATGAAGATCTCGGTAGTCACCTATCTGTCGCTGCTCACATGGTGCACGGCTCCACCGAAAACCGATTCCATGTTGAATACTGTGCGGGAGGGTTGTCCGAACATGAAATCACCTCGGTCGGCTACAAATATGGAGACTGGCGATCAGCGATGGAGGAATATGGAATCGATTCCCTGCAAGACGGATGGCATACATCAAAATCGGGGGAACGATTTTACTTCATTCGCAATCCCGGGCTCGGACTTTGGATGCACCGCCGACATCCCCACGCGTTCTAAATGGACCTCCCAACCTACACCACTTAATCCGAACATTTCGTTTTCGTAGCCTGAGCGGCCGTGAAGTAGTCAAGGTCTTTGAATCCTTCGGCTGGGAACAAGCACGGTAGAGCGGAAGTCATATCATCCTGGCTTGCGAAGGATGCCTTCCTTAAAGAAGTAGACTACCACACCCGAGACAACCACACCGAGACTCAACAACAACGCAAACCGGTCCGCGACCACAAGAACGAATATCCAGCCCAAGGCGGCGATCACGCTGGGGATCGGATACAGCCACATGCGAAAAGGGAGCTGAATATCCGGTCGCGTCGTGCGCACAATGTGCAGGGCAGCAATCTGACCCAGAAACTGAACCACTATCCGAACGCAAACCGCCGCGCTGATCACTGTCCCTAAGTCGAGAAAACAGAATACAGCCGTCAGAAGCCCGAGCGTCAGAAGCGAGACCCATGGGTATTTGCCCGTAGGATGGATCTTCCCAAACACGCTGAAAAAATCCCCTTGGCGGGCCGCCGCATACGGGATGCGCGAGTAACCCAAAGTGAGTGCGAAAACACTGGCCAACGCCGTCCATAAAATCAGCCACGTAAAGGCAACCGCCCAAGGGCGACCATAAAGCGTTTCCATGAAATCGGCAGCGATGTTTGTGGACTTCATCGCCTCTGGCCATGGAACGACACCCATGATCGCCAAGTTCATCGTCATGTAGATCAATGCCACGACTACCACGGACGTCATGACTGCGAAAGGAATGGTCCTAGCAGGCTCCCGCACCTCGTCCCCCAAGTGGCACACGTTGTAGTACCCGAGGTAGTCGTAGATCGCGATCATCATCGCAGCCCCCAGTCCCGACGCAAAGGTCGCATCCAACCGGAACGCATTCTCAGGAAAGGTGATCTTGCTCCAATCTATGTGCCACCATCCGATCAAGATGACCAGGGCTACCGTCAGCAACGTTCCGCAGGTCATTAAGATCACTATCCAACCGATGTTTCGAATGCGCCGGCACAACAGGAGCGTGACGAGAACGATCGTGATCACCGCAATCCAGCGAGTGCCGCCCGAGATCGGTTCCATGCGTTCCTCGAGCGAAGGTATCGCATATTTGAGATACTCCAACGCTCCGATGTACCCCGACGCGATCTCCATCGCACCGCTGACCATGAACTGCCAGATAAACAGAAACGGCAGAATACGTCCCCACGGATATAACCCAAAGATCCGTTTCAGAAAATGATAGGTTCCGCCGCTCCCGGGTATCGCCGCCCCAAGCTCGCTCCAGACCAATCCATCGCATACGACCAGGATCGCAGCCAACACCCACGCGATCATCGCCTGAGGACCTGACATTGCGGCGATGAAAAGCGGGATAGTGACGAACGGACCAATGCCAATCATGTTGGCAATGTTCAACCCAGTAGCCTGCCAGGGTCCAAGCCCCCGATCGAGCTCAGGCTCCGAAGAGGAAACAAGTTCTGTGGCGTCGGATGGGTTCGATGGCCTCATGAAAATCCTGCCCCCAGCAAAAAACATATCTACAATAAACGCCGCATGTCCAGCACTAATTAACAAGTAGCTGCACCTAAGTTTGGTTTCGATCAGCGTAATTCGCTGCTTCCTCTTCGCCTAGAATGGATCAAAGAGCCTGGTTGCCCATCGATACAGCCAAAGGTAATAGGCACATTCCATGTGCCGTTCAAACGAAATATTAGCAAATCCTCGAACGCGAAGGACACGTTGGAGCATGCTTGCACTTCTTTCGACTGCGTCCTCATCTAGGATATCTGCATCCTGGATTGCTAACGCTTCGGCGACTCCTGCTTTTCTGATGGCGCCGATGGGGTCGGCATCCGATAGTAATCCCAGAACGGGTTTCCCTTTTCGAGAGTCAACTGAAAGCCGTTGCTGATGCGAGTCATGTAGTTGTAGCGACTTGCTTGCAAGCAGATGAAGAATGCACGCTGGTCCCCAAAACCCTTGCGAAGAGCTTCGATTTCTTCTCGCGTTACCTTCGACGGAGTGCGTGTCAGCTTGCGAGCA
>JBILVV010000430.1:0-4253 GCA_044370255.1 Pirellula sp.
AATAGGTGCGATAACGTTTGTGGAGCTTCTCTCGGGTCTTCTCATCCGAATCTCCATCCGCGCGAGCTGAGAGAAAATTCAGCTTGATTGTCTTGCGCCATCGGTCCTTGAGCTCCTCAAGATTGGCCGCGTATTTCATCTCCTTGGCATCGCTTTCGATGTATTCCTCGACATTGAAGTCGAGGGGTGAGTCGATCAATTCATGAATGATCGGTGTGACTTCGTTGAGTCGTTCCAAAAACCGCAGATAGACGGTGTATGCAAACGAGATGTTGTTTTTTTGTAGCATGTCATCCAAGAGCGTTTCGTTTGCACGAAATTCGTCGACGTCAGGCTGCAGCAGATAGGACTTCATCGGGTCGACTTGACGAAGAAACAAATCGAATCCGCGTTTGGAGAGCTCATCGTCAAATTTCTCCTGTGAGATGTGCCCTTCTTCCACCAAGTTGCGGACGCTCCGAACGATGATGCGATTGTCGGCAGGGGGTGTTTTGACGGTGGCAACTCGTGGGAATTCCTCCGCGAATGATTGCGACAGAGGAGCCATCGAAGCGATCGTTGCCAGAGTGACCCCGGAGAGTCGAACCCAAACTTGGCCAAAGCTATTGCGTCTTTGCATAATGTTCTTTCGTGAGCGAACCGTTGGTCGTGTTGCGTATCCCATTGCCTCACCGTTGCACGGTACTTTTCTCTACCGTCCCCAGGTGTTGTTCGCAACCAAATGAATGGTAGAAGATTGCAAATCCGGAGGCAACATGGATCGCTTGCACCCCCAACGCTCTCGGACTGTAATCCTCGATATTTCCCAACGTTATTACGCTAGTATGGGCAGTTCGGCTCTTTCCTCAGCTCAAAAATTCCTGCATTCCTCCCAAGTTTTCGGCAGGTTGCTCAGGACATGGTGGCCTTCCTTGGTCACCAGCACATCGTCCTCAATCCGAACTCCTCCGAATCCAGGTAGGTATATTCCCGGCTCAACCGTGACAACCATGTCAGTTTCCAAGGGGCGATCCTGCCCCCGGGATAACCGGACCGATTCGTGGATTTGCAATCCGAACGAGTGGCCGAGCCCATGCGTGAACTTCTTACCGAATCCCGCTTCTTCGATCACACGTCGCGCGGCGGCATCCACTTGGCTCATCAAGACCCCAGGCCGAATCGCGTCGATCGCTGCGAGCTGAGCGTTCAACACGACTCGATAGATTTTTTCAAGCTTGGGACTTACCTTGCCGGTGACCACTACGCGAGTCAGGTCGCTCAAGTAGAGATCTTCCTTGGCTCCCCAGTCGATCAGAACGAAGCCGCTTGTTCCTAGCTTGACATCGGAGGGGCGACCATGTGGCAAAGCAGACCGCGGGCCGACGCCGACGATGGTCTTGAACGCAGAGCCGGTTCCACCCAATCGCCTGATGTTGGTTTCTAAATCACCGGAGATTTGCTTTTCCGTTTGCTCGGGACTGAGCAGAGATCGCGTTGCCAGAAACGCACGCTGCGCATAGTCGATCGCCCGCTGGATAGCAGCCAACTCGGACGGATCCTTCCGTTCCCGAAGATGTTCGATCAATCCGCGGCTGGTAAGGAGTTCACCCTGTGGGTGCAATTCCCGCATCCGCTCCCATTGAGCTACCGTCGTTGTGAGCGACTCCACCCACATTCTCTTGATCGAACGGCTCGCAGCTTCCTTGCCAGCCATGTCTACGATAGACATGTTGGATGGACGAAGTACGAGTTCTAATTGCGGGCACTCCTCGCCTATCTGCTGAGAGTAGCGTGCGTCGCTGAGGAGGAATTCGGTGCTCCTGTCGATGAACAAATAACTGTCTTCGCCGGTGAAGCCGGTCAGGTAGGTCACGTTGAACGGGCAGGTGACGAGCAAGTTCTCCTGGCCAGTGCGGCGAAATTCCGACCGCAGTCTCTCGCGCCGTTTCTCGTAATCCGCTTTCAGAGCTCGTTGCATCCTACGGTTCCAGGAATCGGGTTAAGGTTTCTAGCAAGGATTCGGAGAACACATCTCCGACTAGAAGAAAATCGGAATCTTCTTGAAGCGATTGGTGGAGTTGCGAGACGCTCCAAACATTTGACTCTCCGCTTGAGGGTGACTCGGGCGGGGGCATGGATTCCTCGCGATGCCGCACTTGCTGAGATACGGAGTATTTGTTTTGAATACCATCGATCATTGCCATCAAGGTTGCCGCCATTTGCAAATATGGATTTCCTTCCGATGGAAGACCTCGATATTCGATCGTTCGTTCCCTCGGATCATGGTGGTCAAAGATGACATGGCAGAGTGAATCTTGGGCATCGGAGTGAATGGATTTCGACCAGCGATATTCCGTATCGCATACTCGGTCGGGTGTAGCCAACGCTACAGCGGCGAGCGTCGCCGCATGTTCGAGGATTCCTCCGATGGCGTACCAACCAACGTCACTCAGGCCGAGTTGCGACGAACCGCTGAGAATGGGCTCCCCTCCTCGCGACAACATCCACTGGGTTGGCATCCGAGCATGTGTTGCGATTCTGCGACGGTTGGTGCGAAGTGCCAGTTCATCGATAAGATATCGAACCATCATCAGATCGTCGCTCAATTCGGGGAGGCTTGCGGATCCCAGAACTATTTCCGACGTGGAGTGCTCGGCGCGGTAGTGTCGATCGATAGCCACGCCTGCTTCCATAGCCACAGAAGCTAAATTGCAACGAAATGAAAAATCCTCATCGAGCGTTCCGCAGGCCAAATGCAAACGACTTGCGGGTAACGATTCACGGGAATCGTCGGTGCGAATGCTTTGCAATGAAAAGGGTTGGGCAGTTCGCAATTGCACGGTGTCGGCGATGCCCGTGGACTGAAGATATTGGATCGATCGCGCGGCGACCGAACGGGAATCGAGCCAGCTATCCTCCCCAGAGAAAGGATCCAGAATTCGTGCCAAGATGACGAGGGTAGCTTTATCGACTACCGGGTCGACGAAGTGGGCTTCCGAGATGGGGGCCAGGACGAGTTGCTCGCGGGTTTCGCCCGCCACACCTCGCAACATCGCCTCCTGCGCAAACCCCAACTCAAATGCGTTCTCGGACAGCGCGCTGGCTGGCATCGACAGATGCTTCCAGTTCCCACCCAGATCCACAAATCGGAGATCGATCGCGCGGATGTCCTTTTCCCTGCAATACGCCAAGACAGCTTTTGGCTTCACGAAGCACCCAATCGGTCCACCGAGTCCACTTGCATCCGTCCAACGCACCGATACGTTGACTGAATTCACGAGTGTCTCTCACGCGACCGGTTTTTTCAATCGGGGATGCTCGGCTTCGCCGGAGCCGCAGCGGCGCGGCGCGGTGAAGTTTTCGCTACAAAACGTGTCAAATCCTGCACCGCCTCCAGCATCTCGAGCTCGTCGTCCATGTTGTCTTCTTCGCCTGAATTCCCTTGGCAAATGTCATAGGTCTGTAACGCCCAGTCCAAATCATCCATAAAAGCGCCCGATGCATAGCAGGCATCGAGCTCCGCAACGATTCGGTCGGGTACGAGATCCGCGGTCTCCTCGACCACGTCGACATCCGTCGAGCAATCCATCGGGGAAATGCTCCAGCGAACATCAGACGCAGCGCCCTCGAGGTTCTCAGGATTCTCTGTCTCCATCGCTTGCGACAAACGCCGCAAGCCGCGTGTCCGGCTCCGCTTCGGAGGATAGAGCTTGCGCAGTTCATCCCATTGCGTTGCTGGCACAAACGAGTCCATGCATGGCTCGTCCTCGGCGCCATCTTGGGGTTCGTTCTGGAACTTTCGTGATTCGAACATAACGCGGACGCTCCGTGAAAGAGATCAACGAAACCATCCGTGGTTCGAGCGATTTTCTGTCACCGCTCGCTGGTCCTGAAAGTCTAGTTCTTAAATCCGTCCCACCATGCCCGCTGCACCTGGATAAACCCCCAGGATGCAGGCTTGGTAAGGATCGATTGTGTCGGTCGTATCAATTGCCAGAGCCGAGCTCTACTGAGGCTTTCTACTGGGGCTTAAAGACCACCGTCGCCAACGGGGGCAGCTTGACCCAGATCGACGCGGGGCGACCATGATGTGGCAGATTGCTGTCAGCGTTCAAGCCTGGGTAGTTGCCGACGTTCGAGCCAGCATAGTAGGCCGAATCGCTATTGAAAATCTCTTGGTAGTACCCACCGCGCGGCACTCCCATGCGATAATCCCGAACCACCGGAGTAAAGTTGCAGCACACGACTAGGAAGTCGTCCGGATTTTTTCCTTT
>JBILVV010000076.1:0-14647 GCA_044370255.1 Pirellula sp.
AGGTACTCGCGATCCTCGATCCCTGTCGATCGTAGTTCCCACCCCCGCCCCCACCCCCGCACTCGTACTCGTACTCATCGATTGGAGTACGAGTACGACATCTCTCGCCTGTAGAAATGCGGTAATCGAACTGTTGACCTACTTTTCGCTACGCGAAGTGGGGAGGCAAGCGACCAATCCCGTTACCACGAGAGTTAGCCATCCGACAACGTAGATGCCACCGGTATGCTTCTGGGCAAGTAGCCCTCGCCAATCGCTGAACCAATCCCAAGGGACCGAGAAGATAGTGAAGTTCATCACGAAGTACAGAGTCGAGGTGACAGCGAGGCCAATCCCAGCGAATCGCCGTGCTGATCCCGCTTCGCAGGCGTGATGTGCAAAACGGAATGCCAGCCAAATCAACAGTGCGAGCGGCAGTGTCACGAGTAAGACAAGCCCTAGCGATGTTGTTGGAGCGTCTGACTGCGAGAACTTGGCCAAGTACGTCTTCACGATGATGCTCAGCGCGACGATCGGCAGGACATACAAGAAGGGTGCATAACGCCCTCCTACTATCACAACCATAGGGACAATCCCCATCAGCAATCCGATCTCATGAAAGAGTACGAATACGGAATTATCGAAGTACCAACCCACGAGCAACACATACACATAAAACCCGATCAACCAAATCTCGAGTGCGGGGGACATGGGGACGTCAACCATGGTCGCGACGCGACAGATCCGTTGCCGGTGGATCCAGCAACCCAGACACAAGCAGAGAGCAGCGATCATCCCGAAGGTAACCTCCATCATGTTCCATGAGTTCGCTCCGATCCGCCAACCTATCCCTTGGTTAAAGGCAGCGGTATCCCACGCTTCGGCGGCTTGCAACGATTGACCGATCGGAAAGCCGAGACCGCCCGCGATTCCCCAGACTCCGAGCAGTACGGGCAGTGGATCTCGTTTGATCGCAGCCATGTAGCCCATCAGCCCTGCAAACGCGAGGAGCAATCCGCCCCACACCTCCGGTCTCGGTTTGACATTGCTCGCATCTTCCCATTGCCAGTGATCCGAGAAGTAAAAGTAGGGCAGTTGCTTATTCGGTGGATCAAATGGGCTATTGAGTAGCCAGCGACCGACGAAGAACAGGAGGATCAAGAAAGTTCCGATCACAAGCATCTCTTGAGGAGCATATCTCCGGTGACTTAGGCCGATTCCGAAAAAGATCCCGCCGAATCCAATCCACAACCCGCCTTTGATCGCTAGACCGATCATTCCCCATCGATACGCAGTGGCGTTCCAGTGAGGATCGGCGACATTGCCGTGGATCGATGCGTCCATCGTTAAGCCGATGGTCTGACCATAGGTCATCGAACCGCCGAAACCGATGGCCAGGGTGAACAAACCGATAGCTCGTGCCGCTTGCAGCGCGGTGGCTTGTGGCACGTACATCAGCACGATCACCAAACCGACGAGCACTCCAAAGATCATTGCGCCGGTCTCATGCCCATATTGACCGCGGATCCCCCATGCCATCCCGCCTGCCATCGCCGCCAACGGCACCGATCGAACCAGAAGTCCTGTTTCACTTTTCGCCATAGCTATCACGATCGGCTGACCAAAGACTCGGAACGGTAATACACGTACATTGTCCCCAGCGACGCCGCAGTCAGTAGATGCCAGAGCGCGTGGCCTTGAAATAAGGTATCCGGCGTACCGAATCGGCCAGCGACGTCCAACTGCCGGAAGGTGATTGCCAGCGACAGGGATACAAATGCAATCAACAGCCAGCGTTTCTGAAGTGTGCTGCGGTGAAGCCCGCGAGGAAGAGGTATGCTATCGGCGATGGCGAATGCGATCACAGTCAAAATATGGAGCGGCAGGACTAGGCTCGATGACATCGACCACTTGTAGTGGTAGAGCAACGCGGCGATCAGCACGACGCTGGCTACCAGGACCTTCCATATGGGCAAGGTGATGCCCGTATTCAATCGCCAGGCCCTCGGCAAATAACGTCCCAGGTTGATCGCGATACAAACGAGAAGCGGTGCGTACATTGCCCCAACGTCCAGTTGCTGACCCCAACGCGTCAATGAAGCGTGAAACAGCCCGCTGCCGAGCCCGAGGTAGCAGCAGGCGACTCCCATCAAGATACTCATCGCTGGGGTTTCAAGAAGATAGTTACGCTTGGTTGGCAAAGCGTGCGCGAGATCGTGCATTCCTAGCGCGATGCAGTAGAAGCCAACGAGAACGTAAGCAAGGTTTGACCACGTATTTGCTCGTGTCCTGAAAAAATCCGCCGCATGAATCGCTTCGGTGTAGCTCGGTTTGCGAAGCTCGTGGCTTTCGGTCCAGTTTTGCCAGACATTCTGATCTTGGTATCGATAACTGAACCATGCGAGTGGCAGAATGAGCACGATCAGTCCTACCCAAGCGAACACGTGGATTTCCCCATTTTTTTCGAGCTTTTGCACTTTAGAACCGCCAGTCGGTTGCCGTGAGGATTAAGTGTCCGGAATTCCATCTTCGAACAAAAAAGGGTTGAATTCGACGGAATCCTGCTTATAGGAACCGCTACGGCGATCCATATTCTCTATCGCTTTTCAAGCGAGTAAACTTGTTATCCATAATCGATCTTAACTAACTCAACGGCGATTGTACCAGTCATGCCCAAATGCGATGTTGCGATTCTTGGAGGCGGCCCTGGCGGCACAACGGTGGCCGCGTTTCTCAAGCTCCACATTCCGGAATTGGATGTGGTTGTGATCGAGCAAGAGCCATTTCCCAGAGACCATGTAGGGGAGAGCCAATTGCCTGCGGTGTCAAAGATTCTCCACGAAATGGGAGCCTGGGAGAAAGTTGAAGCCGCAGGATTCCCGATCAAGCTTGGTGCAAGTTACACGTGGGGAAAGACCTCCGACCCATGGATTTTCGGTTTCATACCTGTTTCGGAAATCGGGCCGCTAAACAGGCCCGGCAAGTACGAAGGTTGGCGACAGCGGGTAGCTTTTCAAGTCGACCGATCCAAGTACGACAAGATTCTACTCGAACACGCCAAGAGTTTAGGAGTTAGGGTGATTCAGCCCGCAAGCGTGGTGGGCATCGAATTCGATAACTCGCACGCCGGGAAACCGATTGCAGCGATTCAGCTCAACGATGGATCGATGCTCCAAGCAAAATACTACGTCGATGCGACTGGCAACGCTGCAATTGTACGAAGACAACTGGGGGTTCGGGTCGATGCGCCGAGTTTGCTCAGGAATGTCGCTTTCTGGGATTATTGGACTGCGCAGGGACTCAATTCCGAACTTCTCGAAAACAAAACCATTCGAGTGATCATCCGAAGCGTTCCTTTTGGCTGGGTATGGTATATAGCGCTCTCCGAGGATCGCGCCAGCGTTGGACTCGTTTGCAATGCGGAGTATTACAAACGATCGGGACAAAGTGCCGAGGAACTATACGCCCGCGCGATCCGCGAAGCCGCGACCGTATCTCAGTTGCTGCTATCCGCTCAGCCAACAGGAAAGCTTTCCGGAACCTCCGACTGGTCCTATGTTGCAGAACAATCGTATGGAGAGAATTGGTTCCTCGTGGGCGAAAGCCTTGGTTTTGCTGATCCTATCCTAGCAGCAGGTCTGACCCTCACTCAAACGGGTGCTCAGCACCTGGCCTTCACCATTTTAGAACTGGTGCGAGGTCAAAAAGACCGTCATTGGTTGCTGGATCAGTATCATCAGATTCAGACCAGACGCATCCGACAACACATCAAGTTCGCGGAGTACTGGTATTCCGCAAACGGACTCTTCTCGGACATTCTGGACAACTGTGCCGCGATCGCAGCGCAATCGGGCTTGCAGTTCCAACCCCAGGAAGCTTTCCGGTGGCTTAGTCACGGAGGGGTCGAGGACATTCCCGGGCAATTCGCAATCGGGGGCCTGGGACTTTCCGGAATCAAGTCGGTACAGAAAAGGTTTGCGAACACCGAGACATCCGACGTTGCCTATCTTATTCATGGAATGAATACCTTTGATTTAGCAATCGAAGGCTCACATCGCGAATGCATGGCTTACCCGCACGCTGGCCAAATTTTCGAAATACCAGTACTGGTTCGAGACGGCTATCGTTTGCCGTTGACCGGGGCGTACTCGCTCATCTTCAAAGCGCTCGAGTCCAGTCGACACATTGATCAGATCCTTGTTTTCATGCAGCGCCGGATTGCATCGAGCCCTATCGCGATGCACGATAGTCATTCGGTTGTTTCTCAAGCGATTCAGTGTCTTGAGTCGTTGGTATCCCAAGGCTGGGTTCACGAGTCGTCAACTCCCGGCAGGCCAGCACTCTCAATTATCACTCCCGACGAAGGTCAAATCGTTTATACGGATCGGAAGCCCCATTGAAATGATTGCCTGCGAAATTTTTTACATCGGTCGGTTTGCTGCCAGGTAGCTAATACTGCCTGATTCGACTACCTCAGGGTGGTGTCTTGGTTCACTGATAGCGAGGATCTTATCGATCCTGAATTGAAAAGAATTTACCTCGTCAGCAGAATTTGTGGGTTCGTTTTGGCTCAGGAAGGTTGCCAAGCTGATGATACAGTGCGATCGAAATGGTTTCTACGTCCTTGAAACCGTACGCTTTTCTCATGGTCAATTTCGCTTTGTTGTTGAACCCTTCCACTACTCCCGAGGAAAGGCCCTGGGATTCGAACCAGTTGAGTAGCAACTGCTCGTGCTTGCGAAGCATCTTGGCGATCTTTTGCATCGGCTCGATCCGCGAGTGACTTGCTCGAGTGCACCACTCACGTAGGAACTTCGACGCCCATCCAGGCGAGGTATAAGTCCAGAACCGATGGAAGTCTTCCCGCATCAGGTAGGCCTTCACCGTACGAAGATTGTACTTCAGCAATTCCCGAAGCTTCACTGTTTGTTTGGTTGTCAGATTACTGCGGCGCTTCAGGATGCTCCACCGTGAATTCTTCAATACCGATTCGTAGCCATTTCGGTGCATCTGCCGAGCTTCCTCGGCTCGAACTTTGTCCAGGGCTTCGCCAAACTTCTTGGCGATGTGGAATCGGTCTAGGATGTTCAAAGTGGCCGATGCGCGTTCTTTGAGTACCTTCAAGCAGGCTGGCCACATATCGGTGCAGGCGTACTTGATGCCTGCAATCGTTTTGGAGTCCAATAGATTAAAAAAACCATTCAGACTTTCCTCGGACCGATCCTTGCGAACGTACAGAAGTCTTTTGAAGCCCTGGTCTAGCTGATACACCAACGTCAAGTAGTTATGGCCACGACGATACTGGATCTCGTCGATCCCAATCGATTCGATGCCCGTTAGGTCCCGATGGACGATTCCCCAGTGAACTACCCACTGAATGGCTCGAAAAACGCTATCCCAACTCGTTCCGAAAATGCTCGCTGTCTCCTTCCAACTCAAGCGTTTCGCCCACGTGGCCAAAAGAGTCGATACGAGAACGTTTGCTGATTGTTGCCGCAGGCCCAAGGGACTCGTTCTGTGGTCACGCCACAACTGCGGCAGTCCACCCGCCGCATCCGGTAGACGAAAAATACCGCGATGCCCCAAAGGGGAACAAATTCAAACCGGCGCAAGCTCGTATGATCGTAGGTTGCCCCCTTTTACCACACGAACTGCGAATAGGCCTGGATCCACGGCGAGGCCGCAACGTGAACTCGATCTCGCCTGCTTTCGTCATGCACGCCTCGGAATACACAAAGCCCTTTTGCTTTTCCACGCGATTGAGGATAGTCTTTAGTTGCATCTTGATGCCCGCGGTTGGTGTGATGAAGTTGTGGTAAACCTCATTCTACCGCTTCGAGTTCAAGATGCTTTCCTTGTTCTGCTTGCGACCCAAAATCGCAATCGATATCACTGAAGTGTTGCCGTGGAGGATAGAGCTCTGGTGAGAACCAACTCGAGCGCCACGGTAGTCGGAAGACGAGCTAGGGGCTATCTCGGTAGCCCCCGGCGCTCTTACGCCCCATCAAGGCTCGTTTTCCGAGTAATGCGTAAAATCCAACGTCCTGCTCCTACCATCCGGAAGAAGTGTTTTTACCCACTAATTCTGCGGATGAGGCGTTTTTGTTTCATCCAAGAAAGCAGCTTTAGGCAGTAAGATCATCGGAAACCGGTTTCGGGGGACTTTGTGTGTTGGAGAAGTAACCGAGCAGGCCGCCAGCAATCGCGCTGGTCAAGTGGCCGTCCCACGAAACATGCTCTCCTACTGTGGGCAAGATGCCCGACACGAGGGTTCCACCGTACAAAAAACCAACCACGAGCGCTGCCAACGCTGGTCCGAACTTGCCTTGGCGGAATCCCGCGGCCATCAAGTACGCGATCAGCCCGTAAATCAAACCGCTTGCGCCAACGTGCATCGCGGGCCTTCCAAAGATCCACAGCAGCAGGCCTCCTAAAAGAACGATCTGCAAGACAATCCACCAACCATCGCGCTGGGTCACGAGCAACAAAGCAAGAAGAATCATCAGCGGAATGAAGTTGCTCAATAAATGCCCCAAGTCCGCATGCAGAAACGGCGAAAAAAGAATGCCCCAGATCCCGTGCAAGCTTCGGGGCACAATCCCCCATTGATTGAAATCTCCGGGCAAAAGCCAGTCGGCGATGAACACCAGCCAAAGCGCCACTCCAAAGACCCCCAATCTAACTCCCGCCAGTTTCAGTTTCTCAAGACTCGACGGTGCCATTTCACTCCTTCCACCCTAATCTATGCTTCGATGCAAGACGTGATTCGTGCGATGCCATACCTGTGCACCTAAGCATAACTGTGCTACAAACCCTAGCAGAATCAAATCCGCGTCTTTCGCTATTTCCTCACCTATTCTAACTGGCTAATCTCCTGCCGTGGAAAAAGGGTCGCTTCCGATTACGATCATGCCCCATGTAGACGCCAGCGACCGGCGTTAGTTTGCCAAAGATGTAATGAGGTAATTAGCTCGATGATTCACAGATTTCTCTTGGCTATATTCATATGTTTAGCTGTCATTTCGACTGTCCACGCCGAGCTCGGCCCACAACTCAAGATCGGTGAGCAGGTGTTGCAACTCAACGGGGCAGGAGTGCGAACCAAAACCCTGGTGCAGATTTACGAGAGCGGCCTGTATCTCTTGAAACCGACCAAAGATGCGCGTGCGGTTCTTTCCGCAGACGAACTCATGGCCATACGGGTCCGAATCACCTCCGGATTCGTCAGCCGAGCATCGCTCGTCTCATCTCTCGAGGAGGGGCTGGCACGGTCAAGCAGAGGGAATCCAGATACCTTCAAGCGTGAGATCGAACAACTGCAGCAGATGCTTCGAGACGAAGTCAAAAGGAATGACGTCTATGATTTCGTGTATGTCCCGACGAAGGGGCTTAGTGTCTTGAAGAACGGAAAAGTACAAGGGGTTATTCCCGGCTTGGAATTCAAACAAGCTTTCTACGGTATTTGGCTTTCCGATACCCCGGTCGACAAAGACCTTCGCCAAGCAATGTTATCGGGCAAATCGGGATCGTACTGAAACCAAGCCGACTAACCAGAAGCCGAATGGAAGTCCGTCGTCGCACCAGTAAGCTCTACGAAGACGGTGCCGAGGTAGCAGTTCCTCAAACGTTGCCGATGAGTGGCCGTGCATGCCTAGCAGGGGACTAGACTCAAAGGGCAACATCAGAGACCATTTGCGATGTGCTATGTTCTCGCTTATCCATGAGTACCGAGGTTCACGATGTCGAACGCCGAATCCTTCCTCGAAGTTCGGAAACCATCCGCTTCCAATAAAGTCGACCCCGCAAACTCGCAAGCGTGGAAACCGCTTCGGGTTTGGATCCCTCTGTTACTGCTTCCTCTTATGTGGTTGATGCGGTTCGTTCCGGATCTCATTCCAAATGGACCATCGTACACTTGGGCGATCGCCGCATTTGGACCATTTCTGATCGGGCTCGTGGTGATGTTCTGGTGGGTAACATTCAGCCGCGCTCGATGGTTTGAACGAATACTCGGTGTTGTTGGTGTCGTAGGTGCCTTAGCACTCGAAGGACTGCTCTGTCATGACTCAATGCATATGCTCATTCCCGTGATGACCATCCCGACCGCGATTGCTGGCTTTGCGATCGGTTGTGTTGTTTTCGGGAGCCGACTATCGCTCGACCGAACGTTGATTGCGATTGGAATCGCTGCGGTTGTCGCGTTGTTTTCGGCGTTGCTGCGCACCGATGGAGTACGGGGTGATTTTTCCTTCGAGTTGGATTGGCGATGGACCCCGACCGCTGAGCAACTGGCGATGCGCGATATCCGTCAGGCGACGAAAATCGAAACCTCGAACGATGCAAACACTGAAGCCGTCTTAGAACAACTACGTGCACCGGAGTGGCCGAGCTTCCGCGGCCCGGATGGGGCCAGCCGCCAAACCGGCCTCCGTTTTAGCGACGATTGGAAAGCCAACCCACCCAAAGAAATTTGGCGCATTCGAATCGGGCCCGCATGGAGTTCCTTTGCCATCGCCGGAGACCGACTCTTTACCCAAGAACAGCGCGAATCCGAAGAAGCGGTCGTCTGCTACGATGCAAAAACAGGCAAACCGATCTGGGACTATTCAAATACGTCTAGGTTTTTTGAATCGCTAGGTGGGCTCGGACCGCGTGCTACACCGACACTCGCCAATGGGTCCGTATATGCCTTTGGGGCCGAAGGGGCGCTCGTTCGACTCGATGCCCTCGATGGAAAGCTGATATGGAAAGTGAACGTCAAGGAAATTTCCGGTCGCAAAATACCTCCCATGTGGGGTTATTCGTGTTCACCCTACGTGGATGACCGGGTGGTCATCGTTCACGCAGCAGGAGATGGTGATCAAGGTATCATCGCATTCAACGTCTCTGACGGCGAAGTTGCATGGTCTGCACCCGCCGGCGAAATGTCCTACAGTTCTGTTCAGAAGATCAATCTGCTCGGACAGTCCTATCTCTGTTTATTGTCAAATCTCGGTGCTCACCTTTTGGACCCAGCTACCGGTAAGAATGTCTATGACTATGAATTCCAGCACGGTGGATATCGCGCTTGCCAAGCTCAAGTGATCGATGGAAACAAGCTGCTCATTCCTGCAGGGATGGGAACCGGAACGCGATTGGTCGAATTCCAGTCGGGAGAACAAGGGCTTGAGGCGAGA
The DNA here is from genome assembly GCA_044370255.1 of Pirellula sp. GTDB lineage: Bacteria > Planctomycetota > Planctomycetia > Pirellulales > Pirellulaceae > JBKCUI01. The sequence goes on from JBILVV010000076.1 coordinate 9,156, forward strand.
GAACTTTGGACATCCAAAGACATGAAGCCCGACTACAATGACATCCTCATCTACGACGGAAACATCTACGGCTTTGACAGCGGCATCTTTGCTTGCATCGGTATCCTAGATGGGAAGCGAAAATGGAAAGGGGGGCGATACGAAAAGGGACAAGCCTTCCTGCTAGCCGACTCGGGGTTGATTTTGATTGTCAGCGAGAAGGGGGATTTGGTGCTCTTGCGAGCAACCCCGGAAAAGCACCAGGAACTGGCCAAGATCCCGGCCTTGAAGGACAAGACGTGGAATCACCCGGTCGTGGTCGGCAACCGACTGTATCTGCGTAACGCCGAAGAGGCGGTCTGCTACGAGTTGAAAACCATCGATAACTGACTGAGCTAGCGAATGTGCAGTCAAATCCGCCTCGATAAACCGGTCGAAATCGATCAGCCGCAATGGTGTTAGCCATGGTTGAATTGGTGGAGTATGTCTGAGCTAAGCCAAGTCGCCGTTGCTGCCGCGGGAAAGCGCGATCTCATCCATTCCTCACGTAGCGAGTAGAGAGTTTTTCCAAGCAACTTGGTCTTGGAAATACATCCCTTGTCATTTCTTCCACTTGATCTGTTTGTTCGATTCCAGCCGTTGCCTCGCATGATCACTGATGACCATACCACTGGACAAGTACAGCGAACCATCGCGAGCGGCGAATAGCTCTGCATGTTCATCGCTCATCTCGTCCAATCCGCTCAGAATGATATGACCTCGATGTGTCGCCAGGGCACTCGCCACCATCGAGTCGAGAGAACGCAGTTTAGAGAGAGGAAGAATATGTTTACCGGTCGCGATGGCTGCAGCGGCCTCGCCCGAGAGTGATTCCACTTGGTCGATACGAAGCATTCGGCTTGCGTCTTTTGCCAACCGCTCGGCCAAACGAGCATCGAGCAATTCCGATAGACCTCGAAACTCCAGTTTGGCGGGGCATTGCAAAAGAATATCAATCTGTTCTTTGGTAAGCTGACTAATTCGGGTGAGCGACAGTCGGCTGTTGCATCGCGAAAGCGCTTGCGCTTGTTCGACCGTCAATTCGCGAATCCCCAAACTGACAGACCACTTACTCGTCGCGAGAATTGAGAGGCAATCGATCGAAACATCCTCGAGCTTTGGGAGAGCCACCCCCACTTCCTGACCAGCTAGATTCTCAGCTAGCATGGTACTCTGCAGAGAACGGAGAGATTGAAACCTCCAGCCACCGGTGTGTTTGGCAAACTCATTTTGCGAGTCGACCGACAACTCTTCGAGCCCTTCCATCGAAATCGATGCTCGCGAGGCAGCTAGCACCTTAGCTACTTCGAACGATACGGATTTGACTCCGTTCAGGCTGAGAGGGGATGCTTGCTTGACGAGATGGGTCGCGGATTCGACATCGAGCGATTCGAGAGCATTGAGTTCGAGCGAACCGGAACGATTGCCCAGTTCGCGAATGACATCTGACCCAGGCTTCAATGCATTGAGTCGCAGATAGCCGGAACGAGCCAATGCAGTGGCAACTTGTGGAGTGATCTCCTCGAGTCCGTTCAGTTCCAAGCTCAATCCGCTGGTGCTCGTCAGCGCCAGCGCCGACTCCGCATCGATCGTATGCAAGCCGTTCAAGGAGAGTAGTCCCTTCGTGTGGGACAGAGCCGCTGCTACTTCGGGATCGAGTTCGGTGATCTTGAGACTCATCCCCATTTTGAGCGTCGATTTTTTGACCAGTTCGCGAGCGTCCTCGACGGTGACTGATTCGGCATGGACTGGGGGAGTTTGGCAAGCCGGTGCGTGTGACAGCATCCCAAAATGAAAAAACAGAAGCGAATGCAAGATTGCGTTCAGGATGCCCGCTCGCATATAGAATCTTCCAGGATGAGAGTTTCAGGTGGAGATACTCATGATATCACCGAGAGCAAACCCCGAGCGACGCCGATTGTTCCGTTCCTGTGCAAGATTCTTACGAGTGCTTCTCCGGTCGCTTACGGTTTATCTCCGTTTGGATTTTGGGCGAGAGCGCTTGCCGAATGATCGGGAAGAACTCGATTTCGAAGAGTGAGATGGTGAGCGAGGCTTGACCTTTCGGACTTTGCCACTGATCGAACGCCGCCGTTTGGTGACTGATCCTCCGTCACTCGATTGGCTGGTTTGTCCCGACGTTTCTTTACGAGGGGATTTTCCGGTGCCGGAGTCGCGCGACCGACCGCGTTTGCCGCCGCGAGTCGACTTCTTTTTCCTCTCGAGGTTACTGAAAGCTCGCAGTTCCTCATCCTCGGCATCTACGCTGTGGAACGGATGCTCGCGATCGATGGGGATCGACATTCCGATGGTCTTCTGGATCTCTTGCAAATACTTGTATTCGTCCCCATCACATAGCGTGATGCTCTCGCCGCTCGCACCCGCGCGAGCCGTTCGGCCAATTCGATGGACGTAGGCCTCCGCTTCGACCGGGACGTCGAAATTAATCACATGGCTGATGTCATCGATATCGATCCCGCGCGCTGCGACATCGGTCGCGATGAGAACTCGAATCTTTCCGTCGCGGAACGCGTTGAGAACACGTTGTCGCGCATTCTGGGATCTGCCGCCATGAATTCCCTCTGCGGAAACGCCATCCGCAATCAGCGACTTGTAAAGCCGATCCGCCCCGTGCTTGGTCCGCATGAAGACCAAGACTCGGCTGCGTGAAGGGTCGGCTAGCAAGCGATCCAGCAGTTTGCGTTTATTGCCGCGATCGACAAACATGACGCTCTGCTTGACCCGGTCTGCGGTTCTGGCAGGGGGAGTGACCATCACCGTGACATGTTGATGCAAGAGCGTCGAAGCCAGTTGCTGGATCGGCGCTGGCATCGTTGCGGACAAGAAGACCGACTGTCGCTTGCGTGGCAAGAGTCGCACAATCTTTTGCACATCCGGCATAAAGCCCATATCGAGCATGCGGTCGGCTTCGTCCAGCACGAAGAACTGTAGTTTCGAGAGAGAGCAGTACTCTTGATCGATCAGGTCGAGTAGTCGGCCGGGAGTTGCCACCACGATATGAACACCTTTGGCCAGAGCCGCTACTTGAGGGCGTTGCCCAACGCCACCAAAGACCGTCGTGTGCCGAACCCGCAAATGCTTTCCGATAGCACTGATATTCTCGGATATTTGAACGATGAGCTCTCGGGTGGGGGCGATGATCAGCCCGATGGGTTGGTAGGGAACGGCATACTTATTGATTTGATGAATCTGTTGCAGGATCGGTATCGCAAAGGCGGCAGTCTTTCCGGTGCCTGTTTGTGCGCAACCTAGAAGATCGCGACCCTCGAGCAGGGGAGGGATTGCTCCCGCCTGGATCGGGGTGGGGGTATGATATTCCAGCGACTTCAGCGCGGATTGGATCTCCGGAATGATGGGGAGATCGGAGAACAGAGTGGTCACACGTGCCTCGATTCCCTCGCACCAAGGCGAGGGGTTGCAATAACGGGCTAAGCAAACCATCTACTGTAATCGACATCCCGTACGACTATAAGTGCAAATGCCTAAGCAAGCATCTTCTTGGGGCGTCTTGCCAAAACAGCTATCGCGGTCCCAAGCCCGGAGAGCAACGGCATCGACGACGATTCCGGAACGGCGGAAATCGTCCCACGCAATCAGCCTGTTGCATTTGCCCACGAGAGGACTCGTTTTTTGTTACAATCCTCGGTTTCCGCGGGTTCATCGAGTGTACCGAAGCCGCGCGTCCATCTCTTGAATCACAGCCTGTGGAGGCCGCGAAATGAACGGACGGCTGCAAACCTTCGAAATGATCGATGAAAAGATCGCGGACGCCTTACGACAAAAAACGGACGCCCAGCGATTGCGGAGTGTCGACGCCTTTTGGAATTCCGCCCGGGCAATTCTCAAGGCAGCGATCCGTACTGAGCATCCCGATTGGAGTCTCGACCAGGTTCATGTGGAAGTCGCCCGACGAATCAGCAATGGAGCGCTCGACCATGTCCCAACCTGATCCGGTCGATCTGCAACCCCGAGAACTACTCCAAATTGCTGCTGATTTTTTTGAAGCTCGGGGAATCGCCTATCGTGTTGTGGGGTCCATGGCCAGCATTGCGTATGGCGAAAATCGATTCACGAATGACGTCGATATCGTGGCCGATCTTAGACCCGAGCATGTCGATGACCTATGCGCCTTTTTTCCAGCTCCGGACTATTACGTGGCCCGACATGCCGTCGAAGATGCCATTCGTAGGGGCTTTCAATTCAACATTATCCATATCCCAGCCGGTTTGAAGATCGATGTGATGCTTCCCAAGAGAACGGAGTATGGCGTATTGGAACAGCAGCGAGCGAAACGGCTTACCGATCCCGACGGACTGTCAGCGGTCTTCGCCGCGCCGGAAGACGTGATTCTGAACAAGTTGCTTTTCTTCCAACTTGGCGGCAGCGAAAAACATTTGAGGGACATCGCGGGCATTCTCAAAGTAAAGGCCGACGCAGTGGATCGCAGGTATATCACCGAGTGGGCCGCGAAACTGGGTGTGGCCGAGGAATGGGGGCTGTTGCAAAAGAGCGTTGATGAGGCATCACCATGAGTGCTCGTCTCGCCAGTATTGGACGCAGATCAACGAAGTAAGTAACAGTGGCCACGAAGACACAATTTCGCCTGAAGGGTATCTGCCATCTCTGCCAAAATTCACACGCAGCAAGCTCCATGTCATCCTCACCGACCGAGCTTACATCGGAGAGATCCGATACCACGGTCAGTGGCATATCACAAAGGCGATCATCCCCGAGTCCGGCTGACCGAGAATGAACTCGATTCTCAGATGTTGCCCATCTTCGACTCGCTCCGTGTGGAGGATGATGAGTTTCGCAATCTGTTTCGGGAACAACTTCGTCAGGCAACGAACTGGGACGAGCATTGCTCAGCAGCAAAGGCGAAGGAACTTCAGAAGAACTGTTACGAGTTCGTGACCAGCAGAACCGATTGCTGAACCTGAGGATGCTGGAAGAGATCGACTCAGACACGTTTGCCGCCAGCAAAACGAAGAATCCTCGAAATCCTCTGTTTGAACTGCACTCTCGTTGACGTAAGTCTAAGCGTATCAATGAGAAAGCCCTTTGACCTGTTGGCCAAAGGGCTCATTTTGAAAGATAGTCGGGGTGATAGGATTCGAACCTACGACCCTCTGGTCCCAAACCAGATGGACCATGCCGACGCGACCAAGGAAAACGTTGGGAATTCGTCGATCGCTTCGGAGCGTTGCACCAATGGTTGCACCTGCGACCCGTGTTTGATGCAACTTGCCGAACACCTCCGAAGTGTTCTGGACGGCGAACAACGGCGGCGGCTGGCGGACTGGCTGACGGATTGAACCGGGGCGGATCGACGGGTCCCTTTGCCGTCGGTCGATTCGTTCGGGGACGAAGGTTGCCCAACAATGCGACGGAATGTTAGTTAGCCGCGGTTCGCGGGGGTTGGGGGATGGTGCGCCGGGGGTGGCGAAAAACTT
>JBILVV010000077.1:0-14612 GCA_044370255.1 Pirellula sp.
TCCAGTGTGCCAAGGCCGAGCGTCGGCCAGTGCTCGACGTCGGAAACGGCTTGATGCGCGATGCCTCCGGTTCGATATTCGATTCGGCAGTTTTCTCTGCCCCGCGCAACGAACGATATTTTTCCCCCGGTGCAGCGAGTTGTTTAAGAGCGGATTTTAGATTTTCTTCCGCCGAGTTGAGTCGCGTCGTCGCTTCGTTTTTCTTGTCTTCTTGGGCTGCGGCGAGAGCAGTTGCAGCTTGATCGACGACGACTTTCGCGGCAGCGACATCAACCAACGCGTCAAAGTAGGCGGCTCGCTGCGCTGCGATTCTCGCTGGATCGGAACCGGGTGCATGGCTCGCCAACAGGTCCGCCTCGTGCCTCCATCCGATGGCGATCACTTCGGTGCGAGCTTTGTCCCACTCGAGTTCCACCGCCGCACGTTGCGATGCGATCGATTCTCGCGAGGTTCCTTCAGGCAACGAGGACGCACCGTTGAGTTGTTTATTGAATGCCTGCATCTTCACCGCCAGTTCCCGCATTCGGGCCTTAGCAGCCGACAGAAGATTTTCAGGTACATGCGATCTCAGACCCGGAGTTATCGACGTTGGAGGGAGCGGAAGGGGCTCGATTCGAATCGCATTCTCACGTTCGAGAAAATCAGGAACAGCCGGTTCCATGACTTGCGATCGATCGGGATTTCGGTCATCCCCTCGCACATGAACGAAAGTCTGCGCATCGAGGTTGCAATCGAATGCTCGAGGAATTCCATCCCGTGCCAAGTCGGCTTGGCCTGGGACCATTTCCATGCGTACCTGATAAGGTTCAAAAACCGCCCGAAAGCGATAGTAGTCTTCCTGCGTGAACGGATCGTATTTGTGGTCATGGCACTTCGCACAGTTCCAGGTCAGGCCGAGCATCCCTTTGGAGGTGTGTTCGATGGTCTCGTCCAGCCATGAGGTCCGATTGAACTTGAAGTATTGTCGGGCGAGATAGCCGGTCGCACGCAGTCTATTCAGATCGTCCGGATACAACTCATCCGCTGCCAACATCTCCCGGAGCATTTGGTCGTAACCCTTGTCTTCATTGAGAGACTCGACAATCCAGTCCCGGAAATGCCACATATGTTTTTGGGAATTGCGAACCTCTTCTCCCAATCCCCACCAATCGCTGTAACGCCAGATGTCCATCCAATGTCGGCCCCAACGCTCACCGTACTGAGAGCTAGCCAATAGTTTCTCAACAACCTCCTCTTTTCCAAGCTCGGACGAACTCGACTCGAAGGCTTGGATCTCCTCGATTGTTGGAGGAAGGCCGATCAAATCCAAATAAACTCGACGCAGCCAAAGTGATTTCGATGCGGCCGATTGAGGCCTGAGTCCACTCTGTTCGCGCCGGAATGCGATCCATGCATCGATCGGATTGCGGTGATATGCGGATTCAATGCCTTCACTCGGAATGGCCTTATGGGGTGAGATGAAGGCCCAATGCGAACTGGGATCGGATTCTTCCTGCTCATCGCTCGGTATGTTCGCACCGTAACGGATCCATCGCTTCAGAAATTCGATTTGCTCCGGGTGGAGTGGCTCCCCTTCAGGAGGCATCCGAACCGAGGGATCCTCACTCGTGACTCGCTTTAGGATGACGCTGGCATCTGGTTCATCCGGGTTGATGACCGCTCCGGTCTCTGAGCCTCGCAAAAGATTCCGCCCGGAATCCAAACGTAGCCCGGCTTCTTGTTTCAGAACACCGTGACAAGCGATGCAACGTTCATAAAGAACCGGGCGTACGTTCGCGAGATAAACTTTCTCGCCACTCTCCTCGCCTTTTGCGTGATATAGGAGAACGGATGACCAAAGCCAGGCACAGATGAGGCTCAGAGGCCATGCTATCGAGCGATTGACCATGGATCACGGGAGGGATGGAAGGCGGGAATCGAAAGGAGGACATGCCCCTACAATCTTCTAGTATCGGTCATTCTCTCTTGGGAATCAATGCGCTGTGAATAATCGACTCGCTGAGAGCTCGATGTTCTCCAAGCTCGCAGCGGCTCAAACGCTATTCCAGACCGTACAAGCCAGGCGGCGGAATCACTTGTCCGCCAACCACTCCGAGTCCGCCGAATTGGAAGAAGCGAGGTTCGAGCGCGAATTGGAGGGAGACATTATCTCGCCCTTGGTCATAGGCCAGGTTGAGCCTTAACAGGAAGGACTCGCCAATTCGAGTGATGCCGAGGGACTGACCCGTATTGCCTGTCGGGCCAAAGTCGATCGCGGTCCCTCCGTTAGCTGCCCACTTGTCATTCAAACGGTAGTTGAAGTTGGTATTCAGGATTTGTGAGCTCACAGGACCTGAGAGAGTCGTGTAACCGACATACAATTCGCCGCGACCGGGACGCGATAAAATGCCACCGAGCGATGTTGCGTGCAAACCTTGTTCGAACAGATCGTAGTAGCCATCACTCAAAATGGCGAACCGGTCTCCGATGTGGTAACGGAAGTTGTAATTGATCCCACCGACCGATTCGCCAAAGTTGTCTCGTTCCGGGTTGTAAAAGAAGATCCCATCCACGTCGAATTCCACGAGATCGGCGATCCTTTCTCTGCCGGGAGCGCCTCGCTTGGTCTGCAGTCGCTGCTTCAGGCCGATTCGACTCTGCATTTGGTCGGCAACAATCTGGGGACTCACCGCGGAAACATAGCGCTGCATGCCCTGCCGAGCTGCATAGTCTCGCGATTCAAACTGTGCGGGTAGAGTTCCTCCAAAGGTATTGACGATCAATCGGCGACGGAAATGCTCTTGAGCATTGTCATCGATCGGATCATACAACGGGAGAAGATCCAAATCTCGATCGCTTCCTGCATACCATGTTTCACTTGTATAAGTGACTTTGTGTGCGAGGCCGTTGATGTTGAACAGCGTACTCTGGAAGTCAGGGAAAACTTGCCAGAACGGAGTCGCACTACGCAGCCCTGCTTGACCAGTTAGCCGAGTCAAGGATTCTCCGTTGACATCTTCGCCCCAATAAGCCGCCTCGCCAGAGAGGAATGGGGTCCATTTGGAATGCCATACTTGGAACGGCATCGAGATTTCTTGGCGCGTAGCGGCCTGGAGCCCCGAAGCGGGAACCTCCCACGGTTGATTGATCCACTTAGCAGCGTCTTGAGGTTGGGTGGGAAAGCTTGCAACCTTTTGATCGGCATAGCCGACGTTGGTATGAGCGTACCAAGTGAAGATGTCCCCAAGCGAGTATCCGAGAAGATGATGATCCAGACGAGGAAGCCACTGCGTCTCGGTAAAGAACTCGTTGACACGGGCCTGCCCCCAGATATCGAGCATCTGGCTTTCACGAAAGTAGTTTCGATAACGAATCGCAGTGGAACGATCCTTCAGTGTGTCCCAGTCGGTCTCGTAATACATCTCCAGAAAATTTCGATCGCTGACCCACCCAAGTTCCGCCCAAAGCTCGCTGGTGGGATTCAAAAACTGTCGGTGGTTCCAAATCACTCTTCCACGACTGCGCGATTCGGGAATCATGGCGACACGATCGGATCCTAGAGTGTCGAATCCGCTGTCGTTCAATCCCCAAGCGTCGACGTTTCCTTGAGCAGGACCTGCGCCGAGGAATCTTGGGACCGAGTAATTGAAGTCCGAACCGATAGCGAATCCGCGTTGGCTCAGGTAGTCTGTCGACAAATTCCACTTGGTACCATCCACGGCATCAATTCCTAGGATTTGGTACAGATTCCAGTCAACGAGTGCTTGAGAGCCGAATATCTGATCTTGCCGATACTGGAAACCCGAAACATAGTAGCTCGACGTATCGACGTTGGTATTGAGGATCGGCCAGTAGAGGACGGGCAGCCCTTCTAAATAGACGAAGTTGTGGCGAGACTGAGCCTTCATTCTCGTTTGATTGTTGTCTGGCGAAAGAAATCCAAACCCGAGCATGCCACTGCCAGAGGACTGACGCTGATCGCTCATTTCGATCCGATCGGCTTGCAACCAATAGCGTGGGACCCCCAGTCGGCTGCTTGTCATCGCCGCGCCATTGGCAAGGAAGTTCTCGCGGGATTTCTGCTGGATCACGTCGGCTTTGAGGCGAACAATCCCCTCGTACCCAGGTGCAGGAGTCAGTACCTCCGCTCCTAAAATCATCCCATATTCCGACTGCACGTTGTAGTACATGCGATCGGCGTAGATCTTGCGAGATCCTTGCTGGAAGACAATGTTCCCTTCCAGATACAATTCGATCGGAAGATCGTCCACGCGACGGGATAGCAGGCGATTCATATCGCTCGTCCAAATGATGCACCGATCAGCCTCGATCAACACCGTCCCCATGTCGAACAGCCCTCCGCTGGTCTGGACGGAAACATCATTGAACATCAAGCGAATTCCGCGAGTAATCGTAACAACAGTGTCACCGCGATCAGGTCTTGGGGTAATCTGCAATTGCGGTTCTACGCCACCGCGGCCACTAAACACGAACTCCTTGGCTCCAATACGCTGCGCGGAAGCGCGAGCGTTGGGGGAGGACTGGGCGGCTACGGGCGCTGGAAGCGGAGCGGGTGCGTTATTGAGAACCAGCGGTGCAGGTGCCGCCGGCATTGACATACTCCCCCCATCGAGAACCGTTCCTCCCATCTGAGGATTGCCGATGGTCATCTGATTGGGCGTACCCATCGGGAGGGCATTCGAATTGACTGGTGGAGAAACAATACTTCCCGAGGGCGGCATAGTGCCCAGCGATGGTGAAGCTTGCAGTTGCGATGTCAAGCGAGCATAACTTTCTTCGTCCGCCTGTGTCCATGCAATTGCTGGTTGAACGGCGGAAGGAGAACTCGAAGAACTGTCGGAAACAGGGACACTTGGCGGATGATCCCCTCCATCGATCCATGACTCCGAGGATACTTCGATTTCAAATCGAGAGAATAATCTTCCCATCCAACTGCTATCCTGCAGTCGCTGATCCTCCGCCCAACGCACCTGGCATGTTCCCTGAAGTTCGACGATGGCTTGTTGCATCGCTTCGCCATCAATTTCAAATGTCTTGATCCATAGCGTGGCTCGATCAGCCTGTGCAAAGAATCGCCCCTGATAGATGCGGCATCCTTGCTCTAGGACATAGATCGTCGTATCCCCACGCTCATGCCGCGTTCCCTTCGATGCAAAGACCGCGATGGGATATTTCGGATCCGACAAAGGGACGCCGATCTCGGTGCCGCGAGTCGTCCCCTGGCCCCCACAAAACAACAAGATAAACACCAGTATGCGGACAGCAAGCGATCGCAGTGCGATGTGAATACAACGCATTCCACGCAACCATCGATGGGTGATCGCCCAATCGTATGGGGGGGGATGATAGAGGTATCGCAATTCGTCGAAGGGACTCCGTTCCACTCCCGACTCTTTTCTCCGTTAGGCTCGACAGGATACTGAGTGCAGCTAGCGGAGTATAGAAATCAAATTTTTTGGGCTCAAGATGAAGGTTTCGCTCAGGTCACGATTATCCAGTGCCGATTCTACATCTTTACAGCACCAAGATGGCGAAAAGTTGCCATGTCTCCTAGCTCCTTACGAGCTATCTGTCCTACCCAGACTCCGCATCTTTTCAAGCAACATCTTTCACCGATGGGCCCCATCTATGTCCAATCTTGATTCGCTAGCGATTCATTTGATTCGCGAAGGCCAATGGTCTGAAGCTATTTCCTTGTATCGCGAGGAACTCGGCGTCTCTGTCGCACAGGCGGAGGCTCGGGTGCTCGCACTGGCCGAGGAGTATGAAATCCTCTATCCGGGCCGCTGGGGAACCTGGTTAACGCTTGCATTCGCGGGGTTATCCCTCTTGGCATTGGTGGCCGTTCTTCACTTGATTTTGAGCTCCAATTAATTTCGAGAGCTTAAGCCCCGGCCAACAGGTTTGCTCGTTTTTCGGCAATGGTTGCGATCAGCAGTTTTTGTGGCGCCACAAATTTGGCAACTCCCTGCTCCATGAGGGTTGCCTCCATGTGGTCCACGCGGACGGCGCGATCGAGTTCTTGGCAAACTGTCTCCGGTGGCATTGCGTCGAGTTGTCGTGAGAATTGCTGGTCGCTAGCAGCGATGGCAGCGTTGGTTTCGGGGGGATTGGTTTGGATGTCGGAACCCGCCAAGGCGGCGACATACTTCCACGGAGCATCGGAAGCGTTTTTCGTACCGGTACTGGCAAAGATGATCTCTTGTTGAAGTGGAGTGGGGTGATTGCTCCAGAATTGTCTATTTTCCGTCCAGATACGTTTGGCATTGAGGATGCCGTAACTGCCTTGGGCTGCGAAAGAGAGTTCCGGGCAGTGCTCGGCTGTGTATTGGTCAATGCGGGAAACGAAGATGCTGTAAACACTCTTGAAATTTCCTAACGACGAACGTTTTTGAGCCCCTCGCCAGATTGCATCGCGAGCGGCAAGGTACTGCCCCCTAGTAAAGATCAGTGTGACGTTCAGGGTGACCCCCTCTGCGGCCAAAGTTTCCAAGGCTTCGAGGCCGGCGACCGTTGCGGGAACTTTGATCATTCGATTGCGTTGGCCATAGGACCACTTGCGTCCGAGTTCGAGATAACGCTGAACTCGCAGAGCATGCGGGATGTTTTTCGCTGGGTCTTCCAGGAGTGGATCCAGTTCAAAACTCACCCAGCCAACATTCCCTCGAGAGTTTTCCCACAAGGACTCAAACTTCTGTTGAGCTTGCGAAACCAGTGCGTCGGTCAAGTCCCAGCAGATCGACTCATTATCCAAGCCGGAACGCAACGCTTTGGTGATTCGATCGTCAAAGCGCCCCGTGCGAACTAGATTAGATACGATAATTGGGTTGCTGGTCGCGCCAACCGCACCCCATTCGATGTTTTGATCGATCAAATTTGGATCGATCGAATCGAGATAGAGTTTGGTACCGGTTTGGATCAGAGAGGTGATCGAAGGGTTTCCCATGGTTATCTCAGTGGGGGATGTAAAGGTTTATTGGTAACATGGTAGACTTTGCTGCGCGGATGTTCTAGTCGAAGACGACTGCGGCTCATTCTTTGCTTCCATAGAGAAACCATGATCGACCTCCGTAGCGATACTGTAACTCGTCCAACCCCCGCCATGCTTGAATCGATGATGTCTGCTCCGGTGGGGGACGATGTGATCGATATCGACCCAACCGTTGTGAAATTGCAGGATCGCACGGCGGATTCGCTGGGCAAGGAAGCCGCTATCTTCATGCCCAGCGGTACCATGACCAATCAGATCGCGCTGCGAGTTCATTGTAGCCCAGGGGATGAATTCCTTTGCGAAGCGGAATGCCATATTTACAACTATGAACAAGGAGCCTTTGCTCAGTTAAGCGGTCTGGTAGCTAGAACCATCCCAGGGAAGTGCGGCGTATTCGACGTCGGGCAACTCGAAGGCATGGTTCGCCCGGAAAACGAGCACATGGTTCGGACTCGGTTGTTGTGTTTAGAGAACACATCGAATCGTGGAGGAGGCTCGGTCTTCCCTCAACCCAAAGTAGTGTCGATCGGTCGATGGGCGAAGGAGCACGGTTTACTGCTGCATCTGGACGGCGCACGCCTATTCAACGCTGCTGTCGCTTCGGGATTGAGCCTCAAGGAATTGTCGGAACCCTTTGATTCGGTCAGTATATGCTTTAGCAAGGGCCTAGGCGCTCCGGTTGGCTCCTGTTTGGCTGGCAGCAGAGATTTCGTTGCTCGTGCGCGACGGGCTCGCAAGCTTTTTGGTGGTGGGATGCGGCAAGCGGGCGTCATCGCAGCAGGAGCATTGTACGCCCTCGAGCATCATGTCGAACGATTGGCGGAGGATCATACGAATGCGAAACGATTGGCGGAGGCAGTCCGAGCGGTTCCAGGATTGCGGTTGTTGGGTGACGTGGTCGAAACCAACATCGTTATTTTTCGAATCGATCCAGCGATGGGAACAGCCGCGAGCTTTGCGGGCATGCTTCGCGATCTAGGTGTACAAGTATTCGCGTTCGGACCTCAGAGCATCCGGATGGTGACCCATATGGATGTCGATCGCTCCGCGATTGAAATCGCGTGCGATGCGATTAAGCGAGTTGGAGAGTTAACTGCGGGGTCCTAAACCTACGCGTTGCGCCCCATGATCACCAAGCACATATCGTCTTCTTGTTCGCAGCCGACGATGTGTTGTTTCACTTGAGAGATCACTTGATCACCCGCCAGTTGTACGTCGCCCTTGGCTTGCTTGATCACATCCCGGACACGAGCAATCGAGTATTGCTCTCCTTGGGCATTGGGGGCCTCGAAGATACCGTCGGTATAGAGCGTCAGACTTTCACCCGGAAGCAATTCTGTTTCGCAGGAATCAAACTCGATATCGGACATAATCCCCAGCGGTGGTCCACCGATCTCGGATCCTGGTTCCGTAATCTCCCCATCCTTATCGAATTTGATCGGCGGCATGTGACCGGCGATGACGATGGTCGCACGATTGGTGGACTTATCGAGAATCATCGCGGTCATCGTGATGAATCGCTCGGCTTCCAAAGCGGTGATGCGATCGTTCAAGTGGGCCATGGCTTTTCGCGGATCAACGATCGAGCCAAACGCGAAACGGGTTTCCGCCGAGAGCTTGGCCATGAACATAGCGGCTGCAACTCCGTGACCGACAACATCTGCCAAAATCACCGCCAATCGATTGCCATCGAGTTCGAGGAAGTCGAAATAGTCTCCGCCGATTTGCTGGGCGGGATTGTAGTACTTGAAGAACGAATAGCCTTGCACTTTGGGTAGCTCCTTTGGGAGAAACGCCAACTGTACCTGCTTGGCCAATTCGAGATCTTGTTCGACCAGTTTTTGCTGAACGACCCGTTCGTGAAGCTGTGCGTTCTCGATCGCGATTCCCGCTTGGTTAGCTACTGCGATAAGAATCTCCAAGTCCTTTTGCTCGAATCCGCCTTTTTGTTGAAGGCTGTCGATCTGTATTGCACCGATCGGCTCGCCCTCGCTGTTCAATAGCGGTGCAATGATCATGGATCGAATACGGAAGTCGGCTACGCTTTGGCTACCATCGAATCGCTGGTCACTACTTGCATCCAACGAAATGATCGCTTCCTTGGTTTGCATGACTTCCCGCAACACAGTGCGAGAGACCCGAATGAGTTCCTCCTGATCCGGACGGCGAGTCTTAGTCCATCGTGGCGAGAGCGCTCCGGAATCATCTTTGAGGATGATAAAGCCGCGATCGGCTTGAATGAAAATCGTGAACAAGGAGTCAAGAACTTTGGGGAGGACTCGGTCGAGTTCGACTGTCCTGCCGAGCCCCTGCATGATCTCAAGGATAGCCGAGAGTTTCAGTTCCGGTGAAGCCGTTAGCTGTACGCCATACTGACTGCCCGTCCTCGCATCGAGTTTGACCGTGACAGCCTGCATCCCTTCCTGCTCCTCACCATCGTCGACAAACATGATCCCCATGCTCGACCCGCGAACATCCTGGCTTCCAATCTTGATTTCGGATTTCTGAACATCTTCGTAATAGGCCAATTCGATGTCGCAGATGCGAACCATGTCACCATCACGAAGTGGTGTCGAACCCTGGATGATCGTTCCGTTGACGATCGTTCCGTTTCGGCTGTTCATGTCCTCGATCGCGTAACCCGATGGGATCTTGACTGCCTTGGCGTGTTGGCGCGAAACGGCACCACTTTCAAGCACAATATCGCACTCGGGGTGGCGTCCAAGTACATATTGCTCACGAGTCAGTGTGATGCGTTGGCCCATCGAAGGACCGGTTACGGTTTCAAAGTAAGGCATGTGGCAGACTTGTCGGACTTTGACTAGGAAAGACAGACGCTTGCGTGTAGCTTCTTCGGGATGAACCCTGACAGGACTCTCTATATGATAACGAGTTCCGTCGCAGACCGGGAGTCCGCGCCCTCTACGAAGTTCCCGACGTCGATTCGACGGCAATTTGTCGCTAGCAGGGATAATGATTATCGAAAACCATCAGTTTTCTGTAAAATTGATGTCTATGACCGCAATGCCGTCGGCTTCGAAATCCCAGGAACGTCGCTCAGCACGCTTCTGGTCCATCTTTATCCTTGCATTGATGGCTATCAATCTGCTGGTGGCCCTGGTCGCTATCGTCATTGCTCTGGGGGATCCATCGTTTCAGCCGGTCCCCTCTTATGGTGAAAATGCGGTCGACTGGGAAACCCAAAAGAGACTGCAAGTGAAGTCCGACTCTCTTGGTTGGACCGCAATCGTGGAACGAAGTCCTCAACGGAATGGGATCCGCGTCACGATAACGGATCAGGTTGGCAATCCGGTGACCGGATTATCCGGCAATATTCAAGCCTACCACTTCACCCGCGCCGGTGAATCTGTCACGATTCCAACGATCGAATCGAAAACCGAGCCGGGACTTTATATCGCCGATTTCGATGCTTCAAAAGACGGGCGATGGCAAGTAACGCTGAGACTGATGCGCGATCAGGGTGAACAATTTTTTTGGGATCATGACGTGGAGTGGTACCGCTGATGTTGTGGGAATGGGGAGCGGCCGTCATCGTCGCATCTTTGCTGGGGTCCGGTCACTGCGTTGGGATGTGCGGTCCCTTTGCTGTTCTCGCAACAAGTAACTCATTGACCAGTGCCCCATCAAGCCAAGCCCACTGGGCCGGACGATTGGTGACCTTGGCGAGTTATCACATCGGCCGACTTGCAACCTATCTTATGTTGGGTGCCCTAATGGGCGGGCTAGGAACTGTCGCTGACGTTCTGGCCGTTGGTTCAGGATGGGCCCCGCTCGCCGCTCGATGGGTGGGAGGGCTCATGGTGTTGATGGGCTTCGCCATTCTCCTGAAATGGTGGCGGGGACGCCGTGGGCTGGTCCAGCATGCGGGCTGGGTAGCTCGATGGAATCAATGGATCCTTCAAGTCCGTAAGCGATGGCGTGTTCGCGGCCCCGCGGGCGCCGCCTTTTCCTGGGGACTGATTAGCACATGGCTTCCCTGTGGATGGCTCTATGTGTTTGCCATCGCCGCCGCAGGTGCTGGAGGTGTGGCCTGGGGAATGCTGTTGATGACTGCCTTTTGGATAGGCACTCTGCCCCTGTTATCCATGGTCCCGATGGGAACTTGGTGGATCACAGGACGCGTGAATGCGAATGGACCTGCAACGGACGGAAACCTGCAGGTAAAGCCTATTGGCTGGAGCACCGGACTCAACGGGTGGATTACTTCAGCGCAACCTTTTGTTCAACCGGCTGCAGCCTGTATTCTGATCGCCTTCGGCGCAATGACCGCCACTAGTCGAGCCCATATTTCGCTCGAAAAGCTCAAGGCGCCTTCATCGAATCCCATGCAAATCGCACCAAGCGAGCGATTGAAGGAAATAATCGATCAGCCACTTCCATGTTGCCAAGCGGACGAAGCAAGCTCTGAATCCAAGGAGAGCGATCTTGGCGACGACCAGTGAACCCGATCGCTTGTCCTCGACACCCTCTTCCGGTCGTCCATTGACCCACCCCTGCGCGCACTGTGGCCTCCCGACTCGCACGGATGATCCCGCAGCTTTCCTGGACACCTCGGCCAGAGTCTTTTGTTGTCACGGATGCATGGGTGCATACGCTTTGATTCACGAGTGCGGACTGCAAGACTTCTATGCCCTGCGAGATCAATCCTACTCGGAAATATCCCCGGTAAAGAGTGTGCACAAGCAGCATGCGTTGAGCGATCTGGAGGCTGCGGGCGTACCGGTCGAGACATTTGCGGATGGATTGTGCCGTGTTCAGTTGTCGGTCGATGGCTTGCACTGCGCAGCCTGCAGTTGGTTGATTGAAAAGATGCAGTGGACTGTGCCGGGCTTAAAATCCGCACGTGTCAGAATGAGCGATGCGACGCTCGACATGGTCTACGATCCGCAAGTGACGAGTCCTGCGAAGGTTGCCGAACGGCTAGGAAAACTAGGATATCTCCTGTCGCCGATCGATTCCCATGACGATTGCGAGTCCGCAGATCGGTGGTTGCAGCGCGATCACTGGATCGGGATGGCAACATCCTTTTTCCTTGCGGCCAACGCGATGTGGATCGGTATTTCCCTTTACGCGGGGGAAGCCTCGGGGATGGATCCTTCCCATGCGATGTTTCTCCGATGGATGGGAGCATCGCTGGGGCTGCTCTCGGCGATCGGTCCTGGACGAATATTTTTTTCTTCTGCGTGGACTTCGCTTCGAGCAGGTGTACCTCACGTTGATATACCAGTGGCGCTCGGGCTCGCCGTGGGAACCGCTGGTAGCTTGGTGGGTGCCGCTCTCGGCGAAGGACACATCTATTTCGATTCACTTGCATCGCTCGTATTTTTGCTCCGCGTTGGACGCTACATCCAGTTTCGCGCTCAGTATCGAGCAGGATTGTCCCTCACCCGTCTACTCGGTTCCAATCATGAGATTGCCGTTCGATGGGAGTTGGATGGTTCCAAAGTGACTATTCCTGCGCATCGATTGCGAGTCGACGATGTTGTCGAGGTTCTTCCAGGTCAATCCCTGCCTGTCGATGGCGTCGTTATCAAGGGATGCAGCTTGCTCCAGACGGCATGGATCTCGGGTGAGAGTCGACCGATCCCGGTTTCCGCAGGGATGGAATGGGTGGGGGGGGCACAGAATCTGCAAAGTCCTCTCCTGATTCGCGTCACCGCGGCAGGAGACCAAAGCCGGATCGGCCGATTGCGAGAGATGGTTCGTCAAGCGACTGCGCAACGAACTCCTATGACTCAACTCGCCGATCGCGTGGGCGGAATCTTCGTGATCGTTGTATTGGTATTGGCGATCGGAACGTTTGCTGCATGGAGTTGGATCGCATCCCCAGCAGTCGCTGCTGGGCATACGATTGCACTCCTGACGATCGCATGCCCATGCGCGTTGGCGTTAGCCGCGCCACTGGTGATCACCGTCGCGTTGGGCCGAGCCGCTCGCGAGCAAATCTGGATACGGGACGGAAATGCGCTCGAGCGTTTGGCGAAACCCGGGATCCTTTGGTTTGACAAGACGGGGACTCTCACGCTCGGTGATCTGAGTGTCCTCAACTGGGCTGGGACCGCCGACGATCTCAAACGTGCAGCAGCTCTGGAGAGTCGATCGGAACACCCGGTGGCCCGTGCTATCGTCGCCTTCGCCTCTCAGCAAGATCCGACATGGCATCCCACGCATTATCGAGTGGATAATGTCTTGCAATCGTATGGCGTAGGAATATGCGGCACCGTCGATGGGCTTCACTACGAACTCAGGGGCTCTGACAATCAGGAACAAAATCTTAGGCAAGACAACGATTCCTCTATGCCGATTTGCCAATCGATCGATGTATTTTGCAACGGCGTTCGCCACGGAACAATGGAGTTGGGAGATCGCGAACGGCCCCGGGCGGTCGATGCGCTCAAGTCCTTGTCGCAAAGAGGCTGGAAGATCGGGCTACTCTCGGGAGATAGAGCCAACATCGTAGAGGCTTTGTCCGATCGGTTGAAAGGGGCTGGGTTAACATTGGTTGCAACCAAATCCGAGCAAAGCCCAGAGCAAAAAATGGAGACAATCATGAAAAGCCGTCGAATGTATCCCACAACGGTGATGGTCGGTGATGGGATCAACGATGCAGCTGCATTGTCGACGGCCGATGTCGGCATCGCTATTCGCGGCGCGGGGGAGGTTTCCTTGCGACATGCTCCCATCTTTATTCCTGGCAATCAAATCGACTCGATCGTGCGGTTGGTCGACTCGTCCAAGAGTGCGGTCCGGGGGATCCATGCTTGCTTCGCCGCTTCGCTCCTCTACAACACCATCACGATCTCATTGGCAATCAGTGGCTGGATTCATCCGCTGATTGCGGCGTTGTTCATGCCCCTCAGTGGGATTACCGTCTTGACCATGGCACTATTGGTCCGCACGTTTCCGTCTACTCGTTCACAAAAGTATCGCCATGGTGAATCGAATGCTGGTTTAGGCACAAGCCGGCAGGTGGAGATATGAGCGTTCTGTATATCGCCCTTCCCCTCGCGATTCTTCTCGGCGGAATCGGTTTAGTCGCCTGCTGGTACTGCATACGAAGCGGACAGTATGACGACCTCGAATCCCCATCGGTTCGAATGCTCATCGATGAATCGCCTGAAAGAAACGGGAACGACGAAGACACCAATCGGTGCGACCACGTGGAGCCCTAATCGCAACCAGAGAGCGAAGCCCCTCGCAACGCCGCCACCGCATGGATTGTCCACGCGGGGCGACGATCAGATATCGGGTGGCACGCTCGGAGGCTTTGCGACGGGCGTGGGTACGATAGGCTCCCCAGTGGCCTTGTGCCACTGGAAGCGAAGCTTCACGGCTAGCAAGCGACTGGCACCCATAACGCCCCCCGGTTGCCTTGTGCAACCGGGGGCAAAGCTTCCCTTGCACGAATGTCAGCCGAGATGCGCAAGCATCCGGGTTGAACCGAACTTTACTTTGCGACGTTTGCCGCAGTTCAACCCGGCAGCTTGCGCTGCTCGGCTTTTATTGCGTCGAAACCGCAACCGTGGCGACTACGGATTCAACGAATCTGGATAGCTACGGCGATGGCTTGGCGATCAACCAGAGATGCGATTGCCGGTGC
>JBILVV010000078.1:0-14575 GCA_044370255.1 Pirellula sp.
ATTGCCGGCCGCGAGGTAATCAATGTTTCCGAGCAGGAACGCTCTTACCGCATCTTGAGGTGAACATACGATCGGTTCCTCATGCATGTTGAAACTGGTGTTGATGAGGACCGGAATATTCGTCAATGCTTGGTAGTGTTTCAGAATTGCGTAGAAACTCGGATTGGACCGCTCGCTGACCAATTGCGGTCGCGCGGTTCCATCCACGTGCACAGCGGCAGGACTGTGCTGCTTCATCAAATCGGTGCAATCGAAAGTAATCGTCATGAACTCCGCAGTCTTCAACGATTGGGGGCGGACTCCATGAAATAGGTTGCAAGCCTCTTCGGCAAGCACTGCAGGAGCGAAGGGCATAAACTCGGTTCGCCCTAATTGCTCATTGAGCCACTGGTTGACCTTAGGATCTCGAGCGGGGTAGAGAATCGATCGGTTTCCGAGGGCGCGAGGCCCGTATTCCATGCGACCTGCAAAGCGAGCCACAATCGCATTGTCAGCTAAGAGGCTCGCGATTTGTTCCTCGACATCATCGAATCGCTGATAGGTCAGTCCCGCTTCCTCGATTGCCTCCTGAATTTGCTCTTCCGAGTATTCCGGACCTAGGTAGGCATCCGGAAACTGTCGGCTCTCCATTTTAGTTGTTCCGTACGCCAACATCGCTGCGCCGGTCGCACATCCCCCGTCACCCATATTCGGATAAACAAATACACCCTCTACGCTAGGAACTTCTTGGATACGTTGATTGAGCTTCACATTCGCATGAACTCCTCCTGACATTACGACGTTGCGATGCCCGGATTGATGCAACCAGTGAGCGAGGCTCTGACACGCAACTTTTTCCAGCGTGTATTGGTAGGCTGCCGCGATATCGCGTTTTGCAAACCTCGCTGCCAGCGCCCTGCAAACGTACGCGTTCTGTCCTGCGCGGATGCGAATCTCTCCATCGTCGAGATCAAAGCGATCCAGTAGATACGGAGCGATCAATTCCGGATTTCCATAAGCAGCTAGCCCCACAATCTTTCCTTCATGGCGACTGGGTTTGAATCCTAAACCGCTGGTGACATGCTCGTAAAATATGCCCAGTGAGTGCGGGAATCGGTAACGGTGCAAGCATCGCAACCCATCTTTGGTCGCGGAATAGATCCCACCAGTACAACCGGCCCCATAGCCGTCGAGCACCAACACGAGGGCATCTTCGAAACCCGATGAATAGAAAGCGTTGGCCGCATGGGTGTCGTGATGATGGAATCGTGTTAGTTTTCCATCTAATCCATAATCCCGCAGAGCGGATATCAAAACGTGATTCCATCGTTTGTGATCTTGGATCGCTTGATCGATCCAACGTGCGAACCATCGGCGATGCGTTCGAGCTTCACCGCTCCCGAAACGAGTAGCCCACCAGTAGGCGAGCTGTTTATGCCATGCTTTTTTGGGAAGAAACTCCGCATCGTGAGTACTGATCCCCGGGATAGCCAGCGAACCATCGAGTTTCGACTGCCTCACAAACAAATTGCGTCTCGCAGCACAGACGTTTCTCAAAGAATGCGTTCGTTGATACTCACGATCCAAGGCCTCAGACTCACGAATCAACTCTGCTTCGCGTTCAGCATCAAAAAATGCATAAGCTACGCAATCAATCGACTGCAGTGTCCATCCGGTCCATTTCAAACCTTCCGCTAAGGCCCGGTGTGGAAAACCATCCTGCAGTTTCGTACGGCTGAGACGCTCTTCACCACAGGCAAAAATGACTCGTCCACTCTCAAAGAAAGAGACCGTCGCGTCCTTATCGAGGGGACTGATGCCCAGTATCCGCATGATGTAATCTCTCTAGTTTTGCTGACAAATCCGACATTGTGACCGCTTCGAATTCTGACCACTGTTGCAACAGGTCCAGGATTCCTTCGAGTCTTCGGTAGAGGCGTTCGACATCTTCGTGAGTCGACGAATAAGGGCTACAGCCCGCCTTGAGGGAGGAACTGTGAAGCGTGATGTTGACGTGAGGAAGGTCGGTCCTGCGCAGGACATGAAGCATTTCCAGCGATCGCTCACCTAAGTCATGTTCCAGATTAATCCAGATACGACGTATAAACAAACGTTCCGCGATTCCAATCAATCGCAGGTAACGCCAAGGACTTCGTTCCCCCAATCGGTACAACCATCGCCACCAGGACCAAGGCTTGCGAGTGAACGCAAGGCTTAGAGGTATTTCCCAAAGAGCATGGGGCCAGTTCGAGCGATAGCGACGAACGGGCATCGGATCGTGGTCGAAGAAATCCGGTGCCCCTTCTTCTTGCCATGTCGTAAAGGGAAGGATGGACGCGTCCGCTCTGCATCCCCGTTGCACCAGATAATCTTGAATCCATTCGGAGGTCGAATAGCGACCACCTCGAAAACTTGTTGGAACAGGTAATTCACACTCTTCGAAGGACTCGTATACCGTGTTCAGCTTTTCAATCGCTACCTCCCGTGGGAGGTTAGCCAGAAAGCTATCGCGACCAGGTACAGAAGTTTGATTTGCCCGGGGCGGAGTGTTCCAAGGGTGAATATGCAGTCCGATCTCGGCCATGCCGGAACCGTGCAATCCCTTGATGATTGTCTTGGTTTCGGTATCGGAAAGAACCGCATGGTTGCAGAAATAAGTAACGGGTACCCCGCGATCCGAGCAGGCTTGATGGAATCGTTCCAATCCTTGAATGTTAGATACACTTTGCGAATAGATTGGGTAACCGCTCGACCAGTCCCACTCCTCCTCGGTGTCTACCGTGATGGTATACCAACGACGACTCATATCGAGATCACCGTGGAGTGTTTCTCACCGAGAAGCGATCGATAGAGATTCGCAATCGACCGAGTGTAGGCCTGCCAACTGTGCTCTGCTTGAACTTTCTTGTACGCGCGCTCGGCCACTTCCCTCGCTTCGGAAGGCGATTGAAGCAGTTTGGCAATGGTGCGGGCATATCCATCCGAGTCGGCTGCGGAAATGAGATAACCCGTGCTGCCATGCTGGACCACCTCCGGGATACCGGCGGTTGGGGCTGAAAGAACAGGGACCATGGCTGCTTGCGCTTCGAGAATGGATAATGGAAGACCTTCATGTTCCGAGGGAAGGGCAAAGAAATCAGCGGCTTGCAACAAACGTTCGGTGTCTTTTCTGAATCCGAGAAAATGAACCGAATCGGCAACTCCCAGATCGCGGGCTAGTCGCTCGAGCGCTGTATCGTACCCGGTCTGGTCACGATCGACTCCTGCTAAATAAGCCTTCACGGGCAGTCCTTGCTCGCGCAACCTCTGGATGGCTTGAATCAACGTGGATTGCCCTTTATGCGGACTCAAATTCGCCAACATCAAAATGATTCTTGAATCCGCATCGATTCCCAATTCTTGCCGAGCTCGAATTCGATCCCCAGGAACGAAGCGGTTGGTATCTACGGAATTAGGACTCACTACGATTCGTGTTTTCGTAGCGCGGACGGCTTGAAGGGCAGTACGTATTGCTGGGACGAGAAACTCCGCGCATGCTACGACCACATCGGGGGGAGATTTGAAACACCAACGAAGCGTTGTCGCGTCAGTCTCAATTTGAATGTGTGCAATCGAGCGAAATCCAAGCGGCTTCCGAAATAGTGAGATGGCCCGATATGCGTAAGGGGAGTGTGCGTGGATGAGGTGCGGCCTTGCTTTGCAGAGAGCGTGAAAGGTAGCCAGGACCGCTCGGACGCGATGAATCGATCCAGCGGTCAATACGCGATGGTAGGGTACCGATGTCGAAGAGACACCTCTTTTGTCTGCCTCCTCACACGCCGCACCATGCTCCGGGGTCCACACGCCCATCCCTTCAAACTCACCTCGGAGCGAGTCGGCCAAGTCGATCGCGACGATCTCCCCACCACCCAATTGAGCCGAGGCGAGCAACTGAAGGATGGGAGTTTTTCGCAAGATAGATGGGCCGTTCATGCGGATAATCGCAATTGATGCCTGCGAGCGGCGTAGCTCAATAAGCTTCTCGGCAAAAACGCCAGGATCATATTGTGGAGATCCAAACGTCCATATCGGAACGACGTCCGAAAACAATCGCGAGCTGCGTCGATATCTCCCTGCCCATAGTGCAGATAGCCTAACTCGAAATAGAGGTTGGCCAAACGGAGGAACACATTTCGGCGTCCGATCTCTCTTCGCAAACGATCGTATCCGTACGAGAGTGCCTTCTTAAGGACAAGGATTTGGTCCTCGAGCATCATGCGACTCTGCAAACTTGCATTGCCTGCGTGCCGTCGGTAGAGAGTCCCTTTCTCCTCGACAAACAGAAGGGGACTTTCGAAGGCGATTCTCAGCCAGAGGTCATAATCTTGCGTCGTTGGACGCGTAATCTGTTCATCGAAGCCTCCCAACCGTCGTAGACAATTTGTCCTCGCCATCACCGATGAAACGCATATCGCGTTGGCCTGAAACAGTCGAGCAAAGCAGTCACCTTGGTATTCTCGCGACAGTGCTTTTACGAAAGGGCTCTCATGCCCCGTATTAGGATCCCAGGAAACCGTTTGCGAATGCAGCATCGCCGCTTTCGAATTGCAATCCAAGGCTGCAACTTGCCGAGCTAGTTTTCCAGGGCACCATTGGTCATCTGCATCGAGAAACGCAATGTATTCTCCCGTGGCCGCTTGAATTCCTGCGTTGCGTGCTGCGGAGAGTCCACGATTGGTCTGGCTAATCCTTTCGATTCGATCGCCGAATTTCGCAAGGACTGCGGAAGTATTGTCTGTGGATCCATCGTCGATCACGACAACTTGTTGCGAGACACCTTCTTGGCTCAAAGCACTTTCAATCGCTGTACCAAGGAATTCCGATGCGTTGAATGCAGGAATCACCGTAGTGACTTGAATGCCGCTGCGGTGAGTCATCTTCGAGCAGTCTCTCGCCAAGCTATCACGAGTTCACCTTCGTGGCGGATCGAAAAGCCGTATCGCGACATGGTTTGGCAATAAACATCCACACGCAAAGAGTCATGGCACTCGGTCGCACAGCATTGGGTCCGTTCCAGGAAAGAGGTATCCCCTTCGCCGAAAACCTGAAGCTCTGCCCCTTCGATATCCACCTTGAGAAAGTCGATTCGAGGAAAACCTGCATTCAAAAGGAGCGCAGTCATCGTACTCGCGTTGACGGTGGTCTGCTCTGGCTCACAGACCGCTACGGTCTGGCATGACCAGTCGAGTCCATCGCGGAAGTTGCCTCGTTGCACTGCGACCGTACCCGATGAAGACCATAGAGCAATCGGGAGCACGCGGCAACGCTCCCCGTAACACTCTAGATTCTTCGTTGCGATCTCATAATTCTGCGGATCGGGTTCGATCGCGACAACCTGGCATCTCGGATAGCGTTCGAGAAAAACCACGCTGCTCAATCCGATATTCGCACCCGCATCTACGATGTACTCCGGATCTGAAATCTCCGGTAGGTTGTATTGGTCTTCGAGAATGACCTGTCGAAAGACTGCGAAGTCGCTCGATCCTCGCCGCAGAGTCAAAGGAGCTTTTCTGGAAATCAATCGAATCGTAAACGTTGACGCCCCCTCTCCTCCGCCATCCTCTAGGCATGCAAGTACTTCAACGAGCGAGCTACGCTGAACACATTCGAGGATTCGCCAGAGCAAGGGCCGATTCTCATTCCATAACCGAGACAATGAACGAGCCGCAGCGCGAACACGAAGAGGTAAGAGTCGCTGGATCACTGGGAAACCTGAACCCTGGACTTCACGGTTCCGGTAGGTACATCGCTGCACCATCTCTGCCTTAGAGCGATGACCCCTTGTGCTCGATCGGTCGATAAGCGTTGGGAATCATCATCTTGGGCTCTGCACTCTATCTCCGTGACCGACTCCACAAAATCAAGTACACCACCTCCCTGTTCCATCCATAGGCTCACCCACAATTCATGCCCAGGTCGAAGTCTTAAATCCTCAAACTCGCAGTAGCAATGATTCTCCCCTCGTTCGAAGTGCAATGGTGTATCGGCTTCGCGATTCCATCCGGTGATTACTCTGCTTCCAGATACCGTACTCAGAACCACTGCCACGCCGACATCCCTCAGATCGCAGGACGCATTGATCGTCATAGCAATCCGAATGGAGTTCCCAAATGCATGATAATCGGATGGTTGCCCAGATGCGTTCAGGATCTTTACCTGAGTGAAACGTGCACGACCGTCACCCGATCTAGGATGTTTCGAAAGATCGCGAACGGCGCCTCGCTGGGAGTCATCGGTTAGATAGTAGGAGATTGCATCCTGGACATTCCCTTCGTAGGTCAACCGCCCCTGCCTCAGGACGATCGCTCGCTTACAAAGGCGATCCACAAGGTCCAGATTATGGCTGACGAACAATATTGTCCGCCCTTCGCGAGCGATTTCCGCCATACGATCCATACAGCGCTTTTGGAAACTCGCATCTCCGACCGCGAGGACTTCATCGATAATCAGGATCTCCGGATCCAAATGAGCTGCGACGGCAAAGGCCAGCCGAACCTTCATTCCGCTGCTGTATCGTTTGACGGCGGTATCGAGAAATTTCTCTACACCCGAGAACTCGGCGATGCGATCGAACTTGCGGTCGATCTCCCGCTTGGTCATCCCCAGTACCGTTCCGTTCATGTAGACGTTTTCACGACCTGTCAATTCAGGATGAAATCCCGTTCCTACTTCCAGCAGGCTTGCGACCCGACCGTGAATCCATGCATGCCCCGATGTGGGTTCCGTGATCCGGCTCAGGATCTTCAGCAGAGTACTCTTGCCCGCTCCATTGCGACCTATGACTGCAAGCGACTCTCCCTCGCGAACATCGAACGATAAATCACTCAACGCCCAGTGAAGGTCATCCGACGAATCGGGTTGACCGGAAACATCCATGCGTTGAATCCGACGCCAGTTGCGCCAAGGAGCCATCAGGAACCGACCAGCCAACTCCATCAAAGACTCTGGAGCCGCTTCTCGCGTTCCGATGCGATATGCCTTGGAGAGATTCCGAGCTTCTATAGCTAACATAAAACTCAGGCGATATCCGCGAAGGATCGCTCTTGTCGCCGAAAGTAGAGCAAGCCCGAAATCAACATGAGAGCCGCGCTCGATCCCCCTATGGCCAAAAGTCCCCAGGGAATTTCGGTTGAGCCAAGCAGTGACGCTCGAAATCCTTCGATGACGCCCACCATAGGATTCAGAGCATAAAGAGGTCGTAAGGACTCAGGTACTGCCGAGGTCGAGTACGCTACAGGTGTTGCAAACATTCCCAATTGGACGAGAAAGGTCATGGCATGTTTGAAGTCACGATACTTCACAGCCAGGGTAGTCAACCATAATCCCAGTCCCAACGCGGCCATCACCATCACTGCCACAAGGACCGGGAGAATCAACATGCGGATCGTAGGTGGGATCCCATTGATCCAAAGGAGAATCAGTAGAGTCGCGAAAGCGATCGAGAAGTCCAAGAGCTTCGCTAGGACACTCGACAAGGGGAGGATCACTCGAGGAAAGTACACCTTGTTGATCATGTCCGCCTGCGAAACCAGACTGTTCCCAGCTTCTAAGATCGAGTTTGCGAAGTAGGTCCATGGGACGATCGCGCAAAAGGCGAACAGTGGATATGCAATCCCATGGGATTCTACTCGTGTCCATTTGCCGAACACGACTGCAAATACTGCCAAGGTCAGAAGGGGTTGCAATACCGCCCAACCAATTCCCAACGCGCTCTGCGCGTACAGAAGCTTGATCTGCCGCCATGAAAGGAAGCGAATCAAGTCTCGATAACGATAAAGTTCGCGAGCATCGATGAACTTCCAACCCGATGTCGGCTCGATTAACGTGGATCGGGATTCATGCATGGTCACGAGGGAGAGTACACCCAGGAATTCACTGCTTCAAATGACATTGTTTTCCAAGTCGGCGCGCACTTCGTTCCCGTGGGTGACACATTTAAAAATGGGCCCCCGTGTGCGCGTTGATTTTGACTGCATCCATTCCAGACTAATTCCAAATCCCCGCCCACTTTGGAGAGGTAGCACTGCGGCTTGCGAATCTGTGAGATTTATGCCCAAGAGACGGGACATAACGATTATTCCGCTGATTGCTCGCCCAGGTTCGTTTCGGACAACTGCAATCGAGAACGAAGGGGACGAGCCGGATTGCCAGCCAAAATCCAGCGTGGGTCATAGGTTTTAGTAACCACGCTTCCCGCGCCGATGATCGTCTGGGGCGCAACGCTTGCCATGACAATAGCTCCGGCACCTATCCAACTATCTGTGCCAATCGTCACTCGTTGAACGACGCCCGGTTGCTCGCGTATGGGGATATCGATTCTTTCAAAGCCGTGTGCTACGCCGCCGCTGAGGAGCATCACCGATGGTCCGATCAGCACATCATCTTCGATAGTCGCCAGGCCGATTTGCGAGTAGGGTCCGATGTAGACATTCCGACCTATCGAAGTTCCCGTCTTAGAGAACAGGCACCCAAACTCAATACATGCTGTGATATCGCAATGCCTGAGAGTTAATCGATAAAAAGCGACTCGCAGATAGGATCCCATGCGTCCCGGTAACAGGGCGAGTAGGTGAGAGTGTCCTGTGAGCGATTCGTCCGGCGACTGGAAGCAGGATGCGATCTTGTGCGAGATTACCATTGGAAGCACAAAAATCGCTGCAATTGTCTGACCGATGACCTTTAGAAACTGCCTCATGACCGGCGATCCTTCCCGGCACTGAGGAACAGATCCTCGTAATTTGATAGGGTATTCTCAAGAGAGAATTGCCGCTCGACACGCAGGCGAGCATGTGCTGCCATGCGGCTGCGCTGGTCGTGATCTCGCAGGGTTTGCTGTAGCCGTTCTGCCAAGCTTTCGTCATCGTGCCGCGGTACGAGCCATCCTTCCACACCATCGGTCACATGCTCACCATTCCCCCCGACGTCGGTGATGACGACCGGGCATGCGCAGGCCATCGCTTCCAAAAGTGTCAACGAGGATGCCTCGGTCACGCTCGTGAGGGTGAATACATCGATCGATCGCAGGATGTTCGGTACATCGTTGCGTATCCCCCAAAACTCAACGGTGTCGGAGATCCCCAACTCGTCCGCAAGAGATTGCAATTTGACTTTCTCCGGGCCGTCGCCGACGAGCAAAAGCCTTGCTTGCGGCATGTTGGTGCAAACACGCTTCCACGCTCGCAACAGCATCGGATGATCTTTGACAGGGTGAAACCGAGCGATGCATCCCACGTAGAGTAAATCGTTTTTCAGCCCAAGAGATTGCCGCAATTGAGATCGTTCGAACGGATCGCGTAGAGGTTGAATATTTTCTAAGTCCACTCCATTGGCAATGGTTTTTACATGGTGAAAGCCATCGTTGAGTTCGGTGGCTCTGGCGGAAAAATCACAGCAGGCGGTCCTGTCAAAGCTTAGCCGTGAGAGGATCGCACGATTCGCTAGCCGTCTCTTCCATGAAACCTCATCGGGGTAATGCCGACCATGCTCGGTGAAGACAATCTTCACACCCCATGCACCGCACAACTTTGCGGTCGCAGAGTAGAAATAGGGGGTGTACTGATGGGCGTGAAGGACATCGATTTTCCGCTGCCGAATCTCTTTGGCGAACCGCCACGGAAGGCCGTAGTCGATCCCTGGTGAACGATTTAAAACAACGACCGGTACGCCAGCCTCCATTAAACGCTCGCCGAGCGCACCGATGGCATCCAAACAGAATACCACGGAGTCGATTTTGTCGTGCAGTCGTTCGATCAGTTGCGTGACGAGCATCTCTGCTCCCGCAACTTGCATCACGTGCACGACGAATCCGACTCGAATTTTTTCTGATGTCGCTCGATGCAAAAGCATTCCTGATCAAACCATAATGGGAGGAACGTACGGAAAGCTCATCCGACGGGCGAGGGTTGTTCTATTCGGTCGCTGCGTTTGCTGAATCCCAACAGTGCATCGAGGGGCTCAAGGCGAGAGGACCATTCAAACTCATTTTCTATCAGCTCACGGGCCGCGGCTCCCAGTTGCCTGCGAGCCTCGGGGGTCCTTTCCAACGCTAAGATGTTTTCAAGCCAATCTTCTGCTGTGTCGGCGACGACAAAGTGCTTGTCGGGAATCGCCTCGATTCCTTCCGCGGCAGGCGAGGTCAAGACCACGGGCTTAGCCATTGCCATTGCTTCCAGAACTTTGTTCTGGATGCCCCGAGCAATTTTCAATGGTGCAATCGCTACATCAGCATCTGCGAGATACGGCCGAACATCATCAACCGCGCCAACCAATCGCACTCCTGGTACATTCGCAAAATCGATGACTTGCGGAGCGGGATTCTTTCCGACGATATCAATGGTCGCTGTTGGCAATCGTTCAATCACGGCGGGCCAAACTCGCTGAAGAAACCAAGTTAGCCCCTGAACGTTCGGAGGATAGTTCAAGACGCCGACGAACACGAGCCGTAACCCCGACGATTTTTTGAGAGGGTAAGTATGGACAGGTTGCGATGCCGCCTGGGGTTGGAAATAGGATGTGTCGACTCCATTGCTCAGACCAAGAATATTCGCTTTGCGATCTGATTGCTGCGAACGAAGCAAGTCGGCTTCCGCTTGCGAAGCCAGCAACACAGCGTTGCTTCCCATAACACTTGCTCGCTCGAGGCGCTCCACGCGATGGGCCTCCGAGCGATAGATTCGCCTTCGAAGGAAGTCGGCGTTTTCCGCGTAGTCTCTCCATTTCTGGCTGTCGACATCCACGAGATCCACGACGCGGGGAAGCGATTGCAGTCCCGGCCGCTCGGTGTAGGGCAGCATACTGCTGCAATAAACGAAAACTTGATCGAATGCGATGACATCGGACCAGTAGTCTAGGGTGCGAGCAAGACTCGTTGACCAAAATAGTCCCTCGGTGAGAGACCGACCCTTCAACCAGTGAACGCAAGCCTGAATCCACCGTCGGCGTTTATCGATGTTTCCAATCGCGACCCGGTGGCATGTCGAGCGAATCACTTCCATTTCGCTCGATGGAATCGGGGATTCGCTCACGCAAGCCAAGGATACCCGCGCTCGTTGCGAGAGATATCGAAGAAAATTCCACGAACGAATGCGATCTCCTCGATCGGGAGGATAGGGGAATCGGTGCGCCAGGAATAGGATTTCCGGAACACGCTTTGGCGATTCCCTATCGGTGGTACTGTCGACAACGTCCAGGATATCAGGCACTTATACCTCCAGCGGCAGATCGTTCGTCGCCGTGCTCATATCAAAGTGCTTCACGACATCCCCGATCGCTGCGAATCGATTTTCTTCCAGCAAACGACTCAGTTTCGCGTAGGTCATTTGCAGACCTATCGAATGCCTGAGACGATTGGCGAAGCGTATTCCTTCCACTCGCGGTTGCTTGGGATCAATTTCCCAAGGATGGATGTAGAACATCGCAGGGATTCCACT
This sequence comes from Pirellula sp., assembly GCA_044370255.1. Classification (GTDB taxonomy): domain Bacteria; phylum Planctomycetota; class Planctomycetia; order Pirellulales; family Pirellulaceae; genus JBKCUI01. The sequence continues at coordinate 11,448 of JBILVV010000078.1, forward strand.
TCTCCGCGTCCTGTCGATCGCCATTTGCGTCAGCCATCTAGGGATCAACCGGAAGTAGCCGCCACCGACAGGAACGTTCAACATGCCCGATTTCCAAACTGTCGGCGGATACTCATCGATCGAATGCACGATGCCTTGATGATGATGGATCGCAGAGGTCGATTCGGGCATGCCGTACCGATGATGCTTCATCGGGAAGATACTCGAATCGAGAACGAATCCTTCTTCCGATAGTATGTCGATCGCCCATAGGGATGAGGGAGTAATCGAGAAACTTGGTGCGCGATACAATTGAATCCCGGTTCCAGCGGCTTGCTCGATTGCGCTCCTAGCTTTTCTCAGATCGTCGAGGAACTCCTGAGGGGTCATTTGATAGACCAATCGGTGCCAGTAGCTGTGGCAACCTAACTCATGCCCTTCCTCCGCAATACGTCGAATCAATTTTGGATAGCGGTCAGCGACCCATCCGAGGATAAAGAAAGTGCCGCGAACTTTTTTACGCTGCAGCATATCAAGCAATCGCAAAGTATTCGCTTCCACTCGGCACGGAAACCAGTCCCAGTCGCGCGGTGAAACGCAATCGGAGAATCCGGAGACATGAAAGTAATCCTCGACGTCTACCGTGAATGCGTTCGGAACGAAGGAAGGGAGCGACCGAACTCGCGGAGGTTGCGGGTAACGCAAGGTTGCTATTCGCACGATGCTCGCCGCAAGTGGCTTTTGGGATCCGTGTGCATTTGGCTCTGGATCTATTGCGATCTTGATACCTCGCACGGATCCTTCCCTACAAAGCGCTGCAGGGATTGTGCGACGCAGACCGAGTGCACGGATCACAATCTCACCAGGAATACCGAACAACCGTATCGCGGTCCCCATCAGCATCCGTAAGTCGAGCCAGAAATTGGTCTCACGGATGTAGAGCAGATCGAGATGCTGCTTGCGACGAACATCATCGATCGTTTCATCTGGTGGAAGATTGATCTGCGCCAAACCAGTGATCCCTGGCAGAACCGACAATCGTCGCTCGTAGCCATCGATTTTTTGCTTGAGTTGCTCGACGAAACAAGGCCTCTCGGGACGAGGCCCGACCAATGCCATCTCCCCACGGGCTACATTGATCAATTGGGGCAATTCATCCATGTGCGTTTTGCGCAGAATCCTTCCCAGCCATGTGATCCGCGGGTCTCCCTTGACGCACCAACGCGCACGTCCATCCGCCTCGGCGTCTGCGACCATCGTCCTGAGTTTGATCATCTCAAACGGTTGGCCTCGATAACCCACCCGAGTCTGCTTGAAGAAGCCTGCCCCCTTGGATGTCAATCGGACAAGACACCACAACATCAGGATGATGGGAGTGACGATCGCCAAGAGCAGAGAGCCAATGACACGTTCGCGGAAGTACTTCTTCTGGAAATACTGCCAACGTATTACTCCGTAACTGGGAGAAGCGGCAGGTTCATTCCATGGCTCGACCGGAAATGGATAGGCGTGAAACTCCTGCTCTGTTGAGCGGAAGTCGGTGCAGGAATTTTCTGTCGCTTCTGGCAAAATAGACATGTTGTGAATTCAAAGGTGCAACCGATCGGGTGTTATCAGTTCATTTCTAAGTTGAGATGGTTTCGAAACGCTGGAACGATTTGCTGGATAAAGTCTTCACAGTCCCCTTCTTGTCCTTCCGACCCGATCGTCCCTGCGAGTTGGAGTTTGTAGAGGCTGTCGATGGTCCAGAAGCGTGGATGCGAACTGGCAATCCAATCACCGCCGTCACTCCAGGCGTACCAGACTTCTAGATCGGAGCTTTGCTCATTGGCCTGCTTGAAGTTCAATCGCCAAAAGGAACTCCCATTGGCGTTTCCACGCGGCGAGACTTCTTGCGGCTTGCCTTGCGGGACTCGTCCACGGCTGCTGTAACAGATCTCCGGTGTATGGACAGCCATCGGACCTCGGGGACCATAGAGTATGGCGAGCGAAACACGACTCCCGGTCTTGGCATTCCAATACACGCGATTGATGTACCCATAACAGCGAAGCGTGCGCTCGACTTCGGGTTGAAGTCTTTCTTCCGAGATGCATTCCCAGTCTCCAAGTTGATTGGGAATACGATTCAGATTCTCACCCAAGGCCTGCCGAGAAACGCCGGGCTGGGATCGTCCCTCGATCCAACTTGGGAACACGGCGGCGAAAACCGCAACTGCTGCAATGATTGATAGTCGCTGGATAAATACCTTCCGCGTCATGATGACTCCTCTGGTTTCTTCGAGCGATCACTGTATTGACGGATGATCTCCATGGCTTGCTGCTCGCGAGTGGTTAGGTTGATCCCTCGCAAATCCGCACTCTTGTAGAAACGCATACGCTCGCGGATTTCGTTCTCTTTTCGTTGAGCATGGAGTGACTGAAACAGGTGTAGCAGGGTGCGAGTATCCGGTTTGGCTTCCCACGACGCCTTGAAAGAAACCTCGGCCTTGTCCGGCCATCCGCATGCCAATTGAAGAATACCCAACGTGTCGAGCAGATCGGGAGTGCGGCCGTAGAGTTCAATCGCTCGTTCGATTCGAGCTAAGCCATCCCTCTCTCGTCCCGGGATCTCCGATGCGGCAATCGCTAGATTGTTGAGGGTCATCGCACTCCCCGGGGAGAGCTTCTCAGATTGCACAAAGAGGTCCAACGCTTCGACGTAACGATGTTGAAACAGCCGGAGGGTTCCAACCAATTCCAAGAGCTTGTGGCTCGATGGGAAACGGGACAACGATTCCTGAATCGTTTGATCGATTTGCGGGTCCAATGCCGCACGCCCTACGCTGAGGATCGCCAGATCGGTGAGGAGGGCGATGTTTTCGACTGTCGGCTCAACGCGATAACGCTCGGTGCACAAAAGCAATGCTTCGTTCAGCCGTTCGGCTCGCGACAGTCCAACGACAAGAGGTCGCAACCATCGGGAATCGATTTCGTATGCGGATTTCAGGTACGGAATCGCCTCAATTGCCATGCCCTGCTCGGAAAGCAAACGACCCGCTTCTGCAAGGAGTGGAGCGTTGCGACGGCTTCCCTCTTGCCCCACCCACAACTGCATTTTTTCTGCCAGTTGGCCTGCCTCACCACGGGCGACAGCGAGTTGGAATCGAAGA
>JBILVV010000003.1:0-41064 GCA_044370255.1 Pirellula sp.
CTCGCCAAAGCGGTGTAACCTACCGTGCATGACCCACAAAATACGACACGCAATTTTTGGTGCCTCCGGGCGGAACGGTAAACGACTCATCGCACTCGGGCACGCCGACCCATCGCTCGAAATTGTTGGAGCTTTGGTCGGATCGGCATCGCGACATCTCGGCCATGATGCTGGCGAAGTCGCTGGGATCGGTCCGATCGGCGTGCCACTCTCCGATCAATGCCCTGCAGGTGTCGATGCCGTGATCGACTTCTCTAGTCCCGAAGGATGCATGACAGCGCTCGAACATTGCGTGTCGCATCGCATTCCGTTGATGATCGCAACTACCGGTCTAAGCGGCCAACAGATCGAGCGCATCGAACAAGGCTCGAAGACGATACCAATCTGCTATGCACCCAACACCAGCGTAGCCGTCAACATCGGTATGAAACTCGTCGAGCAGGCCGCACGTGCGCTGAAAGATGTCGCAAACGGTGCAGATGTCGAGATCATCGAGCGCCATCATCGATACAAGGAAGACAGCCCCAGCGGTACGGCTCTGAAACTAGGTCAGATCATCGCCAAGGAAATGGGGATCGAGAATCATGTTCATGGCCGGCATGGCATGATCGGCAAGCGTCCCCAAAACGAAATCGGCTACCACGCGGTTCGGGTCGGAGATGATGTCGGACAACATACGATTGTCTTCGGCATGCTCGGGGAAACCATCGAGATTCGCGTGGCCGCGTCCAATCGAGATTGCTACGCGAGCGGAGCGATCTCAGCCGCCAAATACTTGATCGATAAGCAGCCGGGTATGTACTCGATGTCCCACGTCCTCGGGTTGTCATAAACCTCTTCTATACAAGGCCATGATGTGATGGCGCGTTGCGATCAAGGTTATCTGTGCCGAGTCTGTGGTGAGGAAGTCGAACAGATCACCGAGAGCACGCTCTACTTGCGTTACGTGATCGGGGAAATCGATCCCGAGGTTCTGCACCTAGCTCCCGAGTCGCATCTGCAATGCACCCCGACCTTGTCTCAATTCATAGACGATACGCGATTCGAAGCGATCGCTCGGGTCGAGGATGCATTCGCTATCGACAGTCTCGATCCGGACTTCGCGGCTCAGCGCAAGGAGCTGGTGACGCGAGGTTATCGACGGCTTTGGGAAATCCGAGAAGGGCGAGCACGCATTCGCGCAGTCAACCAATACCCTTTACCTGAAGTGATCGAACGATGGCGAACCTGAACATTCTCCGCTTTCGATGTGTTGTCGTGGCATCGCTGGTAGCCGCATCGTTGGCGATTGGGATGAACACTATGTCGATGGCGCAAAAAGCAATGGCCCAGAATTCTGCAAGTCAAAACCCCGCGGATGATACGTTCACCGCCGATGAACGATTGGCTGGGTACGCGCAGCGAGAAGGGATCACATGGTTCATCTTTGAACCGACTGCTTACAAGATCGCTTCTCCCTCGCGAGTTGTTGTCACCGGTTCGTTTCGAGCTTGGAGCCAGAACATGGACGACCCGCGGTGGCAATTGACGCGCAGTGAAGGGTCGAAGTTGTGGCTTCTGCGTATCGAGAATCCGAACTTTGCGACCCTCGAGCCTTCGACACCGTTTAAGTTTCGCATCAACGCAGGAGAATGGTTGCAACCTCCGGAGCAAACTCCCAATCAAGAGGGAGGCAATCTTGTTTTCGCCGATGGGATCGATCCGATTCGTTTGCGTGCAGAGATTCGGACGGAAAACACACTGTGGATTCGACTGACCGGCAATCAGGCCCAGCGGAGCCTCGATCCCAACGACTATCGATTGATTGCTGACGATGGAGCGGAAGTGCCCATCGCACAGGTGCTCCCCAACACGACCAACGACACATTGCTCGCCCTGGGCCAATCGATCGACCATCGACGCGTTTTCTATTTGGAGTATTCCCGGCACAAGCTTCGAAGCTTGTGCAAGCGCGATGGTTGGTATCGAACGATGTACAGCCATGAAGCACTGGGTGCGAACATTGCTCCCGATGGCAGCCGCACCGTGTTTCGGATCTTCGCGCCTCGGGCCGAACGGGTGGGACTGTACCTGTACAAGCAGGCCGAAGATACGCCGTCACAAGCGTGGAAAACCATCGATATGACCTCGAAGCCGCAGGGCATTTGGGAAGCCGTGGTCGACGGTGATTTGCATGGCATTTACTACGACATGACCGTTCATGGACCGGTCGAAAAGGGAAACAAATTCCACGAATCGCATCCGGTTCATATCACGGATCCCTACGCTCGAGTCAGTCTCGATAGCTTTGGCAAGGCACGCGTATGGCGTGCAACGCAACCAGCGAAACCGCTCCCGAAAGGGCGACCCGCAATGAAGGATGTTGTCGCATATGAAGTCCACATTCAGGACTTCACGGGCCAACTCCCCGTCGATGCCAGCGAAGTCGGAACGTTTCAAGCCATGGCCCGACGAGGACTCAAAAACTCACACGGCGAGAAAATCGGATTCGACCACCTGGTCGATCTAGGGATCAACGTCGTGCATTTGATGCCGGTGCAGGAGTATCTCCACTATCCCGATCCCGAGTGGCGCGCCGCGTTCGGACATGTCGCATTCATGAAGGAGCAAGGGGTCGATCAAGAGAACTACGATTGGGGGTATCGCACCACCCATGCCTTTGCGATCGAGTCGCGATATCGCGCCCGAGGTACCGAACCAGGTGCGGAACGAGAACAGTTTCGCAATCTGGTCGAAGCGTTCCATCAGCAAGGAATCGCTGTCATCGTCGATATTGTTCCCAACCACACCGGCGAGAATATGGATGGACGCAGCTACTTGTTCAACTTCGGCGCGATCGACACCGATTACTACTATCGAACCAACGACCAACTCGAACACATCGGACCTTACGGCAATGAGGTCAAGTTCGAAGACCGGCCCATGGTCCAACGCTGGCTGATCGATCAATGCCAGAGCTTAATCAATGAGTTCGGTATCGATGGCTTTCGGATCGACCTGGCTGGGCAGATCGACAAGCAGACTTTGATCAAACTCAAGCAAGCCCTGCCCCCTGATACGATCATCTACGGTGAACCATGGATCGCTCCGAGTGATCGCGAAGTGGCGAGGTCGCCCGACTGGGGATGGTACAAGAAGGATGCTCCGATCACCTTTTTTCAAGACGATGCTCGCAACGCATTCAAAGGGCCCGTTTCCGACCCAGTCGACAAAAAGAAATCGCGAGGCTTCGCCGGCGGTGATACCAGCATGCGACAAGCCGCCATGCGAGGGTTGGTCAATGATTACGACGAAGAGCCCACGCCTCTCTACGGGATCAACTACCTCGATATCCACGATAATTGGACCCTCGCCGATCAATTCGCGACCAAGGATTGGGATGGACGATATGGAGTCGACGAAGGGCCCTATCGCATCGCGGCAGGGTTGCTGATGACATCCGTGGGTCCGATTGTCCTTCACGGCGGGAGCGAGTTTCTGCGCACCAAGGGACTGGCGGGCAAGGAAGAACAAGTTTTCCACACCGCCAGCGGCCCCCTCGCCTTTCACGGGCAACGCGACACCAACACCGTCCGAATCCCCAACCAGTTCGTCTGGAAAAACCTCGGCATGGATGTAACCGGCGGATTACCCTACAGCGGGATGCACGCATTTTGGAAAGGCCTCATCGCGATGCGGATGAGCGAGGATGGTTCCGTATTCCGAATCGCCGATAAACCTCCGGAAGATTATTACCGATGGATTTTGCCGAGTGATCCGCATCTGCTGGGTTACGTGGTTGCTAATCGTTATCTAGTCCTGGTGAACACTTCCGAAAAGCCAGCAATCTTTCAAAGGGTCTCCCTGGAGGGAGGATCGTGGCGAATGATTTGCGATGGCCAGCGAGTCGATCATGTTCGCGGGGTTGCTGGTCAAGATGGGACATTGGGTGGCGTTCGCGCCGTGGATGTGAGTGTCCCCGCCGAGAGCATCAGGATCTGGCAACGCATCGATCGATCGCGCTGACGCAATGCTGGCTGGGGCGTTATACTGACACAACTCACTGAACGGTAATGAGAGTCGCTTTCACGGATGGGTATACGCAAAGTCAGTATGGGTTCGACATCGCAAGCGTTTCAATGGACACGGATGCTCGATCGGCACTACCGCCGATCTGTCCGCAAGGCGTTTTCCAATGCGCAGGGAAGACTACGAAGCGCGTGGTCCCAATGGCAATTGAGTCGTCCGTATCCGATTCAATCGAGTGACGAGACGACCGGCGAGTATGGCGAACGTTTGGCTGCGATTTATCTCGAGCGATGCGGTTATCGCATTCTCGAGCGATCGTTTCGAACGCGATTGGGTGAGATTGATTTGATCGCCAGTTGGGGTGATCAGTACATCGTCTTTGTCGAGGTCAAGACATGGGGCACGGCGTGGGAGAACGCAGGTGGTCCATCGGACGCGGTGGACGAGGAGAAGCAGCGCAAGATCACGCAGACAGCGTTGATCTACTGCAAGCGACATGGGTTGCTAGACACCTCGGGCCGGGCCGATGTCATCGAGGTGACGTTCGAGGAAATCTCGCGTCGACCGATCTTTCGTCATATCGAGAACGCATTTGAAGCGGTGGGCAAATACCAGTTGTTTTCGTAGTCGCAACTACCGCTGCCAAGCGGTGGTTTGGGTTCGGGGCGACTGATGAATTGACACAGCAGACGAATTGACGCAGTAGCAGAGAAGAGTCTTTCCTCGGCCTTCTACTTCGCGTAGACTCTTTTCGGAGGGTAATCCGACGCAAACCATGGGTGCGATGACCGCACTTGAGGTCGAACGTGATTCCTAGTTTTGGCTCGAAACGATCTTGGACGCACAGAGCGATCGCGATAATCGCTCTGGGGGTTTTCGTAGCCGGTCTCTTTCCCCTTCCAATGCCTCGACTTTCTCCGCTCCACATCGATGAGCCATCGCAAAAGGACGCTCCCTATCCGTGCCAAGGTGGCACCTGCGGTTGTGATTCTGCAGAGAAGTGCTGGACATCCTGTTGTTGTCACACGCCCGAGGAGAGGCACGCCTGGGCGATCGATCGCGGGATAAAACCTCCGAGTTATGCCGTACTGACTTCGAACCACAATCGTTTGTCGAAGGGTTCGGAGGCGAAGTCGTGTTGCCTAACGAAGTCTCGATCCAAGGTGGAATCGAGTCAACCAGACGCTTGTTGTTCGAAGCGTTCGGAACCAGTTCTCTGCGAAGAAGTCCGATCGCGAATGGCTGAACAGCCTCCTCGTTTGGCTCGCCTCGTAACGAAGAGGGGTTGGGTGGACTCCATCTCGGCAGCGCGATGCAGAGGCTTTGGTTATGACCTGAGTGGCGGTACATACTTCGTGGCGCCCCACGCATGCTGTTGGTCGGAACGGACGGCGCTCACCGAAACAGTGGTGAGCGAACCGTATCTCTATGCGTCGATCCCTCTTTCGATCGACCTTCCGCCTCCCAGGACAGTCCTTCTGTCGATCGCTTAAGTCATTCTTACAGATCGCATGAGCCAGGAGCATCGACGCTAGCTTGCATGCTCTGGTTGTCCCTGTTGGATTACCCTCCAAAGAGTCCGACACACTCCGGAGCATGCTTAGCCTGCGCCGATGGTATCCAGGATCCTGTCGATCCATCAACATTTCTTAGACATCTCATTGAATGAAATCATGAAACCATATTGGAAAAGGGGCTTTACCCTTGTAGAGCTGCTGGTCGTGATCGCGATCATCGGCGTATTGGTCGGGCTGCTATTGCCCGCCGTGCAGGCTGCCCGCGAGGCAGCGCGACGGATGAGTTGTTCCAATAGTATGCGACAGATCGGCTTGGCGTTGCACAACTACGAATCGGCTCATCGACGATTACCGACCATGTACGGTCTCAACACAGGAAACGCAGGAAATGTTTCCATACAAGCTGCGCTGCTTCCCTTTATGGAACAGTCGAATCTCCAAAATCTGATCGACGACCGGTTGCCCATGCAGACGGGTTGTTGTCCGGGTCCCCTGACCCCTAGCTATGTTGTACCCGCGCAAACGATTGTGCCTGTTTTGCGTTGTCCTTCCGACGATGGTCCGGACATTTTTGATGTCGTCACGCTCAATGGCCGTGGTCCGATCGATAAATACGCGGGGAATAACTACCACATGAACTTAGGTACCGGAGTCGGCACAAATTATGATTCGCGTCGCATGACCGATGGAATCGTATGGACCAATTCCAAAGTTCGGTTTGCAGGGATCACGGATGGTCTGAGTCAGACCGCTGCATTCGCGGAATCGTTGCGTGGCTTGGCGACACAGAATGTCTCCATGCCTACCACTCTCGCCCAACGAATGCGAACCATGGTTAGCGTGGCGTGTGTATGGGCGAGTACGACCGCACCCCCGACCACCTCCGGACTTGCCAATGGATTTCAGGCTCCCGTAGATCCCGCGACGTACGAAGCTTCAATGCTGGCGATCAGTCGTGGTTTCACCGGGCAGCGAGGAGCTGGCTGGATCAACGGTCGCGAGTATTGGACCTGCTACCACCATTATCTACCGCCGAACTCACCCCTCTTGGACATGAACACCTGCGGTTACGGGCTATTTGCTGCTCGAAGCAATCATGGTAGCGGCGTCCAGATGGTTCTTTGCGACGGTAGCGTCCGTTTTGTAGCCAACAGCATTGACCTGGGAGTCTGGCGGGCATACGGCACTCGCTCGGGCGCCGAAGTAATCAACGATGACTTCTAATACACCACTCATTTCTTTAGCAAAGGACATTTCCATGAAAACGATTCGATTCATAAGCTTTCTGACGGTCGCGATGGCAGCAGGGCTGCTGCAAGCACACGACACATGGGTCCAGTCCGGACCCTTGGTCACTCGCTACCAGGATGTCGTCCACGTCGATTTGATGCTCGGCAACCACGGCAACAATCACCGAGACTTCAAGCTGGCGAGCAAGATTGGGTTGAAGCCTTGTACATTGGAGGCGATTGCACCCGATGGAACCAAGATCGACCTGAAATCTCGCTTGACCGACATGGGCTCTGCGGAGAAGGAAGGTTTCTGGAGCGCGCGGATGACCGCGGATCAGACCGGGATTTATCAAGTTGTACACACCTTGGATACCTTGCATGGCAAGACGCGAGCGATCAAATCGAGCAAGACGTTCTTTATTTCATCCAAATGCTTTGGGACGATAACAACTCAGGGTGCGGATCGCATCACCCCGATCCAGCGAGGCCTGGAGTTGGAACTGATCACGCCGGTCGAAGCGATCGCAGCCAAAAATGAGATTCGGTATCGCGTTCTTTGGAATGGCAAACCTCTACCGAACGCGACCGTTGCTTTTATTCCTCGAGGGGCCGTCCTCGCGGAGGGGAAGGATAGCCAACACGAAAAGGAGACCGATGCCAACGGCTATGTCGCGTTCACCCCGTCGGAAGGGAACCTTCTGCTGGCGGTTGTCCACCATGTAGCTCCCGACGAATCCGGTGAAGGCTATGACAAGACGCATTACGGTGCGACGATGGTCTTACCCGTTCCTCAGGTCCCGTTCGTAAAGGAAGGGATAAAAAAATAAACTTAAGCCACGGTGTGCTAACTACATCTGTTGATGTATCTACATCCGTTGACTTGCCTCTTACCCGCTCGTACTCGAAAACCATCGAGTACGAGACTGGTGCAGGTACCGTTTCAGGTGGCACGCCCAGAGGTTCTGCGATGGGTATGAGTTCAGGTCGGGTTCGCTACCATCGGATCATCCACCCTCTGACGACGGTAGCAACCCTTATCACGTAGCTATCGCTGCCAAGCGATGGCCGTAGCGAAAGGAAGAAATCCTACACCTTTGCCGTAGCTTCGCGGCGGTAGAGGTAGGGATTGAGGCTTGGGTCGTTGTACATTTTCATTTGACGATAGGTGCGATGGCGTTTGGTGCCGGCGTAGATATCGGCGAGGAGTTCGCGGAGGGATTGCGAGAGGTCAGCGAACTGCAGTCGACAGACCGCGATGCGATGCGTGACCTTGTCGATGTGGGCTTGATCGATGTCGGTTCGGTCGAGTTGTTCATTGAGATGGTAGATCCGGAGGGCCATGATCGAGAGTCGGTCGATGGCGCTGCCGGGTGTTTCGGTATTGAGTCGAGCATCGGCGACGAGTTCAACATGGCGTCGTTGGAGATCCGCAGTGATCCAATCGTCGACTCGTTCGATCCAATCGTTGCGCTGTTGGTTGTATTTATCGATGGCCCGTTTAACGCGCGCAATGTCTGAGTCCGAGACATCGGGGGAGCGGGCGATATCTTCTTCGTGCCATAACAAGTAGTTGAACTGGTGTTGTTGGCAGACGACGGGGAGCACGCAGTTCGGAGAGTGGTTCGGATCGCCGTAGGGATTGTCGACCGGTTCGCGATGCCAGCGTGCCACGGTTTCGACATGCAGTTGGTTGATCGCGTCGACATCGATCATGGTTGAGGTCTCTTTCTCAGCGAAGCGAAACGAGTCAGGGTTTTTCTTCCATCGCGCATGTGCATACCAGATGGCCGCATCCGGGACAACCTCGACCATATTTCTTTTGGACGGCGGCGGTCAGGTCGATCTCGGCGACGTTGGCGATGGTGGTGAGCCATGCGAGCACATCGGCGAATTCCTCCTCGAGGTTATCACGGTCGTTCCCCGCGCGGAGTGCAGCGGCCAGCTCCCCCACTTCTTCCATCAGCCACATAAACGTACCTGAGACACCCCGTTGGGCATCTTTTTCGTAGTACATGTTGCGGATGAGCGTTTGGAAATCTCGGAAGGAGATATCGTCGTTGGGGGGGGAGGCCATTGGACTTGGCAGAATTCTATAGTGAGAGGTGGAACGGAGGACCCGCCCGGAATGCCTCTCAGAGTGCCTCTGGACGGTGATGGCTGATGAAACAGCTGATTGGAAAGATTTTAGCGTTCTCCCCCCGGCTTGACTTTTGAATTCAGAAAATGAGTGAAATCGCTATGATTACCAATTCGTTCATCCAAACCATCGAAGATCATTCCATCGAAAACGATTCCTCGGCAAGCAACGGCTCGCCGGCAAACTCTTCCCAACCGTCTCGGACCCCATCCTCCAGGACCCCTAAAGCAGTGCAACCGAAAAATGGCAATCGAAACCCGGTAGATCACGCCCGAATCGAGCGAGCGGTTCGGGAGATATTAATTGCAGTCGGAGAGGATCCAGATCGGGAGGGGTTGCTCGAGACCCCGGCTCGGGTGGCCAGGATGTACGCAGAGGTTTTTTCGGGGCTTCACAAGGATCCCAGTGTTCACCTAAAGCGTGTCTTCACCGAGAATTACGACGAAATCGTGCTGGTTCGAGACATCGAATTCCACAGCATGTGCGAACATCACTTGCTGCCGTTCTCGGGACGAGCACATGTCGCCTACCTACCCAATGGTAAAGTGGTGGGTTTGAGCAAACTGGCGCGGGTGGTGGATGAGGTGGCTCGTCGACCGCAAGTTCAGGAGCGGATGACCGAGTCCATCGCGAACATGGTGGAAGAGGCTTTGGGGGCTCGCGGGGTGGCGGTCATGATCGAATCGACCCATTCCTGCATGACCATGCGGGGGATTCGCAAGGCAGGGGCTTCGTGCACGACTAGCGCCATGCGGGGTGTTTTCCGCGAGAATCTCTCGTCTCGAGCGGAAATTTTGGGTCTGATCATGAACCCGAGTCGATGAAAACTCGTCTTGCGGTGGCGGGTCGCGTCAGTACACTAGTGCGACTCGCTTTCGAGCGTGGCCTAGCTTCGCCGGCGTAGCTCAATTGGCAGAGCAGCTGATTTGTAATCAGCAGGTTGCGGGTTCGAGTCCCATCGCCGGCTCTTCACGTGCCGGTTCGTGGCAGAACCGCTAGCGAGATCGAGATCGAGATAACGTCCGACAAAACGATTAAGGGAGGTTGCCCGAGCGGTTAAAGGGGACGGACTGTAAATCCGTTGGCTATGCCTACGTAGGTTCGAATCCTACACCTCCCACTATCCTTCGAGAGAGGGTTTCTCTGAAAAAGAGCGGCTTTTCTCAGAGGATGATAGAAGACGGATCAGACGGGCCTAAACGGGCCACTTATTGCGGGTGTAGCTCAATGGTAGAGCAGCAGCCTTCCAAGCTGAATACGAGGGTTCGATTCCCTTCACCCGCTTTCCCAAACCAAACCTGATAACATGCTGCTGTAGCTCAGTTGGTAGAGCACTTCCTTGGTAAGGAAGAGGTCATGGGTTCAAGTCCCATCAGCAGCTTTATCCCGGCGGGCGGTCGAAACTTGCATAGCGATTGAGCATTGCATGTTTATCGACTTTGCTTATGCTTTCGGGTAATCGTCGGGTTGCTTTGGCTCGTTGCGTTCGCAATTTATTCATTGCGATGTCGACGAGCTGGCTTCAGGCGAGGGATTACATGTGTGGTTCGTTGAGTTGCACGTGGGCTGATTCTCACGGCGACAGTTTTCAGGGTTTTTATTTGTAGGTGTTGTAGTTAAACATGGCCAAAGAGGTATTTGAACGCAAGAAACCCCACTGCAACGTTGGAACGATCGGTCACATTGACCACGGCAAGACCACCACAACCGGCGCCTTGCTAGCGGTTCAAGCCGCCAAGGGATTGGCGACTCCCAAGACGTATGCGGATATTGCCAAGGGTGGTACGGTCCGCGACGCAACCAAGACGGTTACGATCGCTGCATCGCACGTGGAGTATGAAACCGAGAATCGGCACTATGCCCACATCGATTGCCCGGGTCACGCTGACTTTATCAAGAACATGATCACTGGAGCTGCCCAGATGGACGGCGCGATCCTTGTGGTGAGCGCTGCTGATGGTCCGATGCCCCAGACCAAGGAGCACGTTCTCTTGGCTCGCCAAGTGGATGTTCCCGCGATCGTTGTGTTCCTCAACAAGTGCGACTTGGTCGATGACGAAGAGTTGCTCGAGTTGGTCGAACTCGAAATTCGCGAACTGCTCTCCAAGTATGGTTTCCCCGGCGAGGAAACTCCGATCATTCGCGGCAATGCCAAGGCCGCTTATGACAGCCCCGCCGATCCTGCTGCATCGAAGTGCATCACGGAATTGTTGGCTGCGGTTGATGCATTCATCCCGCAACCTGTTCGCGATGAAGACAAGCCGTTCTTGATGGCGGTCGAAGACGTGTTCAGTATCGAAGGTCGTGGTACTGTGGCCACTGGCCGTATCGAGCGCGGTGTTGTCAAGGTCGGCGAAGAAGTCGAAATCATCGGCTTGATGGAAGAAAAGAAGAAGACGACCGTCACCGGTGTTGAACAGTTCCGCAAGGAAATGAAGGAAGGTCGCGCCGGGGACAACGTCGGATGCTTGCTCCGTGGTGTGAAGCGTGAAGACATTGAGCGCGGTCAAGTGTTGGCCAAGCCCGGTAGCATCACCCCACACAAGAAGTTCGAGGCCGAAGTCTATTGCTTGAGCAAAGACGAAGGTGGACGTCACACTCCGTTCTTCTCGGGCTATCGTCCTCAGTTTTACTTCCGAACCACCGACGTGACCGGGACCGCCAATTTGATCGGTGCTGAAATGTGCATGCCGGGCGATAACGTCCGCGTCACCGTCGAATTGCAAAAGACGGTCGCGATCGATGAAGGGGTTCGCTTCGCTATCCGTGAGGGTGGCAAGACCGTTGGTTCCGGTGTTGTGACCAAGATCGTCGAGTAGTCGATCTCGCAAGTAGCAAAGGATCCGAGACAGACTTCGTCTGGGATCCGCGAAAATTTGACGCATCGCAGAGTCAACTGGCTCTGCGGTGTTGTCGTTAAAGGGGTGTAGCTCAATTGGCAGAGCACCGGTTTCCAAAACCGGGGGTTGCGGGTTCGATTCCTGCCGCCCCTGCTGGCGACTGCCGCAGGTAGCCTCCGAAACTGTTTTTCTAGTATCTCCAACCATTTGCCTGGATAGTCATGGCTACGGCGACTGACGAAACCCTGAACCGTTCCTTGGGAAGCGAACTCCTGACTGGAACGCTTTACAAGCAAAAACAAGGACGGATCGTTCGCCAGCTGACTTGCTTGGCGATTTGGTTGGCCTGTTGGCTGGGAGGTTGGCAGCTGTTCGAAGCTATGGGCGCTTGGGGTACCCCGGCTGCCTCGGGCGAGAACGCAGGCTTCTGGCAATCGGCTCGTTATTGGTTGCCGTTGACTTTGGTAGCGGCAGGTATGTGGTTCGGCTACCGGTTGGTCAACTGGCCACGGTTCGCGGATTTTCTCATCGCCGTGGAAGCGGAGATGAGCAAGGTTTCGTGGCCGACAAAAACTGAGCTTTACAGAGCGTCCATGGTCGTTATATTCACTATGGCATTTTTGGCGATATTGCTCTTTTGCTATGATGCGTTCTGGCAACTGCTGTTCGATATCCTCAAAGTTAGTTGATTTTTTGGCGGGCCCGCCAAGGTGACTTTGTCGTCGCGGCAGGCCAAATCGCCAGGAGATTGACCAACGGTCGTTTGGCGATCGGCATGTGTACCGAGAGAAATGACTGTTTGGTGATTCGTCCGTACTGGCGCAGGTTTACGAGTGAGTAGTTCCACACCATCCACAGGGGCTGACGCAGCTCAAGGCGACATGCAGTGGTATATCCTCAAGGTTGCATTCAACCGAGAGGACACCATCCGTGAAGCTTTGGAAAAGCGGATCAAGCTCTCTAATTTGAAAAAGTGCTTCGGGGAAATCTTGGTTCCCACCGAAGACGTTGTGGAATTTACCCGGGCAGGCAAGCGGCGCGTTGTCAAACGCAAGCTGTATCCTGGGTATCTCATGATCCAGATGGTCATTAATGATGACACTTGGTTCCTCGTTCGTGAAACGCCGGGTATTGGCGATTTCACCGGCACGTACGGCAAGCCGACTCCTATGTCCGATTTGGACGTGGAGCGGATCATCAAGCTGGTTCATCCCGATGTCGACGAGGAACATGTCCCGAAGACTTCGATTCCGTTCCGCTCGGGGGATCGGGTTCGAGTCAAGGAAGGTAACTTCCAGAGTCTCGAAGGGGATGTCGATCGCATCGACGAAGCCAACGGGCGAGTCACAGTCATCATTAACATCTTCGGACGCAGCACCCCGGTCGAGCTGGATCACTGGCAGATCGAAATGTTGTAACGCCCGCTCGCGTAGAGCAGGCGACTGAGTCCGAAACCATCCATAGTTGGATCCATTGAAATGGCTAAGCAAGTTACAGGAAAAGCCGCTTTCCAGGTGCCGGGTGGCAAAGCCACTCCCGCTCCTCCCGTGGGAACGTCCCTCGGCAAGTTCGGGATCAATCTCGGTCAGTTCGTGTCACAGTTCAACGAACGAACACGCGAATACAACGGGACTCCGATCCCTGTCGTGGTGACCTGCTATTCCGATCGTAGTTTTGAATTTATCACCAAGAGTCCGCCAGCCTCGGCTCTGCTCAAAATAGCGGCCGGGATCGCCAGCGGTTCAGCAGAGCCCCACAAGACCAAAGTGGGGAAGGTGACGCGTGCTCAAGTAGACGATATCTGCAACAAAAAGATGGCCGACCTCAACGCCCGCGACCTGGAACATGCTCGACGCATGATCGAAGGAACCGCGCGCAGCATGGGGATCGAGGTCGTAGGCTAATCGAGAGGAATTACGAATGGTAAAACCAACCAAAGCAATGAAGACGATGCTGGCCAAGGCGCCAGGCAAGACCCCGATGTCGTTGCCGCAGGCGGTGGAAACTCTCAAGAAGTTCCCCGCACGCAAGTTCGATCAAACGGTGGAGATCCATATGAACCTCGGTATCGATCCGGCTCAAGCCGATCAAATCGTCCGCGGTTCGGTGGTCCTGCCCAACGGGATCGGAAAAGTACAACGCGTGGTCGTGTTCGCCAAAGGTGACTTGGCCAAGATCGCCGAAGAAGCGGGCGCCGATGCAGTCGGTGCAGATGAACTGTCCAAGCGAATCAAAGAAGGATGGCTCGACTTCGACGTTTGTATCGCCACACCCGACATGATGGGTATGGTCGGTCCGCTCGGTAAAGTTCTCGGACCTCGAGGCTTGATGCCCTCGCCTCGAGCAGGGACCGTGACCAACGATGTCGCTCGTGTCGTCAAGGAATACAAGGCCGGTAAAGTCGAGTTCCGAAACGACAAGGGTGCAAACGTTCACGCCGTCGTCGGAAAATTGAGCTTCGATGCAGGCAAACTGGTTGAGAACATCGGCGCGTTCATTCAGTACGTGCAAGGGCTCAAGCCGAATTCAGTCAAAGGAAATTACATCAAGTCGATCGCCATCTGCGCGACGATGTCCCCGAGCATTCGCGTGTCGATGTAGAGCGAGGTTCCCACATGAGCAAAATTGTTAAAAAATTGGTCAGCCGCGATATCGCAGATCGACTCCAAGGGGTCCAAGATGCGGTCGTTGCGAACGTCGTCGGTATGACCGGCGGTGAAAATTATGCCATCCGAAAATCGCTTCGCGATCAAGGGATAAAGCTGATGGTCGTCAAGCGAACCATGGCTGCCAGAGCGACCGAAGGGACTTCTCTTCGCCCCGCCTTTGACAACCAATCAGGAAGCTTGGCGGTAATCTGGGGCTGCGAAGATTTCGTGGCTCTGGTCCGCAACATCACCAAGCTGGTCGACTCCGGAAGTTTTCCCAAGCTGGAAATCAAAGGAGGGGTCATGGACGGAGAAGCCATGTCCGCCGACCAAGTCAAGAAGGTTTCCAAGTGGCCCAGCCGCCAAGAACAAATCTCGATGCTTGTCGGTCAAATCCTGTCACCGGGCAGCACCCTCTCCGGGCAGCTGGTCGGACCAGCCCGCAAGATCGCGGGGCAAGTCAAGAAGATGGTCGAAGATCGCGAGGGAGGCGAGGGATAGTCAATTCAACGCCTGTCGGCGACGACAGGCGCATCGTGTACGTGTCGAACTAGCCGGTTTTTCATTCTCGCCGGTGCGTTTTATTTGTGTGTTTTCTTTCCAAGTTGAGGATCGTTAGCAATGTCCGAGTCAGCAACCGCTTACGCGGAAGAAATCAAGACCTTAGGCGAGAAGATCGTCGGCCTGACGCTCAAGCAAGCCAAGGAACTGAGTGATTATTTGAAGGAAGTGCATGGCATCGAAGCTGCCGCCGGTGGCGCCGTCGTCATGGCCGCTCCCGCCGATGGTGGCGGTGGTGCTGCTGCCGCAGCCGCCGTGCAAACCGAATTCGATGTCGTTATGACCGCCTTCGGCGACAAGAAGCTGGATGTCGTCAAGGTCGTCAAGAACTTGACCGGCCTGTCTCTGATGGATGCCAAGAAGTTGGTCGAAGGCGTTCCCGCCAAGATCAAGGAACAGGTCTCCAAGGAAGATGCCGAGAAAGTCGCAGCCGAACTCAAAGAAGCTGGCGCTACCGTCGAGCTCAAGTAAGCCTCTCCGCAGGCATACTCGATTCAGCGATCGCTCCTGGGATCGTATCGGTAGAGCGTCTTTTCACAGACGTCGAAAAAGATTCATTTACGGACAGCCCTTGCTTGCGCATCGGCTGTCTTTTTTTGTGCCATCACTTCGGTGCAGTGAATTGTTCCGAAATTCGGCTATTCATAGCGTGAGCCTTGAATGGGTGGCACGTTTAAAACAGCAGCAACTAGGACAGGCATCGCACAACTACCCACGATAAAGCCAGCAAAGCAGGAGGAGAAGTGAATCAATCAACGACGTATGCCAGCGTTGCAACACTGATCAATATGCAATGCCTGTCCAAGCATTTCTAGCTTTTCACTACCTGGTTGGTAGTCGCTGATAGTCTACGCGGTACGGGTGCCAAGGATCGGTAGCGCGTTCCCCAGGGTTGGACGAGGTATTGAAGCGATAGATTCCTGCTGCCAAATTCGCAATCATCGGATCGCCATTTGGGATAGTAAGTTGAAGAGAGCCTCGGAAAACCCCGGTCGAAATGGTTGGACCTTCGAAGTCCCAGTTATGGATGCTCAATGACTGAAGCCGCATGGCACCGATAACTCGAGTACGCGTGACTTGGGCGAGGGCTTGAATGAGTCGAACGCCCGGGTGTTGCCTGATCAGTTGCATCGTTCCTTCTGAAAGTTGGTTGTTGCTGAGTTGGTCTCGCAGAGTTTCGGGGCGAATTCGATTTTGCCCGTTTGGGACTCTCTCTGGGTTTCCATCCATCGTTCGGGATCTGAGGAAAGAACCGGTGTTTGAGTCGGGGGTTTCATATTCCGTGTTGATGCCTCTTTCCACTCTCAGTGTTTGTGGCAGGCTTGAAAGGACGTTGCAACTGTGCAGTTCAATCTTGCGAAACATTCCTGCGATGGGGCTGAATAAACCCACAGTCGACATCGAAACACCTTCGCGTCCTAACTCGATTCCACCCGGATAACCGTGTGCGATGATGCGAAGGTTTGCGGCGGTTCCCATGCTCTCGATTTGGTCAGAAAGCAGATCGATGGTATCGCGTAATCTTCCCCCCTCGCTGATTCGGTGGACGATGGGCGCATCGGGATTAGACGACTGGGCCAGTCGTTCCAAATGTTCATAGACTCTAGTGAAATCGATGTTGCGTCCACTCACGCTACGAGCGTCAAAGATGTATGCGTCCATTGGCCTAAACGACTCCGATGTGGACAGGTAGAGAAAAAAGATTACCAATTCGGAAATTGTGGCAACAAGTCCATATTTATAAGGCACGCAGGCAAGCCAGAGAAGACTTCGGTAGAAGAGTAGCGGTCAGACCATTCGGGTCAAAGTAGATTCCAAGTGAAGCGGTTTTCTCTTGTCCTACATTTTTTGACCGCTCGGTCGGGATTCGTTCAAGGCTTAATCACGACCGTAGTAGAGAGCGGAGGGCACGGGACTCGAACCCGCAACCCCTTACGGGGCACATCATTTCCAATGATGCCGCTAGCCATTCGCTTACCCTCCAAAATCCAGTCTCTCAACCTGCGTTGAGCGGGCATGGCCCATGGATTTCATATCCCCAAAGTCTATCCTAGGTGTCTCGATTCACAAGCCAACCTCAATCTCGATTCCCAAGGTTTTCGACCCATGCAGACTTCACGTGCTTGGTTCTACCGCAAAAACCAAGCAGCTTACGACTTGGAACTCGGCCATCAATCGATCCCAGGTCCAGATGAACTTGGAGATCGCGATATTCTCGTAGCAATCGAGGGAGTTTCTCTCAATTATCGGGATTTGGTGGCCTGGAAAAACATGGCGGGCAGGGGGGTGGACGGTCGCGTGCCAGCCTCCGACGGCGCCGGGATCGTGGTCGCAGTCGGTCCCTCGGTAACGCAGTGGCGAGTTGGGGATCGGGTGGCCGGTTGCTTTTTCCCGCGTTGGCAATCGGGTCGGTTCGATCTTTCCCATCATCGATTCGACCTCGGTGGCAACTTAGATGGAATGCTGCGCGAGCAAGTTGTAATGCATGAGGACGCATGGGTTCGTGTTCCGGCGCATCTCGATACTCTGGCCGCCTCGACTCTTCCGTGCGCAGCACTCACGGCCTGGTACTCCTTGATCGCGCGCGGCGCTTTGACCAAAGATCAAATGGTTTTAGTGCTCGGTACGGGAGGAGTGTCTGTCTTCGCTCTCCAGATCGCCAAGCATGTAGGCGCGAGGGTCGTCGTTACCTCGAGCAGCGACAACAAGCTGAAGCGAGCCAGAGCGCTCGGGGCCGATGAAGGAGTCAACTACAAAGCGCACCCGCAATGGTCCGAACAAGTTTGGAGTTGGACGGGCGGTCGCGGTGTGGATCACGTGGTTGAAGTCGGTGGCCCAGGCACACTCGAACAATCGATGAAGAGTGTCGCGGGGGGCGGACATATCGCCTTGATCGGCGTCTTGACCGGATTCGGTGCGCCGACGACCAGCCTCTTTCCGCTGCTGGCTCGCAATGTAACCCTCAACGGAATTTACGTGGGCCCGCGCGACGAATTTGTTCGCATGAATGCATTTCTCGAAGAGCATCGGATCGAACCGGTCATCGATCGCGTGTTTCCACTTGAAGCGGCTCCGGATGCCTTTGCTTATCTGGCCAGCGGCCAACATTTTGGCAAGGTGGTTATTCGGATTGCTTAGCCGATGGACTTTCCGGCTTACGGAACCGCCCCAACTGACGAATATGGTGCTGTTCGCGAGGCTTCATTGCGTGGCATTTCTCAGAGATCTCGATTGCCTTATCGATATTGCCGCGAATGAATTCGACTTCTGCGAGGGTGTCGAGATACGTATCGGTCGGTCGTTGCTGAACAACTTGCTGAGCCAACTGGTGCGCTCGTTCGAGCTCTACCCCGCACTTGGCTGCCAGCCACGCAGCGTTGTTCGCGACCAGGGTATCGTTCGGAAATCGCTCCAGATGGGATCGCATCGGACCCGCATATAGTTCGTACCATTTTCTGAGTGTCTCGTCACCGAACTGCGAACGAATCAATGGGACGACATCGATCAAGGTGTTGATCTGCTCGGGATAGACTTGGTGTGCTGTTCGAATCAATCGATCCGCCAACTCGAGCTTGCCCTTTTGAACAGCGTGCCAGAAACATGAGGCGAAGATCCGTTCGTATCGAAAGCTCCACTGAGTCCAATCGATATCCTTCATTCCGGTCGCACCCCCCTGTCCTTGGTCGGGAAACTGAGCTTTCGCCCGCTCTTGAATATCATCCATAGCTTTTTCGATCGCCAACTGACGCAGCTCGGATATCCGATCGGGATGTTCAGCGACGGAACGGTGATACCAATCTGCCTGTTTCCAGGCTCCGAATTCCGTGTACGCATTTCCGTACCAAAGCTCATGCCAGGTGGATGGCGAATGCCTCCTCAGCAGTTCCAGCATGAGCAAAACATCGGGCTGCGGTTCCATCTTTTGCGTACCGCGCTCGCTCATGAGATAACGCTCGAGCCATTCCCAGGAGTCCATTCGGGACAGGTTGCGCTTTTGCAAATTCATCCAATCGTCGAACCGACGGGCATCGGCCAGGCACTGGCTGGCCAGGAGATGCGCGTGAACATCTTCGCGATATTGATCTGCTATTTCCAAGCTGAGATTCGCGGCGATATCAATTTGTCCAAGCTCCGAAAAGTATTTGGCAATGGCCATCCTGGCTGCGAGGGAATCGGAATGATCCTGCAAGATATTGATCGCTTCCTCGGTCATACCAAGTGTATCGAGAGTATCTGCGATATCGACCAGCATCGGTTCCAGTACGCTGGGCTCATGGAGCGAAGCGCGGATCATATCGCGGATCACGGAAAGCAATTCCTTCTCGGACCAACCTGCCGGCATGCGCCCCTGGTTGAGATCTTCGACGATTTCGATACGGGCCTTAGGGTCCAGTTCCGGGTTGCGTTTGCGAAGGACATCATAGAGGACCATCGCAGCGAACCGAATATTGGGGAAATTTTTGAAGAAGAGGGTTTCGAGAGTAACGCCTCGGGTTTCATCCTGAATTTGCTGGAGGCCGCGCTGAGATAACATCCATTCATTCGTCGGGCGGTCCTTCTCTCTTCTCGCACATAAATCGGCGATCACTTCCAGCCTGCGATGGTCGAGACCGTAGATTCTCCATTCGTTCAGGAGAGCGTCCCACTCGGTGAGAGATTGTTCGTCCCTATCGGTCTTGATATGACTTCGAATGCGACGAAACAGGTGAGATTCCAACTCATCGAGTCCTAAACGATGAAAGAGGGATTGAAAGCGAATCGGCTTATTCGCCAGGGGGACCAAATTCACCCACTTGTCAAACCACTTGTCAAGCGACTCGGTCTTGAGATCCGATAGCCCTTCGATCTCCAGCAATCTCTCCAAGTCATTGCGGAGAAAAAGAATATCGACCAAGCCTTGGGGCGAATCGGATTTCAGGAGTTGTTCAAACGCATCCTTGTCTCCAACGAATAAAGCCATAGTGGCCTTTTGTTGGTTGTAATAGGACTTGGTCTTGCCTTTGTCCGTCTTTCGAAGGTCGTAATAAACCATGGCTTCGTCGTGTCGGCCGAGGCATTCGAGCAACATGATTCGTTGCACATCCCCCCAACCGGTAGCGGAAGTTGTCTTTTTGAGGGGATCCAGTTCGAGCCATGCATCCCATCGTTGATGCCGGATGAGCAGCGCTTCGTATCGCTCAGACAATCCGTTCCGCTTCGCGACCGCCAAGGCTTCATCGATTCGTCCGTCCCGTTCGTGGGTAGCGATTTGGGCATCGGGAACATCCAACGGTTCGTCGACTCGCCACTCAGGTGGCATGCCGAGTTCTTTCCAGCGAGCGTTCAATCCAACCCGGATCGCGTGTCTCGGAAGGACTACGTTGAGCAATCGCGGAATCAGGTTTTCTTTCCCATCTCGCCATGCCGCGGAGATGGCTTGATCGATCACCGTCGGATGGTATGCCGATCGATAGCGAAACATCTCCTCGCGCGAGGCCTGCGGCACGATTTCGAGGATCTCGACCAACGCGTCGATTTTCCGATCGTTGATGAATTTGTTTACGACCGATAGATCGCCATCGGCGAGCGATTGATAGTCTCCCATCATCTCGAGCCGTTCCTGCATCGATCCCTGGATGCTTCGGACTCGGCGGATCCACTGGAGCAAAGATGCGCGATTGGGATCGGATACACGGGATTGCTCTTCGAGCCACCGGTCGATGTCCCATCGTGGGTCGCACAGTTTCAGGAACGCTGCGTTCCGTTCCGAGAATCGGCGATCGTCGAGTTGATCCAGTAGGGAGCGTGCGACTTCGCGTTCGTCGGCATAGCCTCGGACCGCGAGCACCACGAACAGAATAGCGACCACACCTACCCAACGAAGGGACTTGCAGATCGAAGTCTTCCGAAAAAATTCCATTCCGCAATCCAAGCAGATGACTTTGAAAATGAATGTTACCCATGGAGTCGAGAGGATCCTTGGAGTCTATCAATGACCCGAGGATAACTCAACCAAAAGAGGACAACTCGGAGACGAATCAGCGACGTGCCTTGGCTTTCGATTCCGATTGGATCGGTTTTGGCTGTGGCAATTTGGCTCCAACCTCAGATCGCCAACGGGCTAATCGCTCTCTCATGGCGAACGCGAGTTTCTGGTGCTCGGCTTGGAGATTTCGAGTCTCGCCAAGATCCTCGTCAAGGTTATAGAGTTCGAGTCGGCCGTCTTCGAAGTACTCGATGAGTTTCCATGGCCCCTCATGGATGACTCCACCGGGAGTGGTGCGAAATGCATCGGGCCCGGCTCCCAGATAGCCGGGAAAGTGCTGATAGATAGCCGTGCGTTGAAGACTCCCTCCGCGGAGGACAGGCAACAAGCTTTCTCCATCGAGGGCTTGGGCTGGTTTTGGTCCACCTGCAATCTCCAGCAACGTCGGGAACACGTCGACATGGATGGTTGGCACATTGGATGACGAACCGGCCTTCACGATACCCGGCCATCGCACGATGAGCGGAACCCGAATTCCCCCTTCGTACAAACTTCCTTTTCCGTTGCGAAGGGGAGAGTTGTCGGTGATGTCCCCATCCTTTTTGATCCCTTCCCGGACATAGCCACCGACCCCTCCATTGTCGCTCGCGAAGACCACGATGGTATTTTCGGATAGCCCGAGTTCATCGAGCGACTGCGTGATTCGACCGACACTCTCGTCCAAGGACGCGATCATGGCGGCATAGGTCGGGTTTTTGTGGCCACCGACTCCCGGCTTGTTTTCGAAGTGTTGTTTCCATTCTGGCTTGGCATCGTGGGGTGAGTGCACGCTGAAATGAGGCAAGTACAGAAAGAAGGGTCGCCTCTGGTTGCGACGGATAAAGTCGACTGCGCGATCGGTCAAAAAGTCGGCGAGATACTCCCCCTTGGGATAGGGGGTTTCCGGGTTGGTTTCAAAGTCGAAGTGGGCACCCATGCTGACGATGGCTTCGTCGAATCCTCGTTGGCTCGGATGATAAAGGCCTTTGTTACCGATGTGCCATTTGCCGAACATCCCCGTCGCATAGCCGGCCAAACGGAGTTGATCGGCGATCGTATCTCGATCGAGTGGGAGTTGTTCCACGTTATCGACGGGTCTCAGTGGACGCTTGCTCCAATCAAATCGATCGATCGAACCGACTGTGTAGACACCCGTCCGGGCGCCGTACTGACCGGAAAGAAGAGCCGCACGTGTAGGAGTGCAATTGGGGCAATGATGGTGATTGAGCAATCGCATACCTTGCGAAGCGAGCCGATCGATGTGGGGTGTTTCGTAATACTTCGTGCCATAACAACCCAAGTCGGCGTAGCCTAGATCGTCAGCGAGGATAAATACTATGTTCGCCTTGCGATCCTGGGCATCGGCAACGGGCGGTTTCCATTGTGCAGGTTGCGGAGCCTTCGCCTTCAGGGTTGCGGAATCGCCACTCTCACGCATTTCGGATTCCATCGCGATCATCATCTCGGCGACGCGAACTGCGTGTTCTGGTTTCTCCGAGAGATCGTTGGTCTCGTGCGGATCGACATCCAAGTCGAACAACTGATTGCGATCTATGCGAGGATACCGAATGAGTTTCCATCGGCCGATGGTGATGGCTCGCTGCACATCGCGGTATGCGAACAGCAACCGATCGCGTGCAGTCCGGTCCGGATCCGAGAGCGTGCCGTTCAGATCGACATACTCGCCAGGTACATCGTTTTGGATTCCAGATTTTTTTGCCAGCGTCGGAAGGATGTCTAATGCATAGCAGAACGCGTTGGTGCGACGATTCTTGGGGATCCCGGGACCGGAGAAGATGAG
Organism: Pirellula sp.; assembly: GCA_044370255.1. Taxonomy (GTDB): domain Bacteria; phylum Planctomycetota; class Planctomycetia; order Pirellulales; family Pirellulaceae; genus JBKCUI01. The sequence continues at coordinate 22,749 of JBILVV010000003.1, forward strand.
TGGTACGCGAATCGAATGCTCGTAGAGATTCTGCTTGCCGATCAGCCCATGGCTACCGCGAGCCACCCCGCTGTCAGATGTGAAAACAACGATGGTGTTGTCCCCCATCGGTGAATTGCGAAGGGCATCGAGTACGCGCCCGATTTGATGATCGACATACGAGATATAGCGATAGTAATCGGCCAGCATTTGGCGGACTCCTTGTTCGGAGCGCGGCCAGGGAAGGAGCTTTTCATCGCGAACCGTCATCTCGCCGTTATCTAAAGCGTGGAAAGCTTGAAAATTCGGGGGTAATGGAATCTCGCTCGGATCGTAGCGAACTGGGAAATCATCGGGGACGATGTGCGGATCGTGGGGACCAATCATCGGCAGATAGTAAAGGAAAGGTTTTCTGTCGTCTGATTGGCGTCCCAGTGTCTCGAGGGTGCGAATGCATTCGTCGGCGAACTGCTCGCACGCGTGATTGGGTTCACGTCTGGGCGAAGCCAGTTTGCCATCGACCAAATCCTGCACCGGTGTTCGCATGGGGTTGTTCATGCCTCCCAGGAAGATCGAGTTGGCGTGCTGAAACGACTTGGCAATAGAAGGAGGGCCGTTGTGCCATTTGCCACTCATCCAAGTCGAGTATCCGTTGTCGGCGAAGACTTCGGGCCAAGAGGTATCGCGCATCAACTTCTCATCGACGCGGAACAGATTGCGACCTGACAGCAACATCGCCCGGGCCGGAACGCAGACCGCTCCCTGCATGCTTCCTTGGACATACGCGCGGTCGAAGGACAAACCCTCGTGCACCAAACGATCCACATGCGGTGTCTGGATGACCGGGTTCCCTAACGCACCGATGGTATCTGCCCGTTGGTCGTCGGTCAGAATGAACAAGATGTTCGGTCTGCTCGCGATCGCTGGTTCATATGCAGAAACCTTCGGCAGACAACATCCGAGAAGGATGACAAGACCAAGGATCGCATGTGCAGGGAATCTACAGCGCAACATGAAGCTGCTCCTGAAGGGAAATGCTCGAGAGATTGCACTTCATGGTAGCATAATTATCAGCATGATCGAAAACGCAAGAAACCGCGGCTAACGCCAAGGCGGCTCATGGAAAGGCGATTTCGTCGTTTGATTGGCAGATTATTTTCCGCGAGACTGTACCGAGAGTGCAATCGAGACAGGGACATCTGCCAGTTCGATCGATTCGGAGTCGCTGAGAGGGCCGCCCGATTCGCGGATCGTGACAGAGACCGCGAGAGTTTCCTGAGAGATAAAGTCGCGATGCGAATCGATGGCTTCGCGTACGGCGGCATCCGCCGTAATGATCTCGATAGCGATACGATCGGTGAAATCGCATTGCCGTTTCTTGCGTAGATCCTGGATGATTCGAATTGCGTCCTTGGCGATCCCCTCGCGAATCAGTTCGGGAGTCAATTCCGTGTGGAGGGCGACAACGCCGTTCTTGCCTTGAGCGGCAGCCCAACCCGACTTGGCAGTAAAGCGGACTTGGATATCGTCGCCATCGAGTTCGATGGTTTGTCCATCGATCGATAGAGAGATCTTTCCATCGCGGCTCATTTCGTCCATGAGTTGGGCCCCGGACACGGATGCTAGGGCTTGCTTGAGTTTGGGGAGCAAGGGACCGACGCGAGGTCCTAGGCGACGGAAGTTGGGTTGTACCGAGTAGGAGACGTAGGGGCTCGAACCGCTGGCGTAATGGATCTCCTTGACGTTGAGTTCTTCGCGGATGATGTCATCGTGTTCGGTGAGCCAGGGGATGTGAGAACCATCGGCCAGGGTCACTTCGACTCGGCCGAGAGGTTGTCGCACTTTCAGCTTGGCATCCATACGGGCCGATCGACCGAGGGACGCGATCTCGCGGAGCAGATCCATGCGCGTGTTGAGCAGTGTGTCGGCCTGTGCAAAGCTTCCGTCCGGGTAATCGCAAAGGTGAACACTCTCGCGAACCCCTTTTAAGCCCGCGGTCAGATGCCGCCACAGGTTTTCTGCCATGAACGGAGTGAAGGGAGCGATCAGTTTGGCCAGAACAACGAGGGACTCGTAGAGAGTCCAATACGCATCGAGTTTATCGGGCGATGATTTCTCGGCTGCCCAATACCGCGAACGGCTGCGGCGCACGTACCAATTGCTCAGCGCGTCGACGACATGATGCAAGGCTTGGCAGGCACCGTAGCTGTCGTAGCGATCCATCCGTTCGATCACGGTGCGGCATGTTGCGGCCAAGTCGCTGAGCATCCATCGATCCAGTTCGCTTCGCTCAGGGACAGGTCGATAGGAAGGGGCCTTTGCCAATTCATCGCCGGTCAATTGATCGAGCGGGGATGTTATCTCGGCCGGGCCTTGGAAGCCGTCGATTTCGGCATAGATCGTGAAGAAGCTGAACACATTCCACAATCGGAGCAGAAACTCGGGGATGGAATCCCGAATGGCTCGCTCGGAATAGAGGATGGAGTTCCAGGGTGCTTGATTGGCGAACAGATACCATCGCAAGGCATCGGCACCATAGCGATCGAAGATCTCCTGCGGGCTGCGATAATTGCGCAGTTGCTTGCTCATCTTCCCAGTTTTATGAACGAAGTCGTTGCCCAAGGCTTCGCGAGCTTCCTCTTCGGTCAGGAACCGCTGTTTGCCGTCTTTGCTCTCGTACCATTCAGCAAGCATCAATCCAAGAACGATGCAATTTTTGAATGGATGCGGATACGGGATGTTTCCTTTGGGAGCGATTTGACCAGGCTTGTTGCCGAAGAGCATCGTGCTGATCGCCAATTGGCTGTAGAACCAGCCGCGAGTTTGATCGATCGCTTCGCTGATGAAGTCCGCTGGGAACTGGGATTCGAACAAGTCGGTGCCCCGAAGTGGATATCCCCATTGTGCGAAGGGCATGGCTCCGCTGTCATACCAGCAGTCGATGACCTCGCTGACCCGTTGCATGCGCGAGCCGGCTCGATAGGGTGAATCGTAGGTCACCGCATCGATGTAGGGCTTGTGGACCTTCAAATCATCGGCCAGATCGGGTTGGTTCTTCTTGGCCTGTTCCCAAACTTCCAGCCCGCGGATTCCGGGCTTGGAGCAAAGTTCATCGTAGCTAGCGATCGCTTCCATCTTGCCGGTCGATTCGCAGACCCAAATAGGAAGGGGTGTGCCCCAATAGCGTTCGCGAGATAGGGCCCAATCGACGTTGGACTCGAGGAAATTACCGAAGCGTCCGGGTCCGATGTGTTCGGGGTGCCATCCGATGGCGCGATTGTTCTCGAGCATCGCATCGCGAAACGAGGTGGTGCGAATGAACCAACTCTCGCGAGGATATTGAATGAGCGGGTCTTCGCTGGCTCGCCAGCAGAAAGGGTAGTCGTGGACGTACTGTTCTTGGTGCCACAACAGGCCACGATCGCGCAGGGCGCGGGTGATGGGGCGATCGGCATCTTTGACCCACACGCCGCGATACTCAGGGGCATCATCGGTAAATTTTCCATCGGGACCAACGGCACAAAGTAGGTCCGGTCCGTTGCCGTCATGGAACAGTTCGCGTTGGGCAACCAGGACGTCGTAGTCGACTTCGCCGAACGCCGGGGCCAAGTGAACGATGCCGGTTCCTGAATCGAGCGTCACGAAGTCCGCGTGCACGACTCGCCATTGTCGGACTGTTTGTCCCCCTTCGCGTAGGTTTCCGGTTTGTTCTCCGAGCTTCGACTCATAGAAATCGAATGGAGGGCGATAGCGTTTTCCGACGAGGTCGCGTCCGGGTACGGTCTTATCGACCGTCAGCGGTCGTTTGATTTTCTCCGAGAGCATCTCGACCAGTTGGGCGGCGACGATCGCGGTGTCACCCGTTTCGACATCTCGGCAGTAGGCGTAATCGATTCCTTCGTGGACAGCGGCGAACTGGTTCGATGGAAGGGTCCAGGGAGTCGTGGTCCAGACGACGAGGCTGGTATGCGGTTCGTCGATGAGAGGGAAGCGAACGTAGACGCTGGGGTCGGCGACTTCGCGATAGCCCTGGCCTACTTCGCCGCTGCTGAGGGCTGTTCCACCCTGGGCCCACCACCAGACGATCTTGTGTCCGCGGTAGAGGAGTCCGCGGTCGAAGAAGTTTTTGAGGGACCACCAAACGCTTTCGACGAAGCTTTGGTGGTAGGTGACATAGGCTTGCGAGAGATCGATCCAAAAGCCGAGTCGCTCGGTGACCCGTTCCCATTCCTGCATGTAGCGCCAGACGCTGTGTTGGCACTTGGCGATGAATTTCTCAACGCCATAGGCTTCGATCTCTTCTTTGCTGTGGATACCGAGTTCTTTGCAGACTTCGACTTCAACGGGTAGACCGTGGGTATCCCAACCGGCTTTGCGTTGGCACCAATATCCGCGCATGGTGCGGTATCGAGGAAACAGATCCTTGATTGCGCGGGTCAGGCAGTGGCCGGGATGGGGCAGACCATTTGCGGTTGGTGGTCCTTCGAAGAATACAAAGGGTTCGCCGCCGGCTCGCTGTTCGAGCGATCGTTGGTAGATCCCTTGCTCTTTCCAGAACTGAAGGATCGATTCCTCTTGATCCGGGAATCGGACATCGGTCTTTACAGCGCGAAACATCGATCCGGACCTATCCTAGGAAGCTATTCTTCGTCCGTGAATTCGATGGGAGGATCTTCTCCGTCGATTTCGTCGTCGTCGATATCCTCTGCATCTGGATGCCCTTCGAGCATTCCATCGTCGGCGGGTTCGATTTCGTATTCGTCCTCCAACTCCTCTTCGAAGTCATCGTCGAAATCGTCATCGAAGTCCTCCTCGTCGAAATCTTCAAACGGATCGGGCTCGTCTTCTTCAGCGTCCTCATCTTCCTCTGGCACTTCCTCTTCGGCATCGTCGTCGTCGCCCCAAGAGCTTCGAAGGGGGCTCGGTATAGGGCTCAGCGAGGCAAGTCCGGTAGCCAAGGCAGCCTCGTACCAATCCTCGTTGCAGGATGAAAGGTCGGGGGATGCGACCAGCATTGGCACACCGCTCGGCGAAGCGACGAGAGAATCATTCGATTCGGTTTGGGATTCCAGTTCCATCATCGGTGGCAATGACATGGGTGGCAACAACCCGATCCTAGGGAGGAGAAAAACAGGAAAACATCAGCTACTAGAGTCGTCTAACCCTGGAAAACTGTCAACCACGGATGCTCGTTGGCGGAGTCCCCAATGGAGCGAGTGTCAATGTTTTTGAAGGGGTGTTTTGCACACTCTTAGAAATCGCTGTTTTTTTTCAAGATCCCCGAACCCGCCTCGAATGCATCCTTGTGGGTTGTTTGTCCATTTCAAAAGTTTGGGGGTTGAACCAATGATTAAGAAAGTTTTGTTGGGGTCAGCATTGGCTGTCGGGTGCGGTGGACTGTTGTTGGGCACCTCCTCGTTCAGCTACATCAAGACCGGGTATTCCAGTTTACGCGACTCGATCAAGGATCAGATTCCTATCGAAGTTGAAATCAAGCGGGCTCGCGACTTGATCGCGGACCTCAAGCCAGAGATCGCGGACAATCTGAAGTTGATTGCACGCGAAGAAGTCGAAGTTGCCAAACTGCAGCGCGAAGTCAACAGCAAGCAGGCATCGCTTGCGAAGTCCAAGGATGCGATTTTGAAGCTCAAGGAAGATGTCCAAAGCGGCGTGAAGTATGTCGTCTATCGAGGCAAGAAGTTTGATATCGATCAGGTTCGCCAGGATCTCGGAGACCGCTTCAAGCATCATCAAACACTCGAGGCAACTTCGGAGAAACTCGCCAAGATCCTCGAAGCACGCGAAAAGAACCTTATGGGTGCTCGTCGCAAGCTCGATGAGATGTTGGCTGCCAAGCGCGAATTGGAAGTCCAAGTCGAGAATCTGCAGGCTCGGTTAACGATGGTCGAAGTCGCCCAAGCCGGTAGTCGGTTTGCGGTCGATGACAGCGCTCTGGGAAGTGTCCGAAAGGTCTTGGACGAGATCTCCACTCGCATTGAAGTTGCCGAAAAGCTAGTTGACTGCGTGGAGAATTGCGGCTCGGTTCCCGTCGGCGAAGAGATTGCCAGCGAAGATCTCGTCGATCAGATCAGCGAGTATTTCTCCCGCGGCAATGTTGAGACCTCGGTCGATCAATTCGCGGGTGGCTCCCTCTAACAAGAGGATGTTGGGCGCGGCGTCGATCGCCAAAGCCAACGGAACGATGGATGACGATGAAGCGGAGCGGTAGCTGGTCCATGCGGCGGCTGCCGCTCTCGTCGCTTCGAAGTCGCTTCGAAGTAGATCGAGTGCAGGCGAGTGCAGGCCAGGGCAATCGAGCAATTATTCTCCCCGAGGAGTGGGAGGACCGGTATGATTAGGCGACTTGCAGCATCTGGTTTCGCGAATCGCGATGAGAAGACTATGCCTAAACCTAGGATCTTGTGGATTGATGGCATAGGAAGTTTCGCTATGTGCGATAGCGATGAGGTATCCCTTGGGCAAGCATTCCCCGGCAATGATGTGGATTTGGCCATTCGAGGAGACCTGAGCAGGAAGGCTTTGTTCTTTCGACGCCATGGCGAGGATCACTTGGTCCAGCCCCTGCAATTGGTGAAAGTGGATGGTCAGGTTTTGGACCGAGCGACGATTTTGTCCGATGGAAACACGTTGACTTTGGGGGATCGAGTCGAGATCCGGTATGTTCGTCCGACGAAGCTGAGCGGAACGGCCCGTTTGGAATTGCAGGGATCGCAGCGTTGGCAACCCTTTTTGACCGCTCCCTTGCTGATGGGTGAATCTTGCGTTTTGGGCCCTGAACCGAATGCTCACATTCCCTGCCCGTATTGGAGTCATCGGTTGGTATTGTTCCGCCATCAGGGGGCCTGGATGTGTCGCTTCACTGGCAATGAGCCTTTGAATGTCGGGGGAAGAGAGGTTTGCGCCCCGTTTCCTTTGGTTCCCGGCCAAAGAATCCGCCACGATGAATTCTCAATGACGCTCGAATGATGGCTCGGCTTGGATTTTTCATCCAAGCAAAGCCCTTGCCGATCGAAAAAAGAGAGAGACAGCCAGAGCGGTAGAACTCGACAATGTAGTCTGATCTACCACAATGAAAGAGAATGGGAGTGGAAATTGGGTCATGTTTGCGATGCTCCAACGCCAAACCAAGAAAACTTCGAATCCTTCGGGTGACTCCATGAAATTCCAGTATGGCAACGGTGACCAGCCGCTCGACGGCTACACCATCAAGCGGGGAATTGGGGTTGGGGGCTTCGGCGAGGTTTATTTCGCTGAGAGCGATTCCGGGAAAGAAGTCGCCCTGAAACGGATCCAAAAGAATTTGGATGTGGAGATGCGGGGGGTTCGGCACTGCCTGAACTTGAGGCACCCGAATTTGGTCGGAATCTACGACATCCGCTTTGACAAGAACGAGCAAGGTTGGATCGTCATGGAGTTTATCGAGGGAGAATCCCTGCGAGAAACTTTGGACCGTGCTCCCCAAGGGATGTCGCCCGAGCAGGCGATCCCTTTGTTTGCCCAGATCGTGGCCGGATGCACCTATCTGCATGATTCCGGCATTGTTCACCGTGATCTGAAACCGGCCAACATCTTCATCGAGAATTCGATGGCCAAGATCGGAGACTATGGACTCTCCAAATATATCAGCGCTTCGCGACGCGCTGGCCAAACGGAAAGCGTTGGAACCTTCCACTACATGGCTCCGGAGATCGGCAAAGGAGAGTATGGCAAAGAGATCGATATCTATTCTCTCGGGATCATTCTCTACGAGATGCTGACCGGTACCGTTCCTTTCGACGGCGAGAGCACTCCTGAAATCATTCTCAAGCATCTGACAGCGGACCCCGATTTATCGATGTTGCCCACGTCGTTCGCACATGTGGTCGAGAAGGCGCTTGCCAAGAATCCGGCAAGCCGCTACCGCGATGGACGGGACATGCTTGCGGACCTCGGATACAGCATTGACCCAAGTGGAATGGCGATCCGAACGAGTGAGCCGCTGCGAAATATCGAAAAAACGTCCGGTCCGATTCCAGAGCGTCATCCACCCGCAACAGTTCCTTCGACTCCTCAGCCGAGAATGGTCTACACCAAAGGTGGCCCAGCTGTCGCGCATAATAAAGCATCCGATCCATCGCTTGTGGACCGCATGCAAATGTTCTTCAGCGTTGGTCTACAAGGTCACGCGGAAGCGTTGAAGCATGAACCGATTGCGAAGTGGTATTTGCAGGTTCTCCATGACTTGGGGATACGTTCCCGAGAGTCGCAAGATGGAGCGCCGAATCAGAAGAGTGGGTGGTTCAAGTTGGTTGCGGTGATCGCGTTTGTTTTCATCCTTATCAACAGCGGATGGATTGCCCCTTCGTTAGCCATGCTCGGTTGGGCCTACATCATTTATTATGCGGTTTGGTTCTTGAACGTCGGCTATAGCAAATGCGGCGAGTCAGCAATTCCTCTCAAATCGCCTCCGCCGCCGGGAGTACGGGCCGTGGGGCCGAAAGCTGCGATGGCATCCGGGCCTGCGTTCCAAGAGACCGTGCATTTCACCCACGCAGATAATGCTCCTCAACCGCGAGCCAATGCAGCGCCGCAGCCACCCGCCAGACCGATCTCCAGCAAACAAGCGCTTCGCATGTGGCAGCAAGAGCAGCGTCACATGATGAGTCAGCAAGGGTTGTGGACTCGGGTTTACGCAGCGACTCGTTCGATGACTTTCGCGGGCTTCATCGCTGGCATCCTCACATACGGTGGTGGATTCCTAATGATGTCCAACGGGCAGTTTTCCAATAATCATTGGCTCGGTGGTATCGCCTGGCTCGGAGTGATGACGACTCTGATGAGTTGGGTCATCCTAGTTTTGAGTCGGCGATGGGAGTCGAGAACCGAGGACTCGATCGTGTTCCGATTTGTTCTCATGGCGACCGGCCTAGCTCTGGGCGCGGTCAGTTTCCAACTCAGCGAATTTCTGATGATTCCTTGGGACAAAATCTCTAGTACAGAGACCACGTCCATTGAGTTGTTCGACGAACCGATCAATCGGAGTTGGACTGGGTTCTATAACGCACAGGGAGTGCCTGTTCTGGCGGGCCACATGGCATATTTCGCATGTTTGATGGGGATCATCCGTTGGTGGCGTCAATCCGATATCCTTCGCAAGAAGCGGTTTTCGCTCTGGCCGATCCTCTGGAGCGTCATCCTGGCCGCGTTGGTGCAGGGAATCTTTTACTTCCCAGGATACTGGGATGTATTGTTGGCGGGGGCGGTATCGTTTGTCGTCCAGATGGCGTCGCCGTGGAAGGAACCGATGACGGTCCCAGTTCGTCCGGTTCATCCACAGAATATCTATCCACAGAATATCACCGGTGTGGAGAGCCGTGCATCATGAGCAGGAATACACAAGGCTTCACATTTTCATTGTTTGCGATGTTCGCGTTGCTCGCACTGATGGTCTTTCTGTCCTATGGAATGATTCTACGAAGAGTCGAGACCCTTCCACCGGATCATCCAGGTTCCTCGGAGTTTGCGTCTGAACAAAAGTTCCGCTTCGAGGAAGAAGTGAAGCTGTTTGAGGACCAAATGGAGAAATTGGCAACGACATCGGAATCTTCAAATGTGCCGATAGAAGATGTCGCACAATCCAAGAAGGGATCCGATACTTTGAACGTTGCGGATACGGAGAAAAATAAAAAGCAATCATTATCCGATTCGATGCGATGGCTCAATCAATCAATCGATTCGCTCAGCGAAAAGTTGAACCAGATCTCAAAGAAGCTCGAGAACACCCAGGATCAAGCTCTTGTGGAAGCAGAGATCAAGAGGGCCTTCCGAGATGCATTTGTCGGAGAAACCAGCTCGGGTAATGTCGCGGAAGTGAATGGAGATTCGGAAGCTTTCGATCTCCCTGTGCTGGGAGAGGGCATTCCCGAGTGGATTCGTCAGAAAGTCGTAGAACGGGATCGACTGTTGATCCCAATCGAGAGCTCGCTTCATGGAACGTTGGAAGAATGCCGCGAGGAACTCGATGCAAAACTGCCTCAGGAAGTCAAAAAACTAATCGACGAGTATGTTTTGGAAACGGTTTCTGCCGAGGACATTCCTGGCCTGACACCCGAGTATATCGCTGAAACCCTGATCGATCCGTCTGCCAAGTACGACAACTATCAAGAGCGCCCCAGCGGCAATTTCCATCAGATGTGGGTACGATTATCGATCGACAAATCAAAGCTCGAGCAAATTCGGGAATGGGAACGGGAGATCATTACCTCGGTGCGAGTGTGGCTCTTGGGAGGTTTGTCGCTGGCGTTCTTGGGGACCTTTGCAGGATGCTCCAAGGTGATTCAGTTCCTGTCCACTAGAGAACATGCACGCAGGCAATTGCGATAGAACGTATGAATGATGTGAACTCGGAACGAATTCTGGTGGATAGCATCCGCGAAGGAAACGCCGCTGCATGGCAGCAGTTCATCGATCGGTTCGAGGGTAGGTTGCTCGCTTATGTCGGCGCTCGTTTGGCAGATCGCTCACACGCAGAGGACATTGTCCAAGAGACGTTGATCGGCTTTGTCAATAGTTTGCCCAACTATGATTGTTCGCGACCGCTCGAGAGTTATCTCTTTTCGATTGCAGCCTACAAGCTAACCGATCACCTGAGGCGCGAGGGCCGAAGACCGGTCACTCAGTTCCCATCCCATGGCGATACCAGCGATGGAGCTCGGCATGTTGCGGCAGCCGGTCGTGCAGTCAGCAGCGTTGCCCGCTCGATCGAGCAGCGTGCGAGCGAGGAGAAGTCCCTGTCCACGGCATTGCAAGATCAAGTCGCCAAATGGAAATCCCGAGGCGATTATCAGAAACTCAAGTGCATTGAGTTGCTGTTCGTCGCGGGAGTCAATAACAAGGACGCAGCAAAGGAACTGGGGATCACCGAACAGCAAGTCGCGAATTACAAGTCGGACTTTATCAATCGCACTCGCTCTCTGATCGGTCGCCAAGCGAGCCGCGACCAGTTTCCCGAACTCGCCGATTGATCCTCCGATCGCGAGAAAACGGATGGATGATCAAGCGTTCGGATCGCCGACGTAGCGAACGAGCAGTTCACGTGCCTCGTTGCGATAGTGCTCGCACGCTTCCATCAACTGCTCTGCGTCCGGGACATGGAGACCAAAGGCCAATCGAGCCAAATCGATCGGATCTTCTGGAAGATCGTGTCGAGCCTTGGTATTCATCAATCGCAGCCCGGATTCCACTCCACGTAGATAGTTGTACGCATCCTTGAGTCGCAGCGCGTCCTGCGCGGAGATCGCATCGATTCGTCGCAGTCGTTCGATCGAATCGATCGTACCCGGTGCGACCAGATCGGAATGTTCGTACGCAAATTGCAGCGAGAGTATCTTGGCGATCATCTCAATATCCATGGTGCCGCCTCGTCCTCGCTTGAGATTGCGCGGCGATGCGCTGGATTCCAAGTCGCGTCGATGAGCAAGAGCGGCGAGAGAGTCCTCCTTTGCCCAAGGCCTGGTCGTTAGGATGCACTGCACTGCCTGCTGAGTGCTGGCCTGAAAGGAAGGATCACCTGCGATGGGACGAGCCGAAAGCAGTTCCATCCTCGCAAGTGCATCCCCTTGACCGCCGAGAAATGCAGACTCGAATTGATCGATTGTCCAAGCCAAAGTGGCGGAGGGTTCTTGGGCAAAATTCCAATTCCTCATTTCGAAGAGCCGACCGTGTCTGGTCAGTCGATTTATCCCTTGGGAGAGTCGCTGGGCCAGTTGCTGAAAAAAGAGATCGTTGCGAATCGTGTGGGGATGCCGCACGGGACCTATCGGGCGAGTGGTGCCTGAACCTTCGTAGAGAAGCAGAATGGTGACATCGCTGTGATAATTCGGCTCCCGATTTCCCAGCTTTCCCAGGGCGAGAACAGAAAGCGGGCACGTTGGTTCCCCGTAACGCTGGACCAAAACGTTGTAATGGAATTCGATCAATTGCTGCAAACACACATCCGCGACGCTTGCAAGGGTCCGATGCGTTTCCGAGATACTCTCTTTGCCGAGGATATCTCGAACACCGATCGAGAGATGCATGGCGTTCTTGAATGAGCGGACGATCGCGTCGATTTCCTGGGCACCGCGACACAGTTCATCCAACAGTCGGCTCAAATGGTTTTCCGATGGTAATCGTTTCAGCAACAAGGAGTCGACTAACTCATCGACCATGCCCGGGTTGCTGGTCAAGATACCGATTAGGTAAGGGCTTGTTCCACACAAGCGTATATAAAGATCCATCGACGGTTGATGAAGACTGAACAGTTCCCAGAGCACACCTTTGGCTCCGATAGAACGGCAGGTATCCGCCAAGTTTTCAAGTGTGCGGTCAGGGGAAGGTGTTTGCCCGATGCGTTGCAGCAGTTTCGGAGCAATCACCGAAAGGAAGTATCGGCAACGGCGCGTCGACAGGACACGAAAGTCTTCCTCGCCCAGGTCTCGCAAAAGCGCAACAGCCCGGACTATGTCGCAAAAACCGTAGCGAGCCAGAATCTCTGCAGCCCAAATCGGATCGGGATTCGGATCGAACACCAGATCGGCTTCCTCGCTACCGGTCCCTTCGTCTGCGAGACTGGTCTCGCGAAATTGATCCGACAATGCGCGAAGTTTGATGTTTTCATTGCGAAGCATGTCAAGTGTCGAGGTTGTTTCGGGCCATGAGTCAGATGGAGCGCATCCGGCCTGGATTTGAAGCTTCAATTTGCAGTCTCGAGCCAAGTCGTGTGCATGAACGAGCAGACCGTATTCCGCATCCGAAATGCATCCATGGCGCGCAAGCGATTCGATTCGCGAAGCCATGTTGCCAGTTCGCGGTTCCGGAAGGTAGGCTCCATGGATCCATTGGAGATGAAACAAGATACTCTCGATGCGATGTTGGATGATCGCGATCTGCGCCATAGCTCTTTCTTCGCGATCCCGTTTACGAAGGAAGCTTGCGAGCGATGCCTGCTCGGATCGCGATCGGTATCGATCGAGGAAAAGGGATTCGATCTGTTGAAGAAAGGTATATCCAATCGATGGATTGCCCGCTACCAGCCTTATTTGCATAAGAGCGGCTCCAAGTTCTGCGTCTCCCTGAACCTGAGCCCACTCGATCCATCGCTGCATGTCTAACGGACGCCGATCCTGCTCGCCAACAAGCCGTCGATGCAAGGGAAAATGGACGTGGAATCTTTCGGGGTCGAAGGATTCAAGGATATCGCAGAAGCGTTCCATACGTGAATCGATTTCACCTGTTCCTCCGGAGGATATGCAAATCAATGAGCATTCACTGAGGAAATCCGTGTCGCCCGACCCGTAGGAACCATGCGCCAGCACGGCGATCGGAATCGATGGACCCGATGCTTGGGGTTTCTGTTCCAGCGTATGAAGCAGGTTGAATGAAAAACTGAAAGCTGCCACGAGGATCGCGTCGTTGATCCAGGTCAATTGCTGCTGCGCCCAGGCACCGCTCATACCCTGCAACTCGATCCCGAAGACGACTCGCAGCCACTCTCTTCTCCGGAATCGCTTGAGCGAAGAGCGAACCTGGTCGATATCATCCAAGCATCGAACTTCCGTCAGTAGTCTGTCCTGGATCTCTAGTGCCGACGGTGCACGGCCAGCAGATAGTTGAATCGAATCGAAGCTGTCGGGGTCGTCGATCAACCACTCGACCGCAGGGCTGTCGACATCGAGCGCTTGAAGCAGTGTGCCGAGCAGTCCCGGGGATCGATCCCACTGGCTTAGCAATGTGTTGGGGGCTCGCGAACGTTCGACAAACCGGACCAGTCGTTCGATCGCTCTAGCGGGTTGCCTCAATCGATCAAGCTCTAAAACAATCCTGCGCTGAATTTGCTCCCGCAATTGCAGGTCTGGAGTCACAGCGATGACTCGTTGGATGTTCCCCGTTTCCATTTCGCTGATCATGGACTTTCGTCGAGGGGTGGTCTGAATATCGCTCGCGCAAGTGAGATTTCGATTGAACTATTCTACCCTCAAAGCGATCAAACGGGCATATCATCCCCGTCCAATCGGATTTCCAGACTCTTCGGGAAAGCCACTCCTTTGCAAAGCCAGAGTGCTCCCTCGGAGGCCTCTTGATGAGCTACCAGCCCGTGATAGCGAATCATCTCCAGGGTCGCTAGAAAGAGGCCCACCAAGGCGCTTTTGTGCAAGCCTGGCTCGAAGAGTTCGTGCAACTCGATTCGATCCTCGGCCGAAACTCTCTCGTGAATCGAATGCATATAGACGTGAATCGGAGTTTCATCGTAACGGATTGCTTCGGCAGGGGACGTTTGCCGAGCTTTCAAGATTCGTCCGAATGCGCTGACTAAGTCCCAAACCTCGATACGTGCGATAGGAGCTTCTTCGGATTCGCTTCGGCGACGCGCTGCAACAGGAGCCAAGCGCCGCAGATGCAATTGCCACAATCGACTTTGCTCATCCAGCACGCAAGAGATATCTCGAAATCGCTTGTACTGCATCAAGCGTTCGATCAAATGCGGAGACTGGATTTCGAGAGATTCGTTCGAGTCCAAGGTTTCGTCCGCAGTTCGAGGAAGGACTCTGTCGGCCTTTATCTCGATCAGCAAGCTCACGATTTCGATGAATTCGCTGATGTTGTCCAGATCGAGTTCCTTGAGAACGTCGAGAAACTCAACATATTGCTCGGTGATGCGAGCCAGAGCGATCCCTTCGATGCTGAGTTCCTCGCGCCGAATCAAATACAACAGCAGATCGAGCGGGCCATGATAGCTCGGTAAGTCCACATCGAATTCTAATGTTGCAGCATCCGACATCACCGTGTCAAGCCTGCCGAGAACGAGAAGACTTGCCGATCGTCGTTATCCGAATAAGCGATCGGTACAGCGAAATCGAACGCGAGAGGTGCCGGTCCCATCGCTGGAATTGCGATTCGAAATCCGAGACCGGGAGCCACACGGAAGTTATCCCAGTTGATCTCGATGTCCTTTTCGACGGTTCCGTAATCCACGAAGGCAACCATGCGAAGCATATCGTCTGCTGTGATTGGAAACATGTATTCGAGGGTTCCGAGGAATTGAAAACGACCACCGACTTGGATGCCCGATTCGACCGGACTGGCTCCCCGGAATTGGAATCCTCGCATCGTCGAAAAACCACCAGCGTAGAAGTTCTCAAAAATTGGCTGATCTGCGCCGGCAAACCCTGTGCGGAAGGCTGTCGTGAAGGTGTGGCGACCCGTACCATCGGCCCGTTCTCGAACAAGGAAGTAACGGCTGTAGTTGATCTGGCCCCGCGGAAAATCGTATTCACCGAACACTTGATCATAGATCATTTCCAGCAAATGCCCTTCGGTCGGAAGGAATGGGCTGTCTCGAGTGTTGTGGGCGAGGCGAAACCTTCCTGTGTAAACATCATTGCTCCCCAACGCGTCGTTGAGCGACTGGACGAGGTTGTTGCGAGGATTGAAAACTTTCACATCTTCACCGCGGAGTTCCGTTGTGAGTGACAGGTCGGGAGTGATGTCGTATCCAAGTGCGGCCCGGCCCCCAAGCCGTTGCTCGGACCAGTCGCGATAGAAACGCGTGAAGTAGAAACCACCAACAGAAAAGCTGAACGGCGAATAACCGAACAGGCTCGGCTCAGTCCAGTTCACCGTGTAACGTTGAACCAAGTTCCCTGGAACGAGTTCGAGTCGAAAGTTCTGACCCGCACCACGAAATGCTCCGTTGAACATGTCACTCGGCCTACTAGGGAGCCTGAACAAGTCGAAGTTTCGTTCTTCGAGGATGATATTTCCAGCGACTCCCAAGTCGCTATTTACGGATCCACCCACCGAAAATCGTCCGGTCTGCCCTTCGGATACCGTGACATCGATCGGCACATCTCGGTAATTGGGCATATATCCAAAGGGTGTTGAACCCATGAATCCAGGATTGGGATCAATCTGCCACGGTTGATTCAAGGGTGGCAAAGGTTGATTCATGGCCCCCGGGGGAGTTGCCGGAGGATAAAACGGAGCACCTACGACAGGAGGCTGCGTTCCCGGTACGCCATAGGGATTTGCAGGATTGGTCACCGGAGGTAAGGGTGGTCCACCAAATTGAGCTCGAGCTACGGTGGTGGTACTCACCGTGCCAACCCAAACGCCGATGAGCAAAACCAAAGCGGTTCTCATCGAGCTGGCATAACCAGACGATGCAATCGACTTAAGGAAGACTCGCCACAGATTGTGCATGGATACGGACTCGCTACTTGCGAACAAATTCCTGATCTTCCTGTTGACTTACGGTCACACGCGGGAGTTCGCCGCGGGTCGGGTCGGTGTTGAAAATCGTCGAAAACTTGAGGCGCCGTTCGCTGTTCTCAAGCTCTCTCTTGTCGATGATCTCCCCCGGCCTTAAATTGCGCAAAGGTTGAAGCACAACATGCCGCTTGGTGAAATCACCATCCATGTGAACGCGGATGTCGCTCGCGCGATAAACATCACCCTCCGAGACATGATAGACAATGTCTACTCGGTGATCTGGTTGGTAGATAACCTCACCCTCGACATCGCAAAAGATGTGCCCCTGAGCCCCGAAGACATCGGTCAGCAACCTCTCATCCCTCAACTTGTTCGTTTGCAAAAACGGTTCATCCGCCTTGGCCAGTAAGTACGGCTTGAGGTCGCTCGGTTGATAGCGTTGCATACCAGCGATCGAAACCGAATTGATCTTATACCGATTCCCCTCGTACACCACGAAAGTCAGGTCGATAAACTCTCCTCCGCGATTATAAGCCTTGTGGTAATCGACCCGTGCATCGAAATATCCCAGCGATCGATAGTATCCCAGTAGCTGTTCTCGATCTTGTTCAATTTTTAGGTCGGATGCTTTGTTTCCAAAGAATCGTGTCACTCCCCAACGAGAGTCCCGCGACGATATACGAGCTTTGAGCAAATCCTCGCCGAACGCCTGATTGCCGATGATACGGATGGAATTGATTCGCTCGACGGGACCCTCGTTAATGAGGAACTCCACGTCGCGCTCGTAAGGTTTGAGACCTTTTCGGATCTGGATGTCGATCTGATTCATCCCTTTGTCTTGATACAATTCAATCAAGCGGGACTTAGCGGAATTTAAGGCAATCGGATCGAGAGGATCACCTTTGACCAACCCCGCATGCTTTTTGAGAGCCCCCTCTTCCAACGCTTCATTGCCAAGAAACTCCACCGACCGAATGATCGGTTTTTCGCTGATGATCAGCCGGATGTGTACCCCTTCGGCAGTCGAAACGAAGTAGGGGTCCACCTTGCGAAACAAATTGGTGCGATACAGGGCGCTGATATCGCGATTGAACGTCTCCTTGTCAAAAGCGCGATCCTCGCGAGACTGCATTTGAGACAAGATAAAATTTTCCGAGACGGATTGGTTGCCTTCGATCGTCACCGACAGGATCACTGCTCCCTGACGACCCTCGCGCTCCGCGAATCCACCTGCTTCATACAGTTTTTCTCGAAAGGAAGGGTCTTCAAACGCCGGAGCCGCCGCACCGTCCGACCCGCCCATCTGGGCAAAGATCCGTTGGTCGTTCCAGCCGCTGGTCACCCATCCAGAAACAGCGAGACTCAAGATCCATAGGAAGCTTCGAGATAGCCGGTAGCAACAGGAAACCATCATTCCAAGCCTCAGAAACGATAGCAATCAAAGTCCACAGCGCTCCCATCGTTGGCAGCACGGAGATTGCGGTTCGATGAATACTAGATGAACCGACCTATGGCAATGTCAGTCAGACACGATCCTGGCGGCGACCGAGAGAACGCTTCTTTGCGCAGTCATCGCAGATTCCGTGGATGATGAAGCGGTGGTCGCGAACGCGAAACCGGTGGTCCCGGGCAACCTGGTCCCGAATCTGAATCAGCTCGTCGCTGGTGAACTCGATCAATCGTCGGCAGGTCGAACAGTACATGTGGTCATGTTCGGGGTAGCCATAATTCAGCTCGTACATGCTGCGTCCGTCGAGTTCGAAGCGATGGAGCAATCCCGCGTCGACGAATTCCTTGAGCGTACGATAAACGGTCGGACGGGACACGTAATTCCGGTCCCCTCGCGATGGAAGCTGATCGATTAGCTGGTCGGCATCGAAGTGGGCGTGCCGGTTGAAGACTTGCTCGAGAAGGAAACGTTTCTGTTGTGTGTTCCTCAGACCTCGCGATTGCAGGAACTCTTCGTATCTTGCCAAGGGAGTCATCGACACCGAGACGGAAGCCAAGGGCGCGGCCTCCGGCGAATCGGTGTTCGGAGTGGATGAGTTTGGCATGAAAAAATTCCTAGAAAATCGAGGTCGCAGGCTGC